>JAKDMQ010000209.1 GCA_030452265.1 Nitrococcus sp.
GCGGTTCAAAGACGAGCTCGGTCAGAATGGCCTCACCGGACAGGCCTTGCTGGTGGCGCTGCGAGTTGCCGTCACACCCGCGGAGGCGGATATCGCGGAGGAGCTCGGCGAGCTTCTCGCGGGTTTGCAGCTCGAGGTCGATCGCGCCGCCCCAGACGTGCTCCTGCTGCGCCGAACCCCCGCGCTACTGCGCCAGGTCGATGGCGCGGCGCTGCTGCGGGATATACTGGGCGCTCTGCTGATGCAGCAAGGGGCAGGGGCCGGCCAGCTCGAGACAGTAATCAATCAGGTGCTCGCTACCATGGCCTGCCACGCGGCGGTGCGCGCGCACCGTCGGCTCACGGTTGCGGAAATGAACGCGCTGCTGCGCGAAATGGAGCGAACGCCCAACATTGGCCAGTGTAATCATGGCCGGCCCACTTGGACGCGGCTTGCTTTAACGGACTTGGATAAACTGTTTCTGCGCGGTCGGTGAATGTCAACAGGCCCTTATGGCGAAATCAGCTCCCGTTTTCTTCCTCATGGGCCCGACGGCATCCGGCAAAACCGCGCTCGCGGTGGAGATCGCCGCGGCACTGCCCTGTGACATCATCAGTGTCGACTCGGCACTGGTCTATCGCGACATGAACATCGGTACAGCCAAGCCGCCCGCGGAAATCCTGGCGATTGCACCGCATCGGCTCATCGATATTCGTGATCCCGAACAGTGTTATTCGGCGGCCGAGTTTCGCAACGAAGCACTATCCCAGATCAAAGCGATTCACAGCCAGGGGCGGATCCCGCTGTTAGTCGGCGGCAGTATGCTGTATTTTCGCACCCTAGCCGAAGGGTTGGCGGACTTGCCCGCGGCCGACCAGCGGCTTCGAGCCTCTCTCGAACGGGATGCGCGGCGTGCCGGTTGGCCCGCGCTGCACGCTCGCTTGGCGCGGATCGATCCTGAAAGCGCGGCCCGCTTGCACCCCAATGACGCGCAACGCATTCAGCGAGCCTTAGAGGTGTACGCCTTGGCGGGGGAATCACTGACTTGCCTGACCCGCAAACAAGTCACGGAACAATTCCCTTATCCCTTGATCAAATTTATCATAGCACCATCGGTGCGCGACGTTTTACGCCGGCGCATCGAGCTGCGCTTTCATGAGATGCTCGCCACGGGTTTCGTGGATGAAGTAGCGGCGCTACGCCGCCGCGCCGCGCTGGATTTGAGCAAACCGTCGATGCGGGCGGTAGGCTACCGGCAGGTGTGGCACTATCTTGATGGAGGCTATAATTACGCTACCATGGTCGAGCGCGCAATCATCGCCACACGGCACTATGCCAAACGACAGCTCACATGGCTGCGGCGCGAGCGCGAAGCGCACTGGCTCGATAGCAATGAGCCGCACGTTCGCGTTGTTGCCAGGCTGAAACAAAAGTTGGATGACTATTAGGGTAAACCCCAAGTAATACTGCTATGCTACCATACAAAGGCTCGGATGCTTCGGTATCCACGGAAGAACGCGACGGCGGGCATGCCATGACAAGCCCGGATAACAACAAATCGCCGAGAGCGCGAGGAGTCACTGGAATGGCCAAGGGCCAATCACTGCAGGAGCCGTTTCTCAACGCCCTTCGCAAAGAAAAGGTACCAGTCTCGATTTATTTGGTGAACGGCATCAAGCTGCAAGGCCATATTGAATCGTTCGACCAATTCGTGCTTTTGCTGCGCAATAGCGTTAGTCAGATGGTGTACAAGCACGCCGTCTCCACTATCGTGCCGGCGCGCAACATCAGACCCCATCAGGCGGATGACCGCAGTAACAACGACATCGGAAACAAATACTGATCTCGTGCGGGCAGGCACGGCGCCTGCCCGGCTCTTCACCCGTCCGGACGGCGGCGAACGGGCTATCCTGGTCCAGTTGGGTGGCATCGACACCGACGCGGCGTTTGCGGAGCTGACCGCACTGGCGCAGGCGGCTGGCGCGATGGTGGTGGGCAGACTCGGCAACCGCCGCTGGGCTCCTGACGCTCGCTACTTCGTCGGTAAGGGCAAGGTGAGCGACCTCGCGGCGCGGATTCGCGACACAGGGGCTGACCTGGTTTTGATCAATCATGAGATCTCTCCGGTCCAGGAGCGCAATCTGGAGCAGGCCGTAGGTGTTCGGGTGCTGGATCGTACCGGCTTGATTCTCGATATTTTTGCCCAGCGCGCCCGCTCTCACGAGGCCAAACTACAGGTTGAGCTGGCCCAGCTACGCCATATCGCAAGCCGCCTGGTAAGAGGTTGGAGCCACCTGGAGCGCCAGAAGGGCGGCATCGGCCTGCGCGGACCTGGAGAGACGCAGCTCGAGCTGGACAGACGCT
This sequence comes from Nitrococcus sp., assembly GCA_030452265.1. GTDB lineage: Bacteria > Pseudomonadota > Gammaproteobacteria > Nitrococcales > Nitrococcaceae > Nitrococcus. Next base: position 2,344 of record JAKDMQ010000209.1, read on the forward strand.
TGCTCGGGCAGCGCATCAAGCAGATCGAGAAGCGCCTTGCCAAGGTACATCGCCAGCGCGAGCAAGGCCGGCAATCTCGGCGCAAGCGCGAGCTTGCGACGATCTCGTTGGTAGGGTATACGAATGCCGGCAAATCTACCTTGTTCAACCGCTTGGTCGCATCCCACGCCTACACCGCGGATCTTTTGTTTGCGACCTTGGATACGACCCTGCGCCGCATCGAGCTGCCGCGCTCGCAACCGGCGATCGTCGCCGACACGGTTGGCTTCATTCGTGCGCTGCCGCATCAACTGGTTGCCGCCTTCCGCTCGACTTTAGCGGAAGTCGCGCAGTCGGATTTGCTGCTGCATGTGATCGATAGCGCCGATCCCCTGCGCGAGGCGACCATGCATGAGGTGGATCGAGTCTTGCTGGATATCGGTGCCGGCAACATTCAGACTCTTTGGGTTTTCAACAAGCTCGACCTGAACGGCGGTTTGCCTCGACTCGAACGCGACGCAAGCGGCCAAGCGGTGGCCGTCTGGGTTTCAGCCCATACCGGTGAGGGCATGGAACTGCTGAGAACGGCGATTGCGGAGCGTATCGGTGGCGCGCACGTGCATGGTCGCGTCCGGCTCTCACCCGCCGAGGGCCGCCTGCGCGCTCGGCTCTATACGCTCGGTCAGGTGCTCGATGAGCACATCGGCGAGCAGGGCATCTGTGAGTTGGAGGTGCACTTGCCGCAACGCGAATGGGCCCGGCTGCGCCGGCACGAGGGGCCAGACGTCGAGCTGTGGCCGCCGGATCATTAAACGCGTGTGTTGCGGTAACAACACCGGGCTCTTTATAGTTGCGCCTTGTGCCCCTATCCGGGGTGCCGATTGCCTCGGCAATAGGCCTCAATCTCTCTTGAACTGGTGAATGGCGGCTCGCTACCGCGGGATCGCTTGCGGCCTACGAGTGAAGTTTGCTGAGGCCGGGGTGCGCGCAAAGCAACAACGGAGTAGTACATGAGCTGGAACGATCCGGGGAGTGGGAACCGGGACCCATGGGGTGGGCAGCGCGATGACCAGGGGCCGCCTGATCTCGACGAGCTCGTCCGCAAGCTCAAGGAGCGCTTCAAGCGGCTGTTCCGCAAAAGCGACGGCGGCGGTGGGGAGCCGGGCCGCGGCGGTTCGGGGATGATGGGCATCGCCGTCGTTGTGGCGATCGGGGTGGCTATTTGGCTCGCCTCGGGCTTTTACATCATTGACGAGGGCTGGCGGGGGCTGGAAACCCGCTTCGGACGCTACACGGTGACCACCTCGCCTGGCCCGCACTGGCATCTGCCCTATCCCATCGAGCAGGTGATTCGAGTCAATGTAGCGGAGCGGCGCCGGATCACAGTCGGATATGAGGCCATGAGCCCTGGCAACACCCGGGATGTGCCCAGCGAGGCGCTGATGCTCACAAAGGACGAGAATATCGTCAACGCGCAGATCGCCGTGCAGTATTCCGTCGGCGATCCGGCCCAATACGTATTTAACTTTCGTAATCCGGAGCAGACCCTGAAGGACGTAACCGAGAGTGCCTTACGCCAGGTCGTGGGCAAGCGCAAGATGGACTTCGTTCTGACACGAGGCCGAGCGGAGGTGGCCGCGCAGACCCACGCGGTGATCGAGGACATCATCAAGCGCTATGATCTCGGCCTCCAAGTGGTGACGGTGGCCATTCAGGATATCCAGCCGCCCGAGCCGGTCCAGCCCGCCTTCGCCGATGTCAACAAGGCGCGTGAGGATAAGCAGCGCCTGATCAACCAAGCGCAAGGCTATCGTAATGCGGTCATCCCCAAGGCCCAGGGCCAAGCGGCGCGAATTGGCGCACAGGCGCAAGGCTACAAAGCGGAAGTCATCGCACAGGCCAAGGGTGAGACCGACCGATTCAGCCAGATCGCTAGCAAATACGTCAAGGCGCCGGAGATCATGCGCGAGCGGCTCTACCTCGAGACGATGCAAGAGGTGTTCTCCAAGAGCGCCAAGGTGGTCGTGGGCGATGGGGGCGGCGGCCAACCTTTCATGTATCTGCCCTTGGACCGCATGTTGGAGCATTCCCGCCGCGTGCAGGACAAGGGCAAGGCGAGCACGGCGGATACAAACGCCGCCCCGCCCGCGCCTCCCGCAAAGGATGACGAGGCGGCCTTCAGCCGAGAGAGCAGCCGTACGCGTTCGAGAGGGGTCCGCTAATGCCGATGCAGAAGCTCCAGAAGTTTATGCCTATTATCGTGATCGCGGCGCTGCTCGCGCTGGTATTTTTTTACACTGCAACCTACACCGTCGGTCAGGCGCAAACGGCAATCAAATTTCGCCTGGGCGAGATCGTCGCCACCGACATCCCCCCTGGGCTGCATTTCAAGTGGCCGCTCATTAACGGCGTCAAGAAATTCGATGCCCGGGTCCATACCCTGGATCAAGAGCCACAGCGGTTCATGACGGTCGAGAAAAAGAACGTGATCGTCGATGCATTCTTGAAATGGCGAATCGCGGATGTCGGCCAATACTACGTCACCGTAGGCGGTGATGCGCAGCGCGCCAATCTGCGCCTAGCGGAGATCTTGAGGGACGCCATGCGCGATCAGTTCGGCGAGCGCACTATTGACGAAGTGGTCTCGAGTGACCGCGTCGAGATCATGAACATCCTGCAGCGCAAAACCGATAAGGCAGCCAAATCACTCGGCCTAGAGGTCGTGGATGTACGTATCAAGCGGGTCGATTTGCCGGAGGGGGTCACCGAATCGGTATACCAGCGGATGAGGGCAGAGCGTGAGCGCGCGGCCCGCGAATTTCGCGCCGAGGGCAAGGAGGCAGCCGAGCGCATACGCGCGGAAGCGGATCGGCGCAAGCGGGTCATCCTGGCTAATGCCCGTCGCGAGGCGCAGACGATCCGCGGCGAAGGTGATGCCCGCGCGGCCGAGATTTATGCCAAGGTCTATAGCCGCCATCCGGAGTTTTATTCTTTCTATCGAAGCCTGAACGCGTATCGCAGTTCCTTTAATCGCAAGGATGATTTGCTCGTGCTGTCACCGGATGCGAAGTTCCTCCGATACTTCGGCCTAGGCGAGGAAAAGCCGTAACTGCGCTTGATCCGTCGCCTATTTGCACATCGGATTGGGAGTACAGGCAAATGGGGCAGGAGCTGCTCACCGCCGTCGCCCTTGTGCTGGTCATCGAGGGAATCGTTCCCTTCATGAGCCCCGGTTTCCTGCGGCGCATTATGCTGCAAATCGTCGAGCAAACCGATAGAGCTCTGAGGATCACCGGTTTGGTAACCATGTTGGCCGGGGTAATCCTGCTCTACCTGGTGCATTGAGCTGATCGTGGAGTTGTCCCGCCCGTGATCGACCATGAGCTTGCCAAAGTCAATCGCTGGCTGTTGCCTGACGGGGTCGATGAGATTCTGCCGCCCCACGCCTTTGCCTTGGAACGCCTGCGCCGCGAGTTGCTCGATCGCTACCATAGCTGGGGCTACGATTTAGTCATGCCACCGGCGATCGAGTATTTGGAGGCATTGCTCACGGGGGCAGCTCACGACCTCGATCTGCAGACCTTCAAGCTCACTGATCAGCTTACCGGGCGCATGATGGGTGTGCGGGCCGACATCACGCCTCAAGTGGCCCGCATCGATGCCCACCAGTTGCGCCGCGACTGCCCCGTGCGTTTGTGCTACCTAGGCACGG
>JAKDMQ010000210.1 GCA_030452265.1 Nitrococcus sp.
GGCCCGTTGCTGCTCGCATTCTCACGCCAGGATCCGACGTCGGCGGCGCGGGTTGTACGGGATTTCTCCAAGGACCATGCCAGGCTCGTCGTGAAGATGGTCGCGGTCGGTGGGAAGCTCTACCCTGCCGCCGAGGCAGACCGTCTAGCAAGCCTGCCGACTTACGAGGAAGCGGTCAGCCGGCTCATGGCGACGATGCGCGCGCCGGTTCAAAAGCTGGCGACAACGCTGCACGAGGTGCCTGGCAAGTTGGTCCGGACATTGGCTGCCATACGCGATGCCAAACAGGGTAACTGAGCCGTGGTCTACGCGTTGCTGCGCTGGTGTGAGCTCAAAAGATACTGCGTTAACCGAGGAGCATGAACGATGGCCGTTTCCAAAGACGATATTCTGGAGACTATCAGTAACATGACTGTAATGGAGGTCGTTGATCTCATTGAAGCCATGGAAGAGAAGTTCGGCGTAACCGCCGCGGCTGCCGTGGCCGCTGCACCGGCAGCCGGGGCCGCAACCGCGGAGGTCGCCGAGGAGCAGACGGAGTTCGATGTCATCCTGAGCAGCTTCGGCGCCAACAAAGTTGCTGTCATCAAGGCGGCTCGCGCCCTCATCGGCCTCGGACTGAAGGAGGCCAAGGAACTTGTGGAGAGTGCTCCTGTTCCAATAAAGGAGGGTGCGTCTAAAGAGGAAGCCGGCGAGATCAAAGCAAAACTGGAAGAGGCGGGTGCGAGCGTCGAGCTCAAGTAAGGCGCCGCAGCGAAACGCACAGAGCGCGAGACCGAGGAGCGGGCTGGTGGCCGTTGAGCTGCCGGCCTTTTCCCATTTGTAATTGGGGCCGTGAGACGTGCCACGGCATCGTGGCAAGGTTCAACAGACCCTAGAATCGGGAGGCCGGTTGTTGTTCTCCAATGCTTTGATTACCCCCCGCAATCAGATTGATGAGGAACTTCGATGGATTACTCGTTCACCGAAAAGAAGCGTATCCGCAAGGATTTCGGCAAGCAGTCAAAGATCCTGGATGTTCCGTACCTTCTCGCTACCCAGATCGAGTCTTACCGTGAGTTCCTGCAGCTCGACAAGCGTGCTGAGGAGCGCGCGGACATCGGCCTGCATATGGCTTTCAAGTCGGTATTTTCAATTTCCAGCTACTCGGGCAGTGCGGTGCTGGAATATGTGAGCTATCGTATTGGTGAACCGCCGTTTGATGTCAAGGAGTGCCAGCTGCGCGGGCAGACCTATGCGGCCCCGCTGCGAGTACGCGTGCGACTGGTGATCTATGACAAGGACGCGAGCACCGTCAAGGACATCAAGGAACAAGAAGTTTACATGGGCGAGCTGCCGCTCATGACCCGCAATGGCACGTTCATTGTCAACGGTACTGAGCGGGTCATAGTCTCGCAATTGCATCGCTCGCCTGGTGTATTCTTCGATCATGACAAAGGCAAGACCCATTCCTCGAAAAAGCTGCTGTTCTCTGCCCGCGTCATCCCCTACAGAGGCTCGTGGCTCGATTTCGAGTTCGATCCCAAAGACGCGATATTCGTGCGTATCGACCGCCGACGCAAGCTGCCGGCGACCATATTGCTACGCGCGCTTGGCTATGACAACGAGCAGATCCTGGATCAGTTCTTCGATAAGAACACGTTTCATTTAGGGCAGGACAAGATTGTTCTCGCGCTCATACCAGAGCGCCTGCGCGGGGAGACGGCCTCTTTCGATATCTATGTCAATAACGAGCTTCTGGTTGAGAGTGGCCAACGGATTACCGCACGTCATATCCGGCAGATGGAGCGAGGCGGGCTGACCGAGCTCGAGCTCTCGGATGACTATCTCACGGGCAAGGTTCTGGCGCACGACGCCGTGGACAAGAGTAGCGGCGAGATTATTGCGAGCGCCAATACCGAGCTGACCGGTGAGATGGTGCAGGCAATGCGCGATGCTGGTATCGAGCGCATCGACACGCTTTATGTCAACGATCTCGATCGCGGCGCGTATATTTCCAGCACGTTGCGCGGTGATCCAACGCGTACGCAGCTCGAGGCCTTGGTTGAGATTTATCGCATGATGCGACCCGGTGAGCCCCCGACCCGGGAGGCAGCGGAGAACCTATTTCGGCATCTATTCTTCAGTGAAGACCGCTATGATCTCTCACCGGTTGGCCGCATGAAGTTCAATCTGCGTGTCGGGCGCGAGGAGGTCATTGGCTCGGGTACGCTCAGCAACGAGGACATTCTCGATGTCCTGCGCGAGCTGATCAATATCCGCAACGGCAAGGGCCAGGTGGATGACATCGATCACCTTGGCAACCGGCGCGCGCGCTGCGTCGGGGAAATGGCGGAGAATGTCTTTCGCGTGGGCCTCGTGCGCGTCGAGCGTGCGGTGCGCGAGCGCCTGAGCCTCGCCGAGAGTGAGGGTCTAATCCCCCAGGAGCTGATCAATGCCAAGCCCGTGGCGGCGGCGATCAAGGAGTTCTTCGGCTCCAGTCAGCTTTCCCAGTTTATGGATCAAAATAACCCGCTCTCCGAGGTTACCCACAAGCGTCGGGTATCTGCGCTCGGCCCCGGTGGTCTAACCCGGGAACGAGCCGGGTTTGAGGTGCGCGATGTTCACCCGACGCACTACGGGCGCGTCTGCCCGATCGAAACCCCGGAAGGCCCGAACATTGGCCTTATCAATTCATTGGCGGTGTATGCGCGCACCAACCGCTACGGTTTCTTGGAGACGCCCTATCGCAAGGTGCTGGATGGCCAAGTAACCAGCGAGGTGGAGTACCTCTCCGCGATCGAGGAGGGCCGCTTCGTAATCGCGCAGGCGAACGCACGCGTGAGCGAGGACGGCCGGTTGCTGGACGATCTGATCTCGTGCCGCTTTCAGAACGAGTTCGGCATGGTGACCCCGGAGCGCGTGCAGTACATGGACGTCGCCCCCAAGCAGATCGTCTCGGTAGCGGCTTCGCTGATCCCATTCCTGGAACACGACGATGCCAACCGGGCGCTCATGGGCTCAAACATGCAGCGTCAGGCGGTGCCGACGTTGCGCGCGGAAAAACCTCTGGTCGGTACCGGGATGGAGCGCGCGGTGGCGATCGACTCGGGTGTCACCGTAATCGCCGATCGCGGCGGCGTCGTGGAGCAGGTGGATGCCGCGCGTATCGTGGTTCGGGTCAACGATGATGAGACGGCGCCGGGCGAGCCCGGTGTGGATATCTACAACCTGACCAAATATACCCGCTCCAACCAGAACACCTGCATCAATCAGCGTCCCCTGGTGCGCCCCGGCGAGCAGGTGGCGCAGGGAGATGTACTGGCCGATGGGCCTTCCACGGATATGGGCGAGCTTGCCCTGGGCCAAAACATGCTCGTCGCCTTCATGCCTTGGAACGGCTACAACTTCGAGGATTCCATTTTGATCTCGGAGCGTGTAGTGCAGGAGGATCGCTATACCACGATCCACATCGAGGAGCTCACTTGTGTTGCCCGGGATACCAAGTTGGGACCGGAAGAGGTCACGGCGGATATTCCGAACGTTGGTGAAAGCGCGCTGTCCAAGCTGGATGAATCGGGCATCGTCTATATCGGCGCCGAGGTCAAGTCGGGCGATATCCTGGTGGGCAAGGTCACGCCAAAAGGCGAGACTCAGTTGACGCCGGAGGAGAAGCTACTGCGTGCCATCTTCGGTGAGAAGGCCTCTGACGTGAAGGACACCTCTTTGCGCGTGCCGAGCGGAATGGATGGCACGGTAATCGACGTTCAGGTTTTCACCCGCGACGGGGTGAAGAAGGATCAGCGGGCTTTAGACATCGAGGCCGGGCAGCTCGCCGATGTGCGCAAGGACCTAAATGACCAGTATCGAATTTTTGAGGATGATGCATTTGCGCGCCTCGAGCGCCTGTTGGAGGGCAAGGTCGCGGCGGGCGGTCCCAATGGCCTGCGCAGCGGAGTCGAGGTCAGTCGAGATTACCTCTACGGTATCGTGCGCGAGCGCTGGTTTGAAATCCGCATGCATGACGAGGAGGTCAATCAGCAGCTCGAGTCAGCGCAATCGCAGCTCAAGGCGCAGCGTGACGTCTTCGATGGCCGCTATAACGAGAAGAAGGCCAAGATCACGGCGGGCGATGATCTGGCCCCGGGCGTGCTGAAAATGGTCAAGGTCTATCTGGCGGTCAAGCGCCGCGTGCAGCCGGGTGACAAGATGGCCGGCCGGCATGGCAATAAAGGCGTGATCTCTACCATCGTTCCGATGGAAGACATGCCCTACCTGGAGGATGGCACGCCGGTCGATATCGTGCTCAACCCCCTTGGGGTGCCCTCACGCATGAACGTCGGACAGGTGCTGGAAACGCATCTGGGCTGGGGCGCCAAGGAGCTCGGTCGCAAGATTGGCGATATGCTGGATGCGCATCAAGCCCAGACGAGTGAGCTGCGGGAATACCTCGATAAAATATACAACTCCAGTGGCAGCCAGGAGGATCTGAGCACGCTGTCGGGTCCAGAGATCATCGAGCTCGCTGAGAACCTGCGCAGCGGCGTGCCCGTGGCGACGCCGGTATTCGATGGCGCCCATGAGAACGAGATCAAGGCCATGCTGCGACTGGCTGGGCTGCCGGAATCCGGCAAAGCCATCTTGTACGACGGGCGTACCGGGGAAGCCTTCGATCGCCCCGTGACCATCGGCTACATGTACATGCTGAAGCTCAATCATTTGGTGGATGACAAGGTCCACGCCCGCTCGACCGGCCCCTACAGCCTGGTTACGCAGCAGCCACTGGGCGGGAAGGCGCAGTTCGGCGGACAGCGCTTCGGTGAAATGGAGGTGTGGGCGCTCGAGGCTTATGGCGCGGCTTATACGCTGCAGGAGATGTTAACGGTGAAATCAGACGACGTCTCGGGCCGTACCAAGATGTACAAGAACGTCGTAGACGGCGACCATCGGATGGAGGCCGGTATGCCGGAGTCCTTCAACGTGCTGGTCAAGGAGATTCGCTCGCTCGGTATCGACATTGAGCTGGAGCAGGACTAGGGGAGGTTAGGGGGTGAGGAGTAAGGCGACGACTCCCCACCCCTCACTTCTTACGCCTCACTCTTCACGACGTTGGACGGGTAGCGGTTATGAGAGATTTGCTCAATCTGTTCAAGCAGCCCGGTGCGCAGCTTGACGATTTTGATGCCATCCGAATTAGTCTGGCTTCACCGGATATGATTCGATCCTGGTCCTATGGCGAGGTCAAAAAGCCAGAGACCATTAACTATCGCACGTTCAAGCCGGAGCGTGATGGCCTTTTCTGTGCCAAGATTTTTGGGCCGGTGAAGGACTACGAATGCCTGTGCGGTAAATACAAGCGGCTCAAGCACCGCGGCGTGGTGTGTGAAAAATGCGGCGTCGAGGTAACGCTTGCCAAAGTGCGCCGTGAGCGCATGGGCCATATCGAGCTGGCGAGTCCGGTTGCCCATATTTGGTTCCTGAAATCGTTGCCCTCACGCATCGGTCTGCTGTTGGATATGACCTTGCGCGATATCGAGCGGGTTCTCTATTTCGAGGCTTTCTTGGTCATCGATCCGGGCATGACGCCGCTCGAGCGCGGCCATCTGTTGACCGATGAGGACTATCTCGATGCCATCGAGCAGTACGGCGATGAGTTCGACGCTCGGATGGGCGCGGAAGCCGTGCTCGAGCTGCTGCGCAGCGGCACCCTCGAGGAAGAGGCCGCTCGGCTGCGCGAGGAGATTGAGGCAACCAACTCGGAGTCCAAGATCAAGCGCTTGTCCAAGCGCTTGAAGTTGGTGGAGTCGTTCCTCGAGTCGGGCAACCGGCCTGAGTGGATGATCCTGACCGTGCTGCCGGTCCTGCCGCCGGATCTACGGCCGTTGGTGCCGTTGGATGGCGGGCGCTTCGCTACGTCGGATCTAAACGATCTCTATAGGCGGGTAATTAATCGTAACAATCGCTTGAAGCGGCTACTGGAGCTTTCTGCACCGGATATCATCGTGCGCAACGAGAAGCGCATGCTGCAGGA
>JAKDMQ010000211.1 GCA_030452265.1 Nitrococcus sp.
GCGGGACCGTCGGCGGCAAGGATGCCGCCGTCGAGCCTACATGGAGGTATTCACGGCGTGTCCTGCCAGAGCGCGCCACCCCGAGCGTCGGCACGGCACACCGCCAGAGTAGTGCAAAAAAAAGCAACGAAATAGCGAAACCACGGTCAGACTGGAATGGCACTTTCAGCAACCAGCCTGCCGACGTCCACCCGGGATCGGCAGGTATCTGTCATGCGTACCAGCTGCTAACCTTGTAATGACACCTGTTACCGCGGAGGATCGCTCGATGACCCGCAATCTCGACTGGAAATGGATCGGCATCGGCGTGCTGATCATGCTTGCGCTCAACATTCTCGCCGGGATCATGATCGGACTGTTTCTCGCGCCGCAGCTGGAAAGCGCGGCCGACCCGGCTGACATCCAGCTCAGCGGTGGCCAGGTGGCGCTGCTCGTCATCGCCAACTTCCTCGTGTTCGCGATCGGCGGCTTCATCGTCGGCCTGAAGTCGGCGGGCCGAACCATCCTGGAACCGGGTATATCCGCGGCAGTGGCCGTGCTGATTGCGTTGGTCATCTCCGGCAACTTCTCGATCGGCGGCCTACTAGCCGGCGGGCTGGTTCCGTTCCTCGCGGGCGTCCTCGGCGGCTGGATCGGCGAGCGGCGGCAGAATACGACGGCGGGGCCGGGAGCGCCGACGCCGTGATGGCCAGCCCGCGCATAGGGGCTTGGTCGCCAGTGCGGCGACGACATCGGCCTCATGGCAGTGCTCCACACTCATGCCCGCAATCTGGAGCCTCATCCGCATATGCACGTTGTCGTGCCCGGCGGGGGACGGCCGTAACAGTCCCGCTCGGCGTCGAAAAAGGCTGTCACCAACAGCCGAGATCACTCCCCCTCGCGATATAAGATCCTCGCCAGAACCGGCGCCGGGCTTGTTCAACGCGGAATCAGGTGGCGGCTGCGCGCGACCTATTCCTATTTGTTGTGTATTACCCCTTGTGAGAGGATACGGCACTTCTGGTAAACGAACTCTGGGTCTAGGTCTAATCCCGTTTCCCACTCTACCGTATCGAATGCGACCTTTACCATTTTGAACGCTTGAAGATCTTTTAGTCGCTCGAATACGCCGAAGTCCAGATACTCTTTCATATCGAGCACGCCTTGCTCGCCATTATCAAACTCAATGGATAGCGTGTAGTCTTCTCGTGCTTCGACATTCTTCACGGCAGGATACATGCCATTGTCCTCATTTCAGTGGTTTGATCTTGAAAGGCTCCTCACCATTCATAACCAGCCCCCAGTCCGCCATCAACTCATCCTTGTGAATCTCCGCCCAAGCCGAGACCAATCGAGCTTGCTTCCGAGGCAATTCACCTTGAATTACTTCACAGGTTCGGATATCCACCGTTGCCTTGTATTCATTGTAATACACATGGAAATGGGGTGGCGGATGCTCCTTTGGGGCGAAATACATCCTGATAACTATTCCGTAAAACATGGATATTGTAGGCATCCCAGTTCCCTCTGCGTGTATCTACGCCATACCTTTTGCCTCATTGCAAGACCTTCGCGCTACCTTATCGCGGGGTGATCAGCGGGCGCCAGCTCGTGGCACTGGATCCCGAGAAGCGAACGATGAGCTTTCGCTATACCGAATCGGCCACCGGCAACACCGTGCTGCGCACACTACCGATTGCGGACTTCTTGTACCGCATCGCCCGGCACGTGCTGCCCAGCGGCTTGCGCCGGGTGCGCGATTATGGCTTTTTGCATCACAACGCCGCTAAGACGCTCAATCTCGTGCACCCCGTACTGAAGGTTGAACCGAAGATCTCTGACCGCATCCTTAGCCCCGCGCCCAGGACGATAGCCATAACTGCCAGGCAAGAAATCCTGCTCGTAAACGGCGTTGAGCAGCTTGGCACACGCCAGCTGCACCAACTTGTCCTCAAGCGCCGGTATCCCCAGCGGCCGCTCTCCGCCGCCGTCCTTGGGGATATAGCAGCGCCGGACCAGCTTGGCCCGGTAGTGTTTGCTCTTCAGTCGCTGCGCCAGTACTGGTGAAGCAGCTCGGCATTCAGTTCCCGGTACAGGTTCCAAAAACGATGGCCCTTACAGGCTTGCGCCCGCTTGGCTATTCCCCGCAGTGAGGTTCGCTCATGTTGTTCCAGTCCTACAGCGTCCGGCATGAGTTTCCTTAACCGCATGCCTTGCTCATGGCAACGCACCACAGGAACCCCACGGGGACTCTCACCCCACAAGATACGCCGAGCTTTGCTCGGCGCGATAACGCTAAAGCTCACCTGCCGCCGTGGAGCTGGCGACAATAGGAGCCAGCGAAACAGCGGTCAGGTGCAGCGCCATGTTTGGCCAAAGCCTTCACACTACCTCTTGCATTGGCCGAACCCTTGGCGAAGGAAGAGGCCGATCTTCAGATTCAAAATGCTGAATAACATCCTCCACCACCTCGCATAACTCACCATAGACCTGGAGAGGATCTTCACCATGGATACCCGTGATCAAATCAGGGCATTTTCCTAGGTAGGCTTGATCCTCGTCACTCCACTCTACCCACTTGTGGTACTTATCGCTTGTCTTCACGTCTGTATCTCTTCCAAAGCTCGTTGAATTTGCTTCTCTTGATATGGCTTGGCGTCATCACGCGGTTTGCCGCTGACCGTTACGGCGCCAGGATACCGTGCATGCGTGAACTTGCGATGCGATCCCTTGCCTCCACCTTGTATCTCATAGAAGCCGGCTTCCGCCAGGTCCTTTACCAACTCCCGAATTTTTCTTGTCATATTCAGCTAGGAATGTTGGGCTTCTCCGATGCGCTACTTCATGGGATCGAACGGAGTGGCAATATGCGGTCCATCGGGGGCCGGGCTCGATGCCCGGTTTCCGATGGACGTATCATCGCCAGTTCGGCGGCGCTGCGCGCCTGCACTGCCTGGAACGAAGTGAGCGCGAGATTAGGCGCCAAACCTCCACCGTTCACGGCGTTCTCTCTGAATTAACTTGGCGCGTAATCTCGCGCTTTACCGCTCATCGCCACCTCCGTTCGGTGGCGCGAAGCGCCACCGAACTAATAAGCATTTATCCGTCGTGCGCAGCATGACGGATAAATGTCTGTTGGGCTAAGCCGTCCATCGGTGTGTCGCGGCGCCTTGTTCTAAGGGGATTGTATTTCTCAGGCGTGCGGGTGTCGACGGTGCCGAGGCGCCTCACAGGCTGGGGCAGCGGTGGAGGCGTTGGGAACGACGCCGATAACGGGCGGCAAACGGGTGTTCATGGCGGCGATTGTGACGGTTTCATAAGGGTCTCCGGGGCAATCTCGGTCGTTGGGACGCAGACAAGCCCATGCGCCCGCGGGCCTGTGATCGGGATCGCTATCGCGTTGGGTCAGTCTAGGGATTCGGCAGCATTCGCTCTCCCGCCGTGGCGCTGACAACAGCCGCCCGGCGCACAGCACGCCACTTGGGCAGGCCGGGCACGGGTAGACATCCTGGGCCTCGTACGTTGCTCCCGCATCCGCTTCCTTGTCGGTAGCTGCCGGGCGCCTGCCGCACTCACCGGTGCGCGCGAGCTTCACACGGCGAGCGCGGTTGGTGATGAAACACAGGTATTCCTCAATCATTGCGGCGTTCAAATCCAGCACGCCGCGCGGCAGGGCATAACGTGCGTACTCCGCCTCCAACGCTGGCCAGGCAGAGCCGCAGCCCATAGATTATGCTGAAGATGGGCTTAGCAAAGGTGGACGCCATGGCTCGCAGAGTACGTTTGGCCATTATCGGTGCCGGCACGGCCGGCCTGACCGCACTCAAGGAAGCGCTGCGCGTAACGCAAGACGTGGTGCTCATCAATGACGGCCCTTATGGCACGACCTGCGCGCGGGTGGGCTGCATGCCCTCCAAAGCCCTGCTCGCGCCAGCCCATGCCTTTCACCATCGCGCTTTTCTCGCCGAGGCTGGTGTGCGCGGCACCGAGGCGCTCGCCGTGGACTTGCCGGCAGTGCTCTCACGGGTACGGCGCCTGCGCGATCGCTTTATCGCCGGGCCGATACAGCTCGCCGAATCGCTCGGTGAACGCAGCCTGCAAGGACGCCCGCGCTTTCTCGATGCACACACACTGGAGCTTGGCCAAGAGCGGATCGAGGCGGAGGCAACGATCATCGCCACCGGCAGCCGGCCCGTGCTGCCGGAGCCTTGGCGAAAGCTGGGTAATCGAGTACTGACCTCCGATGACCTCTTCGAGCAGGACGACCTATCGCCGCGCGTCGCCGTAATCGGCCTGGGCGCGGTGGGCGCCGAGCTCGGCCAGGCCCTGGCGCAGCTCGGCTTGCAAGTCGTCGGCTTTACGCGCGCTGAGACCGTGGCGGGGCTCACCGACGCGAAGGTCTCTCAGGCGCTGATCCGCAGCCTGCGAGCGGATATGCAAGTCTTCACAGGGGCCGAAGTGCAGCTCGAACCCAGCGGCGATACAGCGGTGCGCGTGCTCGCCGGTGACCGTGCGATAGAAGTGGACTGGGTTCTCGCCAGCCTCGGGCGCCGCCCCAATCTCGACGGACTGGGCCTGGAAAACCTCGACGTGCCGCTCGATCGACAGGGAATGCCAGTTTTTGACTCGGCAACGCGACGCCTTGGCAAGCATCCGATCTACATTGCCGGCGATGTTAATGGTGAACGCCCAATTCTGCACGAGGCAGCCGACGATGGGCGCATCGCGGCTTACTTCGCCATGCATCCCGAGGCGCAGTGCCTCACCCGGCGCGCCGCGCTCAACATCGTCTTCACCGAGCCCAGTGCGGCGCGCGTAGGCCAAAGTTATGCGGCGCTCGAGACCAAAGACATCGTCATCGGTGAGGTTGATTTCTCCCAGCAAGCGCGCGCGCTCATGGCCGGGCGCAATGCCGGCTATCTGCGAGTTTACGTAACCACTCCTGATGCTCACCTCATCGGCGCGGAAATGGCGGTGCCCGAAGGCGAGCATTTGGCGCATTTGCTCGCCTGGGTGATACAGCAGGGGCTCGCGGTCGACGAGGTGCTGCAGTTGCCCTTCTACCATCCGGTGGTGGAGGAAGGCCTGCGCTCGGCGCTGCAGTCCGCCCGGCGCGAGCTCGGGCGGCACCGCAGAACCCCGGATCTGCCATTATGCGAGGAGCCGGCTGACTGGGCCTTGGGTGGCAGCTAAATCCTTGCGGATTGCGCGTTTGGGGTGCGGGCTAACGGAAAGGGCGCGCGTTAGGTCACGCTGATCTCGTCCACCTCGGCCAAGCTCATGTACACCACCAACCCGCGCTTGGCACCGGTTGCTGCAAGATAGGCGCGCACCTGCTCGCGGTAAAGCCGGCGCATACGCTTGCTTGGCGCAATGTCGCTCTTCCAGTCGAGCACGGCCTCGATGCAGCCGCCCGCGTCCATGGCGAGCGCATCGGCAATACCCGAGGTCAGCGTTTCGACGCGCGCAGCCTCACCCGCTCTCTGGCAATCGTAGACAGGAACTTCCGCAACCAGGCGCTCGCGCAGCGCGGCGATCGCGGGCAGCGCGAGCGTGCGCAGCACCACCTCGGCAGGCTCGGCAGGCGAGCTGCAGCCAGCCGACGGTTGGCCCGGCATCGAAACGAGCTGCGCCAACAGCTCGGCCGCGCGCGCATGAAGCGCTGGCGCATCGGCCAGCACCTCCTCCGCCAGCACCTCCTCCATGAGCTTGTGCAGAAGTATTCCGCGCGTGCGGCCACCCCTGGCGGTGTCCCGCGAGATCGGCTCCAGCTCGGAAAAGCCAGCCAACTCCGCTTCCGCGGCCTCTGCTGCCTCATCCTCTTCAGGCTCATGGCGGCTTGGCTGGCGCCAAACCAGAGATCGCCTGCCGGCCTCGATGCGCCGCAGCTCGCGGTCAAACGTCACCCTATCCTGCCCGTTGGTGCGCTCAGGGGCGCGCTCCGGCGGCTTAACATCCCAGCCGTTGTCAGCGAGCGTCGGCAGCTCGCCGAGGCGCAGATCGAG
>JAKDMQ010000212.1 GCA_030452265.1 Nitrococcus sp.
TGCGCCTGGGGCGCGCGCTGGTTTTTGGATTTTTGGGGTTTTCGGCCGGGCACTAAGTAGGGGCACGGTGGCACCGTGCCCCTACGGTAGGTCGGCTGCAGGGCGCATTCGGCCGTATAGGCCATAATGCGCCGCATGTTCTCCCCCTCATTCAATCCGCGCTATGCGCGCGCCACAAACCCAAGCAGCGCGCGAAGTCAACGCGCTCAATGAACGAGCCGGCAACGACGGCGCTGATACCGACCAGCGCCAGGATACCCCAGGCGCCAATCTCGACTCGATCGGCGGCGTAACAGACCAGACTCCCGAGCCCGGTCAATCCCGCGACCGCCGCCGGCGCCAGCAGCCAAGCTTGGCGCTCGACGAAACCATAGACCGCGACGGCGATCCCCACCACCAGGGCCAGCGCGGCCAGGGCAAGGCCGTCGAACAGCAGCGCGTTGGCGGCCATAGCCAGCGCGATCACGCTTGCTCCCGCCAGGCGATTACCATCCGCGCCGTGTTTGGACCGCCATGAAAGCTCGATCAGCAGGCTGCCGGTAACGACACTGCCGATGGGCAACAGACTTCCCGGTGCGAGCCACCCGGTTTCGGCGGCCACCGCCATCACTCCGATGCCAATCAGCACCGCGACCGCGGCACTCACCTTCTCCAGGAAACTGCGCCAACCGGCATCGCGGCATTGCAATGCGGCCTCACGCAGGACAACGTGGATCACGGCCGCGCCGGTAGTAGCGAGGAGCGCGGCGTTGGAATAGAACAAGATACCGCGGCCAATGATTACTCCGACCGGCACGAGAGGCAGCAGTAGGGAGAAGATGCCTTCCGGCGAGCGCAGAGCCGGATCGCGCGGCAGTAAGCGGCGGCTCATCCAGACCGTGACCGCTGTTGCCGTTCCCGCCAGCAACGCCGCCGGCACGGCGTCGCGCACCGGTACCAGCAGGATCGCGGTGCCGGCAAAAAACACCCAGATCAGGGACCGCGCCGAATGCCGTGCCAATACCATAAAGCCAATGCGGCTGATCGGCCAGAGCACCACTAGGCCCGCGATGGTGGCGGCGACGATCCACGAGGAGGACGTGGCTTGCCGCGACCATAACAGCCCCCCGAGCACGGCAAAGTTGGCAACCACCGCCACGAGCGCAATGGCGACGAAGATGCGCGCGCCCTTGGGCTCCTGCATGTAGCGCGCACAGGCGAAGCCCGCCGCCATGAGCAGCGCCGTCTGCCCGAGCAGCAGACCGAAGCGTCCCAGATCGCTGGTATCGTCCCAGTTCTGGAACAGAAACACGCTCAGCGATGCGACCAGTACTCCCGCCCCAAGTGCGCGCAGCAGGCGGGGCGCGACGCTGCGCCAACGTCCGAGCAGCGACTCGGCTGCATCGGGCTGCCGCGCCGCGGTTGAGGGCTCTTCCACGATGCTGGGATTCTTCATCGAAGCGGTATACCTGTTCATGATTTGCTCTCCTTGCTTTGGGCTCTCAACGCCGCCAATTCGGCGCGCAATTCCGCTTCCTGTTCGGCGCGTTCGAAGCGCTCGGCCAATTCGTCGCGCCCGCCCATGGCATCCGCGGCAAGCTCGTCCTCGGTGATCGCGATCGCCCAGCGCTCGAGGGTTTCCTCGAGCACGTCGCCGGCGTCCCCGGCCGTGCGATCGGCGCTTGCACTCGCCCGCGCGATGGCCTCACGCCCGCGCAGCGTGTGCCGCTGCGATTGCAGCTCGCGGTAGCGTTGCTCCAGGCGTTCCAGCGCCTGGGCCATACGCCGCTCGACAGCGCGCTGTTGCTCGTCGGTGTGATCGAGCGCCGCAATCTCGGCCTCACGAGCATGGGCACGGCGCAGGCATTCGATTCCCATAGCCTCGTCGTCTGCTTGCGTGGCGCGATCGCGCCATTTGGTGGCTTGGTTGCGGAGTATTTCGCAGCGTTGCCGGCGTTGGTCCCGGTAGGCTTCGATACGCTGCAAGCGCACGCGCGCCTGCGCGATCGCGTGGCGAAGCTCGGCGAGCGATGCGCTGACGATGGCATCGTGGTTCTCGATGCCGCGGACCGCGCCATCGATCCGCGCCACCACCGTGGTCGAGATGCGTTGCAATAGGTTCATGGACTTGTCTCCGGTCGTTGGATTGCGCGGCTGATCTTTGAACAAGCCCAAGAAAAGGTAAAGGATTACACGACGTTGTATCAGACTAAGCGACTTTTAGTATCTGCTTTTTATACTTTTGGGCGCCCTATTCATTGACTACGAGGTCACGCGATGTCCCAGAGCCAACGCATCGTTGCCGCCACTAAAGCGGCCTTGCGCGAACGCGGGCTGACCTATGCCGACGTGGCGTGGCATCTCGGTTTGAGCGAGGCGAGCATCAAGCGGCTTTTTGCCCGCGGCCAAGCCGCGCTGGGTCAGTTTCCGCTGGAACGCCTGGAGGCGATTGCCGGACTACTGGGGCTGGAGCTCGGGGAGATCGTGCGCCGGGCCGAGCGCCTCGATCCGCTGCCGCGCGCCTTGACAATCGAGCAGGAGCAACAGCTCATCGAACGGCCCAAGCTGTTGCTCGTGTTCTACCTGCTGGTCAATGACCATGATCTCGACCGCATCGTCGCGAATTACGAGGTCGAGCGCCCCGAGGGCATTCTGCTTTTGCGCGACCTGGAGGCGATGGGGCTCATTGAGCGCCGGCTCGGCGATCAAGTGCGGCTGCGGGTATCGCGCGAGGTCACCTGGCAGCCGGGTGGGCCGATCCGCCGATTTATCCATGAGCGTGTACTGCGGGAATACCTCGGCGGCGATTTCGATGGTGCCAATGACACTCTGCATTTCGTCTCCGGCATGATCTCACCGGCCGGCATTGCGCGGCTGCGTAGCGAAATCGAACGCTTAGTCCGCCGCTTCAACGAGCAGCTCGCCGTCGACAGTGAGGAACCGCTGGAGCGGCGCGAGGGCGGCAGCCTGCTGGTGGCGTTGCGGCCCTGGCGCTTCTCGCTGTTCACGGAGTACGAGCGTACACCTGGGCGCTCTCAGGTTCGCCTGCGACATCCGACAACACCATAAATTAATACTGAAATAGATAATAATTGTCGATAGCAGCGTCGCGTAATACGTTTTGGCGCGAAATCGGCTCAACAGTCAAAACCGAACGGAGAAAACACGATGCGACGCCTCATCGCGACTGCCGGCTTTCTGCCCTTCATCACCGTGGTGTTCGTCAATGCCTTCGTCGATCTTGGGCACAAGATCATCATCCAGAACATCCTGTTGAAGACTTTCGAGGGCTCGACCCAGATTGCCTTGACCGCACTGGTCAACGCATTGATCCTATTGCCCTTTGTACTGGTGTTCACCCCGGCCGGCTTTCTCGCCGACCGCTTCGCCAAGCCGAAGGTGATGCGCGTGAGCGCGCTCGCGGCCGTTGGCAATACGCTTGCGATCACCGTTTGTTATTATTTTGGCTGGTTCTGGCCCGCCTTTGCGCTCACCTTCGTACTGGCGTTGCAAAGTGCGATCTACTCGCCCGCGAAGTACGGTTACATCAAGGAGCTGGTCGGTGAGCCGGCGCTTGGCCGGGCCAACGGGGCGGTCCAGGCCGCGACGACGGTTGCCATCTTGGGCGGCATTTTCGCTTTCTCAGTGGCCTTCGAGGCTCTGTTCAGGGAGGCGGGCGCCACCACGCCCGGCGCTGTGCTGGCCATGATCGCGCCGGTCGGCTGGCTGCTCGTCGCCGCCTCGGCCATCGAATTCGTCTTGACCATGCGCCTGCCCGAGCGGCCAGCGGGCGCCGCCGAGGCGCGCTTCGACTGGGGCCGTTACGCGAGCGCCGGCTACCTACGCGAGAACCTGCACGCCGCCTGGAGCCGGCGCGAGCTGCGTCTGCCGATCATAGGATTGTCCATTTTTTGGGCGATTTCACAGGTGATCGTCGCAGTGTTCCCGGCCTTCGCCAAGGCGCAGCTCGGGGTCGAGAACACCGTTATCCTGCAGGGCACGATCGCCTGCGCCGGCATCGGTATCATCATCGGTTCGCTGCTCGCCGGGCGCTGGTCGCGCGGCTACATCGAGACTGGGCTGATTCCGGTGGGTGCGCTCGGTATCGCCGCCGCGCTGTTCCTGGTGCCGAGCCTGCCTAGCATGGCGGCGCACGCGGCTAACTTTCTTGCCCTTGGCATACTCGGTGGGTTCGTGCTGGTGCCGCTCAACGCGCTGGTGCAGTTCAACGCCGGACATACCGGGCTCGGACGTGTGCTGGCGGCAAGCAATTTCATTCAAAACGTGGCCATGCTGGCCTTCCTCGGCCTGACCGCGGTCGCCGCGACCACGGTATTTGGCGCTATCGCGCTGCTCGTCCTGCTCGGGGTAACCGCGCTGGTGGCGGCGTTTTATGGCATCCGCTTATTGCCGCAGCCACTGGCGCGCTTTGCGGTGGCGCGTTTGTTCGCGGCGCGCTACCGCCTGTATGTCCAAGGTCTGGATAGACTGCCGGCGAGCGGCGGCGTGCTGTTGCTCGGCAATCACGTGAGCTGGCTCGACTGGGCGATGATTCAGATCGCCAGCCCGCGCCCGATTCGCTTCGTCATGGACCGGGGCATCTACAACCGCTGGTATTTGCGCTGGCTGCTCGACGCTTTCGGCGCAATCCCGATCTCGCGCGTTCAGAGCGCTGAGGCCCTAAACGGGGTGCGCGAATGTCTCGATGCCGGCGAGGTCGTGTGCCTGTTCCCCGAGGGCCGGATCAGCCACAACGGCCACCTTGGTCCTTTCAAACGCGGCTTCGAGCGTGCCGCCACCGGAGCGCACGGCGTGATCGTGCCGTTTTACATTCACGGCCTCTGGGGCAGCCGCTTCTCGCGCGCGGGCGCCGGGCTGCGTAACCGCCGCCAGCCAGGGCGCGTGCGCGATGTGATCGTAGGCTTCGGGGCATCGCTGCCCATGGACACCGACGCTGGTGGCGCAAAACAGGCGGTGATGGAGCTGTCGGTCGATTGTTGGCAGCGGCACGCGCGCACCCTGCCTTCGCTGCCCGCCGCATGGTTGCGCACCGCAAAGCGCCGCGGCAGCGCGCCGGCCCTGGCGGACTCCACCGGTGTTTGGCTGAGCAATCGCCGGCTATTGGCCGCGGTGCTGATGTTTGCGCGCTACTTGCGCCGCCACACGGCTAGCGCGCGCCTGGGCATTTTGTTACCGCCAGGCAGCGCCGGCACGATCGCCAACCTAGCGGCGCTACTGATCGGGCGCACCGTGGTCAATCTGAACTACAGCGCCGAGCCGGCGGCCGTGCGCGCGGCGATCGAGCGCGCTGGGATCACTGACATTATTACGGCCGAACGCTTCGTCAAACGCCTCTCCAGCCGCGGTATCGAGATCGAGGAGCTGCTCGGTCAGCCACGGCGGCACAATATGGAGGATTTCCGCGCCGGTCTCGGTTCCCTCGAACAACTGCTCGCGCTCGCGGCCGCGAGCATCCTGCCCGCCGCCGTGCTGGAGCGGTTCTGGGGTCGGCGCACGCACCCGGACGCGACCGC
Organism: Nitrococcus sp.; assembly: GCA_030452265.1. Classification (GTDB taxonomy): domain Bacteria; phylum Pseudomonadota; class Gammaproteobacteria; order Nitrococcales; family Nitrococcaceae; genus Nitrococcus. The sequence continues at coordinate 5,514 of JAKDMQ010000212.1, forward strand.
GGCCATCCTATTCTCCAGCGGCAGCGAGGGCGTGCCCAAGGGCGTCGAATTGAGCCACCGCAATATTCTGGCGAACGTGCAGCAAGTGGTGGATGTGCTCGATACCGCGCCGGACGATGTGGTCCTCGGTAACCTGCCGCTGTTCCACGCCTTCGGGCTGACCGTCACCACCTTCCTGCCGGCAATCGAAGGCATTCCGGTAGTCTGTCACCCCGATCCAACCGACGCGCTCGGTAGCGCCAAGGCCATCGCCCGCCACCGAGCAACGCTCATGTGCACGACGTCGAGCTTCCTGCGCCTGTTTACCCGTAATCGGCGCATCCAACCGCTGATGCTAGAGTCCCTGCGACTCGTTGTCGCCGGCGCCGAGCGCCTCAACCCGGTGGTGCGCGAAGCCTTCGAGCGGCGTTTCAACCGCCGGGTTTATGAAGGCTATGGCGCGACTGA
>JAKDMQ010000213.1 GCA_030452265.1 Nitrococcus sp.
GTCTCGCCCTTGTAGGGGCAGGCGGTGACAGTGTCCGTGGGGCGCAGCAACTCCATGCGCACGTCCAGCTTCGGCAGGTAGTAGCGAACCGGCAGCCCCGTCTCGACGAGCAGCACCGGACGGTGCGACTCGGCGACGGTGACGTCGCCGAGCTTCACCTCCACCCGACGCGAGCTCTCCAGCACGTCGATCCGGGAGTACGGATCGCGGGCATGAACGAACACCTGCTCGTCCTCCTCGAACCAGGCGTCCATCCGATTCCAGTAAAAGGCGGCCAGCCCACTGATATCGGGGCAGCCCTCCAGGGGCTCCGGATAGCTCCAGAGGGCATCCTCGGCCAGCCGATCCCCGACGCGGACGGTCCAGTAGCGTGCCTCGCCCTTGCGCGGGCAGTGGCTGGTCCGATCCGAGGGAATCAGCAGCTCGTCGCGGATGTCCGCCAGCGGAAAGTAGTAGACGGGCAGATGATCACGCTCGTGCATGAGCCTGACGCGTTTGCTGTCCGCCACGCACTGCCCGGCGAAGAACACCCGCACTCGCTTGGCGCAGTCCGCGAGCAGCACGTCCTTTCCTGCCAGGACCGCTGCCTTGTTCACCATCATGGCGTTTCTCCTGTCGTCTGGTGTTGCAATCGATTCGACCACGCGCGGCGCGATGCCGTTCGCCCGATGCCTCCAGTCAGCTCGATTCAAGCCCTCCGTTGCCCAACACGGCATAGCAGGCCGTAAGCCAACCTTGGTGCAGCGCTGTGAGCCAATGGCAACTTTGGCCATCGATGTACAGTCGCGACGGCGAGGCAGGAAGACGGCACCTTCGTCAGCTCTCGGCCAAAAGCGGGCGGACGCCTCTGCTCAATCAACCACACCAGAATAAACGTCGACAACGGTGAACTGTCCCTACCTTGATCCGGTCACTGTGGCCCACCCGCAGGCCACGATATAACCTCATCCATAGACGCCAATTAGCGCCATTGCTGGCCAAGTCGCTTGAAACAAGAACCCACATAGCTTTCTTCAACCAAGCGCCCGCATCACAGCCTGCGGTTCGCGCTCAATCAGATTGAGCAGCACCAGTGCCGGCCCGTGGGGAACACGATCTCCACGCTCCCAGTGACGTAGCGTCGCTACGGAGACGCCGAAGCGCGCCGCAAACTGCTCCTGTGTCATACCCAGGCGCCGGCGCAGCGCCACCACATCCACCGGTTCCGGGCGATAGATTCGCGCGGGTGTCTTGCCGCCCTTGGCATGGTCTATGGCCTCTTCCAGGCCGGTCTTGATGCTATCGAATCCGCTACCCATGTGAGATCACCTCTTGATCCAAGCCCGTACCAGCACCTGCACCAGCTTGGACAGTTCATTGCGCTCGGCCTTGCTCAGGTTGGCCCGCTCCTGCTCGCTGAGCAGTTTCTCCGCACGGCGGATGAACTCCGGGACTTCGGCGATGGTCATCATAGATTTTTAGTATAATCCATTGGATTAGTTCCACGATAATTAAAATTCCTTCCCCGGTTGGGTGAGGAATCAGACCATGTACCCGTACAGCAATGCCAATCCAGCGGTGGTGCCGTGGAACAAGGGCAAGATCATTGGCCAGAAGCCGCCCCTGAAGATCAGAGAGATCTGGGCGCTCGGCGTGCGACTACAACTCGCCCATCGGACCCGTGATCTCGCGCTGTTCAACCTGGCCATCGACAGCAAGCTTCGAGGCTGCGATCTGGTCGCACTTTGTGTATGTGATGTGCAGCGCGGCACGCAGGTCGCTTGGCGGCCCATCGTCATGCAGTCGAAGACGCGACGGCCCGTTCAGTTCGAGCTAAGCAACCAGACACGCGAAGCGGTCAGCGCCTGGATCGCTGAAGCGCGCTTGAGCGCAGACCAATTCCTGTTCCCGAGCCGGTTGACGCGCTCGCCTCACATCTCGACACGACAGTATGCGAGGCTCGTGGAGTCCTGGGTCGCGCAGATCGGGCTGGATCCAGCAGCCTACGGCACGCACTCACTACGTCGTACCAAGGGGACCACTTCTTCCAGATCCCAGACGACGCAGCGAGGTGTCAGATTGAAGCGTCGAGGAAATTCTCCCCGACGCTCCATTTCATAGATTGTCGTCTCGGCCAAAGGAACGATCTGGCGCAACTCGCGACGGCGAATGGTCCATCGGAAGGGCAGAGGGCTGATCTTTGGAAACGCCGGTAGCGCCTCATAGGCGTCCGTCCCCGGCAATGCGGGGGCTCCTTGGGGCTGAAGACCGATTTCGGGGCTTCCTACACTTGTTGTTTGAGATGGGGTTTCCATCTCGAACTCCATGAACGGGCAATAGAACTTGCTTCATAGCGACATGCTGAGGCCCGTTGGCTATCGGGACAACCTGCTGCAGCGTAGGTGGGCGTGGTGTTGCTGCTACTATTTCTCCATCTCCGAGAGGAGCCGGCCACTGGTATTAGGGGGCGGGGAACTTGAAACAATTGGACAAGTCGTATTCTGACTACGATTGGAGTCGTGAGTCCAATTGACATCTTTTTGACAAAGATGTATCAATCGTAGTATGGCTACGAATGGATCGAGCAAGCTAAATGCGCTCTACACCCAGCCGGTGCCGGGGACGCCGCTGACTTCCGAAGATCTGGCGGCGCTGAGCATCTCTGCGGACTTGGCCGTCCACTACGTGCGCGCCGGCTGGCTCACGCGCCTGACGCGCGGGGTGTTCTGCCGCCCGAACGACACCCTAGCCTTGCATCCCAGCCTGCTGCTGCTGGAGCGCAGGCTCGAAGGCTTGCACGTGGGCGGCAAGTCTGCGCTCGAGTGGTATGGCTTGCGCCAATACGTGCCGCAACAGCCGCTGCTGCACCTGTACGGCTGGGCAGCGGGGCATCTGCCGGAGTGGTTCACCGAGCGCTTTCCGGCTGAGTACCATCGCAAGCGCTTGTTCGACGAGCGTCCAGATGCCCTACTGCAAGTCGGCCCCTTCGAGAAGCGCAGCGGGGCGCCCCAGGTCTCGACGCCGGAACGCGCGCTACTGGAACTGCTGAGCGAAGTCGGCGTGCGCCAGCCGCTGCAGGAGGCCCGCGAACTCGTCGAAAGCGCCTACAGCCTGCGCGCCGATGTGCTGCGCGAGCTGTTGCAGCGCTGCACGAGCGTCAAGACCGTGCGTCTGTGCCTTCAGCTCGGCCGCGAGGGTTCGCTGCCCTGGGTGGCCAAGCTCGATCCAGCGACACTGCCAACAGGCAGCGATCGGCCGTGGGTGTCCAAATCGGCCGACGGCCTGCTGGTACTCAAGCCATGAACCAGACCTATCTCGATATCGCTCGCCTGCTGACCCAGGTGGCGCCCCTGGTGTTCGTGGATGATACCTTTGCACTGAAGGGCGGCACGGCAATCAATCTCTTTGTGCGTGACATGCCGCGCTTGTCGGTGGATCTCGATCTGGTCTTTCCGGACCACACGCCGCCCCGTGAACAGGCCCTGGCGCGCATCAACGACGCCATCCGGCAGGCGGCCGAGCGCTTGAACAAGCGCGGATTCCAGACGCATATGCCGGCAGCGGATGCGGGAGAAACCAAGCTGCTGGTGCGACGTGGCCGCATCGAGGTCAAGATCGAGGCCAACTTCGTGATGCGCGGCACGGTGCATCCGGTGCGGCGCGCTTCTCTCACGCCTGTCGCCCGCGATGTGCTGCTGGCTGATCTGGAGATTCCAGTGGTCTCACTGGAGGACGTCTATGGCGGCAAGCTCGTCGCGGCGGTGGACCGCCAGCACCCGCGCGACCTGTTCGACGTCATGCAGCTTTTCGCACACGAGGGCATCACGCCCGGCATCCGACGCGCCTTCGTCGTCTACCTGGCCAGCAGCAACCGTCCGGTCCACGAGGTACTGTTCCCACCGCTACGCGATATCCAGTACGACCACGAACACAACTTTCAGGGCATGACCGCTGAGCCGGTGCCGCTCGATGCGTTGCTCGCGGCCCGCGAGCGGCTGGTGCGCGAACTCCAGCAGGGGCTGGATAAGAACGAGCGCCGTTTTCTGCTGTCGCTGGCTGCCGGCGCACCCGAATGGCCGTTGCTGGGAATCGCCCATCTCGAACAGCTGCCGGGGGTCCGCTGGAAGCTGCACAACCTGGCTCAGTTGCAGAATACCAATGCCAAGAAGGTTGCCGAGCAGGCCGATACGCTGGCCGCCCGGCTGGCCTCCGCCACGTTGCCGACGACGGGAGAGGCGTAAACATGGATGTCCTGTATTTCGCAAGTATAGAGCAGCGCTAAGTACGAGGCTTGGGCTCAAGATAGATCGTGCTGGTAGTGCAATCGGTGTTGCTAATAGTTCCCATGAAAGTATTGAGCTTGGCACCGCATTTCTCCACAACAAGCCCATCTTTGCCGTTACTGGAGATGTTTGTGACGTAGGGCCCTGCTGTTGTGCATCCCATTAGAGTGATTGCGAGCGCGATTGCCGTTGCGCAAATAGATCTGTACTTCATTTGTAACCCCCCAATTGAATAGCTTTGCTAAACCACTGTCGGCGCAGACGTGTTGCTGAAGTTGCTCTCAAAGAGCAGCACATGTATTAGCTGCTCCTTAGATACCCGGCGGGAATTCGCTCGCCGACAATCCGATTCGGCGCGGGTGCATAACTCAAAATCCCTGGCACCCACCCAATCATTTACTCATCACGTAAAGTCCGCATCCATTACGATCCAGCAATCCATATACACTCCGCTGTGCGTTGATTCTCACATCGAACAATCAATCGTCCGGAATTGACAGTCAGTCTGCATCGGCAGCAGCTAGAGGGACGCGCTAGCACCCCTCGACGAAGCCCCACCAAGGGCTGTGCAAGATTTCTTGACAGGCTCCGTCCGGTGCCCCTGTGGCAATTCGCATCGTCGAGCGCCAGCTTTGGGCCGTATCGCGACCGTCGCATCTTGGTTGCCAGCGGGCCGGCGGCACCTCAAGGGGCTTCGTAATTCAATGGCTGGCATTGAAACGCTTGAGTTTGCCAAACCGATCGGCACCGACGTGTAGCCGTTCGCGTAGATGCCGTCGGTGCCCGGCGTCACGCCATCCCCCGGTCAGGACAATGTAAAATTTCTCGACAACTCCTGGTCATGGGTAAGCGACGCGGTGCTTGGCATGGTCGATCGGCGGCGTTGGGTCGGCTCCGGGATTTGACGGGACTTCGCTACGTTGCCTCGTCAGCGCGATCTCTACTCCCGACGCGCGCGCTTTTCATCGATTCATACAGCGTGAAGCGGCTCAGCGAAGACTGTCCAGAACCGGCGGGCACCAGAGATCATGCGCCAGATATAGCGCGGTTTGCCGCTTTCCGTAATAGCCCGCTACCTTACTCCAGGACCGGTAGCCGAGGGACCGGTAGAATGCCAGCGCGGCCGGCTGATCCGCGCGCACCTGAATCCGAACGATCCCGATGCCGGTAACCAGGGCCGATTCCTCCAGCCATCGTACCAGCGCCCGGCCGATGCCCCGACGGCGCCAAGGCGGGCGGACAGCCAACAGATCCAGATTGGCCTCCTCGTAACCGAAGCGCATGAGGGCAAACCCCGTCATCGTCAGGCCGACGCATGCGGCTGCCCCGATCGTGTCTTTACGAGCGAGGGCGCCGGCCACCCGCTCAGGAGTCCACGACCAGCCGAGACCGGTCTCGATGAGGTCGCGCGACAGGGTCGCTATCGCGGTCGTGTCGGCGGATACCGCCAACCGGATGTCGAGTATCCGTGCCATATGCCTAAGGGTTTGTCGGCGGGTTCGTTTCGTCAGTGTAACCTGGCAACGCCAAGGACGCGCCGCCTGCCAAAAACGTAGACGACATCCACAGCCAACACGTTGATCGATGGGCACCTTGTTCCCGCAGCGCATTGCGGCGACAGCAAGCTTCGAGGCTGCGATCTGGTCGCACTTTGTGTATGTGATGTGCAG
>JAKDMQ010000214.1 GCA_030452265.1 Nitrococcus sp.
GCCACTGCACGGTCGACGGGATCTCATTCACGAAGTCACCGCGCATCTCCAGGGTGCCGTCGCCATTGGAGTCATAGAGCCAGTAGGGCGGTCCCCAGTGCGGGATGACCTTGACCGCGTACACTCGGCCGTGGGCGCTGAACTCGCGGAACTCCGCCCATTCGCGCTCGACGATGGTGACCCCCGGCTCGATCTTCTCACCCTTTGTCAGCTCCTCCGGCGGCGGCGGCGGCACGACATTGGGTAGCTGTGATTGGCTATCGCCCTGCGCTTGCAACCCGCTGTCGTCCGCTGCGATGACGGGCGGAGCGAGCAAACTCATCGCGACGGCGGCGAAAATGAAGCAATGAACCTTGCGCATCATGGTACCTACAGGTCCAACAGGATCTCCTGTTCCGCATCCGAGGGCTCTAAGCCGCGGTTCTCGTAGAAATCGAAGATGGCGTCCACAACCGCTTTGGGTTCGTCGAGCACTTTGAACAAAGCCAGATCCCCTGGGTCGATCGTGCCTTGTGCGGCGAGCGTATCCCGAAACCAAGCGATGAGCCCCTCCCAGTACGGGGTGTGGACGAGAATAATGGGTATGCGCCGGGTCTTGCCGGTCTGAACCAGGGTCAGGATTTCAGAAAGCTCGTCCAGCGTACCGAAGCCGCCCGGCAGCACGACATAGGCCGAGGCGTATTTCACGAACATGACTTTGCGCGAGAAGAAATGTCGGAAGTGGAGCGAGATATCCTGGTAGGAGTTATCGGACTGCTCTTCTGGCAGTTGGATGTTCAGACCGATGCTGGGCGATTTGCCCGCAAAGGCGCCTCGATTGGCGGCCTCCATGATACCTAGGCCACCGCCGCTGACCACGGAGAACCCGGCCTGTGATAGAGCGTAGGCGATTTCCTCGGCAAGCTTGTACCAGGGGTGGTCGGGCGGAGTCCGCGCCGAGCCGAACATGCTCACCGAAGGTTTGATCTGCGCCAGGCGCTCGAGTCCCTCGACGAACTCGGCCATGATCTGAAAGATCTTCCACGACTCCCGCGTCATGATGGAATCATTGTTCGGGAGACGCTCGCGGTGACTGAACTTGTCTCGCTGCTTCATCGTAGCCATCGCCTCCGGATCTGCGCCCTGGGGCCTATTGACACTCACCAAGGGACAATCGAACGAGCCCTATTGCAATGTAACGCCGTGCTGGCTTTTGTGCCACAAATAGGGCTCGAGCCCGCGCAGCAGCTACTATCCAGAGCGAATTGGATCTCTACAGGCAAATAAGCGCTAAGGGGCCCGCGGATGCACGGCGGGTTCGCGGCGCCGCAGGCCAAAGCGCTCCGCGGTCGCGGCGGTGCACTGCTCGATCAGTTTGCGCTCCTGCACGCTAAACCGCGGCTCATAGTAGCTGGGAAAGCGAATCCTCTGGTGCGCGCGTTCGAGCAACTCATCGGACAGCGGCAACCGGCAGTGCTCGAACAGCCTTTGCACGCTCTCCCGCGGTGCGCGGCATAACTCTTCGTAGCGCACGATGAGCGCGGCCTCGCGCAGCCGCGGGTTGCGCTCCAGCGCATCGGCCAAGTACGCATGAATGTGATCCCAATAACGCGCCCATCCCTCGACCTCGGCCCCCTGTGCCCAGAGATCAACGATCTCTTGGACCCCGCCCGCGCCGGCCGTGTTGATCGGGCGCCGGTCGAGTCCGAACTCGAAATGGCCCACCCGCTGCAGGTGTGACAAGGCCCGTGGATTGCGTTGTAAACCCTTGCAGAACAATGCGTGCTGCTTCATCAGTGAAGCGATGTGCCAGACGGGCTCCCGCACTGGAATGACAAAGCGCGCATCGGCAAACAACTCGATCAGGTACTCCAACCGGGTGACGTTGTAGTTACCCTTGGAAAGGTACCGCCGCCCGCCGCGCACGAGCATGAGCTTGCGGATGTGGGCACGATAAAAGGCTTCGAACGCGGGATTGTCCGTCCCCGCCCCCAGCACGGCGCTCACGCGCGGATCGTGGAGCTGCGTAAAGAAGGCCATCCAAAGGATTTCCTCGAACGCCTCGGGGCTCTCAGGGGTAATCAGAATACCGTCGCGATGGGTGCGCTCGACCGCGGCGCTCTTTTGCCGCGGCGTATAAGCAAGATAGCGGTTCCAGAGGTAAGGCGTGTATAAGCCCGGGTAGTCCCGGTAACGGTGGGTGACGACCTGGGGGAGCCAGGCGAGCATTTCCAGTAACAGTGTGCTGCCGGAGCGTGCGAGACCCGCGATATAGATCGGCTGATCGATGCCCGTCTCGGCGAGAGGTTCCGCGAGCAAGCGCGTCTCGAGGTTGCCAAGCTTGACCCCGAAGCGCTTGTGGCGGTCTATGAAGCCGCCGAGCACATCCATCCAGCGAGCCACGTGAAAGGCCTGGTCCAGCTCTTGACCGTTGCCCGCTGATGTGCGCCCCTCCCCGCCGTCAATCAATTCGCCACCATACCTTGACCAAGATCGAAACCACGATCAGTGAGATGAAAAAAGGGGCCTCCCAACCCCGTAGCCACGACGGGCCAAAGCCGACGTATTCCTTGTCGGGGAGCGCCACCTCGATGCGATCGACCGCGGCGTTTCTATGCAGATATCCGACCGTATTACCGATCAGCGCATTCCACCACTGCCACTTGTGGTTGACAGGTACCGGTACTGGCAGGGATACCTCGGCCAGAATCTCCCGGTCGGGCCCGGCGACAAGGATGCGCGGCGCCGTCTGCTGCTGCGGCGCGGATTCATTGCGCGCGCCCGCGATCCATTGCGTCCGCAGCCGCGGCGGCTTGGTCTGGATTGTGGGCTCGGTGCCCGGCGCCGGATAGCTATAGCTGTAGGCGGTGCTCAGCCAGCAAATGAGGGCAAGCAGTGGCAACGAGGAGAGGATCGCCGGCCACGCCACCAAACCGACTTGGTGCAGTGCGCTTCGCAGGAGGTTGCCAATGAGTGGAGCGGCCCCGGCGAACTCACCATCGTAGGCGTCGAGCTGCGCCCGCGACAGAGCGAGTTTGGCTTTCGCGCGACCGATGCGCTTCTGAGCCGAAAGCGACCAGTAGAGACCCATGGAGACAAGCGCCGCCACGATGCCCCACAGGATGAGTCGTCCCAGCGGCGGGATGATAGCGGCTGCCTGCGCATCGAGCCACGCGAATATTGGCGCCGGCACATCAAACAGGCCCATAGCGAAGGATTTCCAAGCCAGAGTCGGCTAGAGGCGGGGCCTAACGTGCACGCCGGCGCAGCTCTTCGATCTCCTCGGAGTCCTGCCCCGGGGCGCGCTGCATCGCCGGGTCGTTCTCGGCCTCGCCGCGCTTCGCTCGCGCGCGCTTGCGCCACTGCCGTAATGGCCAGAAGATGACGAACCCCAAGGCGGCGCCAACCGCGAGCAGTAGTCCCCACAGGGCGCCCAGCAAACTAAGTCCGGCACCGGGCCCGACATAGGCGAGCGCGGCGTCGCTCACGGTCAAGGCGAGAATGGTGAGTAGTAGAATCAAGCCCATGTATCTCATCTGGTATGCTCCTGTTTTGCAAGCGATTGAGCGGAGATTTGGTTGCGAAACTCGGCTGTGAATGCGTCCGGTCGAAGGCGCTGCGCGTAACTGACGACTGGAATGCGCTCGTTGTCCTTGCCCCCCCGGATCGGGTTGATGTACTCCCAGACGATTTCGCCCTCGGCGGTGATTTCAAGCAGCCGGCCGCCGCTGGATTCGGTTATTAAGGTGTTGCCATTGGGCAACCGTTGCTGCGACCCGCGGATCAGGCTCTGGAGGGGGTGTTCCTTGGTCCCCGCGTAACTCCACACGAGTGCATGTGTGCCGGGGTCAAGCTCGACGATCCGGGTCTTGCCGCCTGCGCCGAAATGGCCGCGATTATCGAATAGCAGAATATCACCATTAGCTAGGATGTCCGGGTCGTGCTGGGACAGCCAAGACCCGCGCGTAGCCCAGACGATCTTTCCCTTAGCAACGTCGAGCAGCGCAATGCTGCCGCCAGCCAGCTCGCGGAACGACAACAATACCTGTCCTGGCGCGGCGACAGGCACTTTTTTCGCCAGTGCGGCGGCGCTCGCGCGGTCAAGGACGTCGACCCCGTTGGTGTGCAACGGATCCTCCATGGTGTAATAGGGGATTCTCCAGAGCATGCGGCGGTACTCAGAGGACTTATTGAAAGCCTCGGGCAAGGAAATTTTGCGCAGCGTCTTGCCATCGGGTGAGATGATAGTGAGCGAGTCTTCCAGAAACGGTGGCTTCAGGTCGGGCACCCCTTCCAGGGGTTTGCCTCGAAACGCATGGCTGAGCGCATAGATGCGCCCGTCGTCGGCAACCGCGAAATCGTGATGAAATCGATCCAGATTCTTCCAGATGACCTTCGAATTCGAGTCAAGCTTGACCATGCCGTAGCCCCACGGGGTGTCGCCGACGCCGATATAGATCGCGAGCAGATCCCCGTTGGGATAAACGTGGGCTTTTTTGTAGAACGTTTGCCGATCCGGCACCGGGTTGTGCACCGCCGCCGATGCATCCCAGATGGAACTATACGTGCGCTTCCATTCGTGCACGATCTCGCCGTCCATGGAGATTAGGTGCGCGGCCGGTGCATCACCTGAAGTGTAGAGCGTCAACCCGGCGAAGGATTCCTGTCGATCATAGATTGTGACGCCGCGCTGCGCCGTGCGCTCGGGCGCCCAGAGATCGGTGGTATAAGGGTCGGCGTACTTAGTGTGCTTGGCGATGAGTGCGGTCGCGCCGCGGTACGCGTCGCGGACGTAGTCCGAAGGGAAAACCGCTGCCACCGTAGCCACGGCGCCGCTGATAAAAGCCAGGAATATGAGCGCGAGCAGGAACCCCGTGTAGGGAAGCTTGCTTAAGACCCATCGTCGCATGGTCACAATCACCGTATGTTCCGCTAGTGCGCCGGGCACGGAAGAGCTAGCCCGTGCTTCGTCGAACGAGTTGGTTGAAGTGGGGACAAATTGATCGTGCTCTTAGTTGGTATGCAATTATTATGCGAGCGGCGGTCGCAATCCCGCCGCGAGCGCAGCGTCCCGCTTTTGGCTGTCGGGCAGCTCAGCCGGGATCTCAGGGGCTCTGCTTAGCGCCATCATCTCCCGGATTGTGCTCCTCGTCCCGCGGCTTGCGATTTGGGTCCGACTGCCGATCATAAGCCGGAAACTCGGAGCTCACCTTATCCCGGGGAACGCTCAGCAGCACCTGGGCCTGGTCCTGCGCGAAGCTCACGCGCTGCCAGGGCACTTTGTACTCATAAGCGCCGTAGCCGAACACGCCGCCAATTCCGACAACGATCGCCGTGACCTGGCCGGACGCGGGGTCGATCAGTACGTTGGTCACGACCCCTAGATCGTCGCCTGCGTCATTGCTCACGCGCTTGCCTATGATGCCAATAGGCTTGGAGGCCGGCAGCGCGGAGCTCACATCCGCCCGATCTATCAAGCCGGCTTGCTCGGCGTGGGCCGAACCAACCAAACCAAGCCCGAGGATTGCAAGGCAAACAGTGCTTATAGCGCGTTTCGTTTGCATGGAGCTCCTCCAACTCATGATTATGCGGAGCGATGCATGCACCGCCCGATTCGTTAGCAACCCCCGGATTTACAGCCATCAACATTCGTTGGCACGCAATTCGCCTCGAGTATCCATAAATTGCGTAGCTCGGCGCGCATTCTGTCGCGATTCGCCGACAGATGTCGTGTTGTCTTTGGCAACCGATTAACTTTCTTGAACTATGCTGCGTCGTCATTAACTGACACGGCCGGCATATCAGCCCTGAGTCAGTCATCAAGCAGAGCGGATTGCAGTTGAGCGGGGCAAGAATCCTCGGTGCTTCAATACGCCGCAGCACCGTTGCGGTTGCCAGATCGCTCTCCTGCCACCAAAGAATACGGCG
>JAKDMQ010000032.1 GCA_030452265.1 Nitrococcus sp.
CGCTGGGGTCGTGGAGGAGAGAACGCGGTTGTGTTTCGCGCGGATGAGAAGATCCCGCACATTTTGGTAATCAACTGATATAATTGAGCCTTTGCGCAAAAGAACTTAGCCCTGGCTTTGGGCTAACAATCAGTTGACCAACGCGGAAAAGGACGTTTATGCTTCCTAATACTCTGCGGGTGAAACGCCCTTTCTCAGGATCGTTGGCTAGGTTAGAACATGAGTGATCTGCTGGTTGAGCGCGTGTCCGGTCTGGACGGCCGAACAATGTACCACGACTACGTCGAACAGTTGCGTCCCGTCATCCTGACTGATGCCACCGCGTCGTGGCCGGCGCACGGCAAATGGTCGCTGGCGTGGCTGCGCGAAAAACTCGGGTCACGCGAGATTCTCCTCGACGGAGAGATGGTGCAGATCGGCCCGCTGCTCGACGCGATTCTGGCGTCCGACGGTGATGCGCCCGCGCCCTACCTGCGCAATTGTTATCTGTCCGAGAGCATGCCGGAACTTCTGCCCGACGTCTCCCCCCTTCCGGGCGACGCGCACAACCGTCTGCGCGCGCGCGGACTGCCGCTGCCGCCGAAAATGCGCGGCCGGCAGGAACTGCTGGTCGCAGGTCGCGGCAGGCACTATCCGGTGCTGCATTACGACGCCTGGTATCACCACTCCTTCGTTACGCAGTTGCAGGGCAGCAAGACTTTCTGGCTCTACAACTCGGATCAGGGCCAGTATCTCTACCCTCTGGACCATCGGGAGTACATATCACGCATCGATGCATTTGATCCGGTGGACCTGACGCGCTGGCCCGATTACGCGAAGGCGCGGTGGGTCGAAGTGGTCGTGCATCCAGGCGAAACGATCTTTTTACCGAGCGGTTTCTGGCACCGCACGCGCTGCGAGGAGCTTTCAATCGCGGTGCTCTGGAGCGCAGTCAGCAAGGTCAACTGGGAGAATTTCATCTCGGACCTGTACCTCGGGCCGGGCGGGAAAGCCTGGCGGCGGCCGCTAAAGCAGTTCTACCTCAAGTTGCTCGACTGGAGCCTCAGACCCGGCGACGCGCGAAGAGTCTTTTCCAAAATGGCATGAGTCTGAGCGAGGGGCGTGTTTTCTAGATGAGATGAGTCTGACACGGGCCGATTCCTGTTCATGATGGAGGGATGCACGCCATCATGAATGCGAAGAGCTCAAGACGATCGCTCAGCTGAGCGCCTTTCTCAATGGCACCCAACCAGAGTGGCCTTTCAGGTGGCCGGCGACAAGGATGCCGGCTAGCGGTGGATCAAGTACACCCTGTCCCGGTTTGGCTATGCCAAGCTCGGCAAGTCGGACAACGGGGCGGTGATCGCCTACCTGATGACCGTCAGCGGCTACTCGCGCCAGCAGCTCACCTGGCTGGTAGCCCAGTACGTGAACACCGGGCGGCCGCGCCGCCGCCAGCGGACTACCAACCGGTTCGCACGGCACTACACGGCAGCCGACATCCGCCTTCTGGCGGCGTTGGACGAGCGCCACCACGCGCCGAAGGGGTTCACACGCTCAAGAAGCTCTGAATTTGTGCAGTTAAACATTGAGCCGCTAGTGATGACAGTGCTAAAGCTGAGTCAACTAGCAGCTTGAATTTCGGAGAAGAACGATGGCTCAAAAGGCGATCACGCGGGTATACGAAACACAGGAGCAACTTAAGGAACATTACGAGATAGAAAAAGCACTGGCATACAATATACGCAACGCAACCAAAGAGGAGCGGCGACACTTGTACGCGTCAACCTGCGACGAGCTGTTCCGACGGGTGCCGTATCACCCATTGCTGACTCAAAAATACTCCGCTGAAGAAAGGGCTGCAGCTGCGGCGGGGCAAATGAAACTGCTGCGCCGCTTCTTGAACCCGGGAAGCGTATTCTTAGAGGTGGGGCCCGGCGACTGCGCATTGTCTTTTGAGGTCGCCAAGTGCGTGAAACACGTTTACGCGATCGACGTCTCGGACGAAATTACCAAGAACAAAACCTCGCCAGCGAATTTCAAGCTCATTTTGTCCGACGGTTGCAGCATCGCCGTCAATCTAGGCAGCGTCAATTTGGCGTACAGCAACCAACTGATGGAACATCTGCACCCAGACGATGCGTTCGAGCAGCTACAGAATATATACAACGCCTTGGCGCCAGGCGGCATTTACTTTTGCATAACACCCAATCGATTAAGTGGCCCACACGACATATCGAGTTACTTTGACACCGTTGCTACTGGGTTTCATTTGAAAGAATACACGATGCAAGAGCTTAGCAAGCTGTTCAAGAAGGTCGGTTTTTCGAAAGTGATGATCTTGGTTGGCGCCAAGGGCAAGTACATCAAACTTCCTACCTTTCCGATGGTATTTTGCGAGTGGCTTTTACGGCTCTGCCCCTACAAGACTAGGAAGGCGATCGCATGTAACCTTCCTTTTACACTTCTGTTCGGCGGCATTAAAATCGTAGGAGTTAAGTAGTCAACCCCCCGTTGGACAACCAAAAGATGAGCGCAAGTACTCGAACTGTCAATGAATGCTGGCTCCAGTCGTTTGCCAGCCTAGTAGGCCCGGCGGTCGTGAAAAACGTCAGGTGTCGGCATGAAAAAGCGGACAACTATGTCGACAAACACCGGCATCTTAACTACTTATGTTGGTATTGCGCGCACGCCAGCGGACATGTGGGACAAGGTTAGGCAACTGTAGAGCTTAGTCTCACTGCGGAATCTCTACGCCATCAAACTTCACTGCTTTAGGCTCGCGGCCTGGACACTCGCCATGCACCGCTGAGCAAGAGTCCCAGTACCACCCCGCTACACCACCGCGACAAGCAACACGGCAGTCCGTAATTCACTCGCGACGTGCAAAATCTCCTTCTCCAATCATTCTCGACGCGCAACATATTCATTACAACCCGATCCAAACAGCCCGAAGCCACTTAGGCCTATATTCTCTCTGACTATATAAAAGCCAAGCGCGGAAAGCTTCTCATGAACTTCCTCCCGCGTTGAAGACTCGTACGGATAACCACCTAACCAATCATGCACATCATGTGTCCAAGACATGCCACGATTCTGATAATAACTACGAACAAAAACCACGGGGTTTTGCCGCAGCGTGAGCTTTCTAGCTAAAAACGCTAACTGGTACAGCCAGCGCGTTGGCGCCTGCAACCATCGCGGCGCGTGCGCATATAAATATTTTTCCCGGCGCCAGAATCCGCAAAACGGTGTCTTTCGATAAACCGCAAACACAAGCAAACCGTTATCCGCAACCAAAGCAGACGCCTTCTCCACCGCTAGCCAAAGATCACCAGTAAAATCCAGCACACCCCAGCTATGAACGATGTCATAACGCCCCAACTGTTCAGAGTCGAAATCGAATACGCTGCCGCGTAAAACGTTCCAATTCTTGCCACACGCGAAACGGCCTAAGCAATTCGTGCTCGCCTCCACCGAATCCTCATCAATATCCACACCAACCACCTCGCGTGCCCCTAGCTTGATGGCCGCAAGCATGCTCAGACCCGAGCCGCAGCCGATGTCCAGGAAGCGCTTATTTTGTAGTTCGCTATTGTGGAATAGGTGCTCCAAGCTATACACGGCTGCGGTAATCCTCTTCTCGGAAATAAAATCAATGAATGAAAGCCAATTGTGGCCAAATTCGAAATGCGTCTCACGCTGCTTCAGATCCATTATCATGTCCTATCTTCCCCTGTTTACAACGTGCGTGCTCGCACCACTGAATCTTAATCTCTACCCACCGTTCGCAGTGAGCAAATTGATCACACACCCGTAAAACATCAAAAGCTCTGGGCAGGCGGCGTGGGCACTCATCAAGCTTTTCTCTCCTGCTCAAGCTTTGCTCTGCTCCCATAGTATCGTTCTAGAGTATTTGCTAATGTGCGAAAACAGGAACAATCATTTTCTATCCACCTGATATTCTCTCCTAAGACATGCTCCCCCTGTTCATTTTCTAAGTGCCTCCACTCTTTCTTGACCATAACTCAACATCTAGAGCGCTTCATAGCCTGCACAAACATACTCTTAGACATTTAAGTTACTTATATAGACTCGCGTGAAAGTGCTTCCAAAGGGCACTGCCCCTGCATATTACTAATTGTGCATTAGTAGGACGTATTGTCTGATCGCTCCAAACTTTCGTTTCGATCTAGCATCTAGCATGTTATTAGGCGACTATAATTCTGCAAATGTTAGTATGTCGACAGGCTCCATGTATACTGCTGGTCGAGCCAATCGGAACAGTTTCAGCTACGCTATATGATACGGATGGGTTGCTATGTTCAAGCCATGCCTGAAACATCAGAACGTTCCAAAGAGAATAGTGCCAGTGCCGACGTCCGGAAAGATGCTCTTGCCATCGTCGGCGAATCGGGTTTGGGTCAAAGAAGCCTTCCTTCTTTAACCGCCTCTCGTCAAGCAGCGCGTCTGCCCAGTCCCGCAACGCCCCCCGGAGCCATTGGTCTATCGGCACTCCGAAGCCCATCTTCGGGCGTTCCACCAGCTCGCGCGGGACATGGCGGTACAAAAGCTGGCGTAGCAGCCATTTCGCTTCTCCATTACGAATTTTCATGTGCAACGGCAACCGCCAAGCAAAAGCGATCACATCCGGGTCGAGCAAAGGGCAACGCACCTCCAAACTCACGGCCATGCTCGCACGGTCTACCTTGGTTAGAATGTCACCGGGCAGGTAGGTGAGAAAATCAAGTTGCATCATGCGATCGATGAAATTGTTTGCCTGGGGCCACCCGGGTGAGTCGTCAAGTACTGTCGTTGGGTCGGAAGCGCCGATAACCATGGTGTCTGGCTCAATCCAATCAGAGCAGAGCGCACGATACATATCGATCGGCTGGTCATAGTGTAGGATGTGCGCCAGTTTCAGTAGTTTATCGCCCGCCTGAGGCACGCGAAGCTGACGCGGCAGCATTGCGCGTACACCAGCGAGCAGCCGGTTCCACCGTTCAGCAGGAACGTGCTCAATAGCTGCCGTCAACAGGTGCCTCACCGTTCTGGGGAGCCGACCGAGCCGCCTCCAATAAGCATAGGCCAGAATATAGCGATTGTAGCCGCCGAACAGCTCATCGCCGCCATCCCCGGATAGCGCAACCGTTACTCGCTTGCGCGCCAACTGGGATACCAGGAAAGTCGGGATCTGGGAGCAGTCGGCAAACGGCTCGTCATAGATAGCTGGCAGCCGCGGAATCACGGCCATCGCCTCCTCCGGCGTCACGTACAGTTCGGTATGTTCCGTTCCGAGGTGAGCGGCCACCCGAGAGGCGTGTTGTGCCTCATCGTAATCCGACTCGTTAAAGCCAATCGAAAACGTCTCAATGGGCTGGTTGGACAACCGCTGCATGAGCGCGGTCACTATGCTCGAATCGATGCCGCCAGACAGCAGCGCCCCGAGCGGGACGTCCGAGACCATCCGCAACCGCACGGCTTCCAGCAGCCGCTCCTGCAATTCGCCTATGGCTGAGTTGTCATCCTGCCGCCATGGCTGTTCCATGCCTGCTGAAATCGTGTCGTGAAAAGACCAGTACGTGCGTCGATACCGCCTGAGTTCGTTCGGGTCTATCGGCCCGCGATTCATCGCTTCGAGCGGCAAAATTAAAACTTCCGCCGGCCGAAGCTTAAAAATACCTCGATATATACTAAATGGCGCCGGAATGTACTTATGCCGCAGTAGCAGTGTTAGCGCATCACGATTGATTGTGGCGTCGAAGGAAGGCAGTGCGCGGATTGCTTTCAACTCGGAGCCAAAAGCAAAACCGCTCCTTGTCCAACCGTAATACAGCGGCTTCTTACCGACACGATCTCGGGCGAGCGTAAGCTTCCGTGTCTCGCGGTCCCACAGCGCAAGCGCCACCATACCATTTGACCGCTGCAAGGCGTGCTTTAATCCCCATTGCTCAATAGCCGCAAGCAATACTTCCGTGTCTGAATGGCCCCGGAAACGGTGCCCCAGTTGGTTGAGCTCATGCGTGAGCTCGCGAAAATTGTAAATTTCTCCGTTGAACGCAATTGCGTAGCGCCCACTAGCTGAGCACATAGGTTGATGGCCTTCGGGCGAAAGGTCTATAATCGATAGTCGGCGATGGCCGAGCGCGATGCCGGCCGGGGCATCGACATAAACGCCTCCATCGTCCGGACCACGGTGAACGAGCTGCGCGGTTGCTCGAAGAATGGCATTTTCCAACTCGTCGGCGTTGCAAGTGCCGCTCGAGTCATACCATCCCGCGATCCCGCACATCAGTTTGCCCCCGTCGTACGCGCGTAGACTTGCGCGTATTGCTGCGCCACCGCAGCCAGACTGTAGCGCTTGAGAATTCGCCATCGAGCCCGCTGACCAAGGGCTCCACGGCATTGGCGCCCGCACTCTATCAGTGTGCACCAAGCCGCCACCAGCGCCTCGGCATCGCCGGGTGGCACCACAAACCCAGTATCGCCGATGATTTTGCGGGTATCGCCAACATCCGTACCCACGCACGGCACCGCGCAAGCCATCGCCTCCCCAATAGCATTTGAGAATCCTTCGCCCCACGCAGAAGCAGAACAAGCAATATCCAGCGCCGCTGTCAAACGCGGAATATCCTGGCGTTCTCCTAATAAGTGGATCCGGTCGCGGACGACGCATTTATGCATTAATCTCGCGAATACCCGATGTTCCTCTGTTACACCTGTGCCAATGAGCAAGAAATGAACATTCGAATGCCGTTCCATAAGCAAGGTTGCCGCTCGGAAAAAGTTGCCGTGATCTTTCATTGGATGATACCGGGCAACGAGTCCAATCAAGATGGAATCTTTAGGAATGCGCAATTCTGCACGAACAGCTCGCCGCGCTTCACTGTCAGGCTTGAAGCAGTCGGTATCAAAACCATTTGGGATCACGAGGCTTTTGTGCCGACAGTAGCCATAAGCCTCGTGTTGCCGGGTGCTCGTCTCGGAATTGTAGAGGATCAAGTGGGCGCGACTCGAAAAATACTTGCCGGCATGAATTACAAGCCTCGTCATCGCCTTCTCCGCTTGTAAAGAGTAAAGCGACTGCCGTATGCTCCAAAGTACCGGCAGCCTGTGCCTTGTTCCGATCGTCGCCACAGTTGCAGCCAGGTTGCCGTGATACATCCAGCCATGCAAAATATCCGGCTGCTCAGCATCTATAATGCGACGAAGGTGCCATAGCCCCGCGAACGACGGCCTGCCCCGCTCGAGGCCAATACAGCGAACATCCACTCCGCTATCGCGAAAGTGCGCTGTGAGCGAGGTTTCCCGGCCGAGAGAAATAACCACATGCTCGTATCTGGGAGCGCCTAACGCCCCCACTAGGCGCGCAAGCATCATCTCGGCGCCCCCTATATTGTATAATACAATAACATGGAGTAATTTCATCTTCCCGATCATGAATATGCGGATGGATATGCTTGAGCGTGGGCCACGGCGGTTGCCGGCGTTCGTTTAGCGCGCGCCGCAGCCCCACCTGCTACGATGAACGCCATTATTAAAACGATCGCTGGTTGATCCAGGTGATTATGGGAAAAAAGACTAGACACCGCGATTTGCAGCATGAGCAATTTCCCAACACCGGCGCTGGCCCGCCACAACAATGCCATCAACGAGAGATAGAGAAAAAGACCGGTAACGCCGCCCTGTACTAAAAACAGCAGGTACATGTTGTGAGTGCCAACGGCGTAATCCCAATGAACGGCTTCGCCTAAGCCATATCCAAGCCACGGATGCCGCGAGGCCAACTCCAACGAGCCATAGATCAGGTTTTCGCGCAGCTGTGCCGAGTCATCAGATAATGACGAAGCCCCTATGCCAAGCCGCACCTTTGTATTGGGCGTAAGGTAGCTACTCAAACTGGAATCCGCCACAATATCGCCGAGAAAACCAGAAAATAGACCCACCACAACGCCCAAGCCTACCGCTCCACCTATAATGAGCACCAGCCAACGCTGACGCCCTTTGTTGAGATAGCCTTGCCAAGCCAGCCCAAGCACCGCGAGCCCCCATATGATCCACGACTCACGGCTGAAGGTAACGACCACACCCGTCCCACAGAGCAGCAGATAGAACCAGCGGAGCCGGTGCGGGACTTGCGTTATACCCGCTACCATCGCTAGCGCTATGAAACTACCGGCTATCCCAGGGTTAACATATAATCCCGCGGCTCGGCCTGGGACTTTTGAAAACGTAGGGATAAAAAAGTCCCACAGATTCACCGCGGTGCCGACCGCGGCCAGTAGAGCGAATGCAGCCGATGCGATGTCTACGCGCCGGGCTTCCGCTAGCAAACCCACAAACGCACCGGTGAGCAGCACCATCTCGCCCAGCGTGATAAAATCCTGTAGCGCCCATTGGTCCTGCGTCGAGCGCAGGAATTGAAAAGAACCATAGACGAAGTAGACCGCCAGCCAGCCGAACAGCATGGCCATCCACTGATCGGCGACCGGGATCAAGGGGCGATGCTTCGCGGAACGATAAAGCGCATAAGCACTAACTGTTCCGAGTAGCAAAAAATATGAGTACAGTGGCTTCGGCCCGCCTATTTGGAAGGCATATAAATAGGCGTAACTACCAAACCAAAGCAAGAAAAACACAACCGCCGCATCAATGATATTAAGCCTGACGCCGCGTATTACAGACATTTCAACGCCTGGGTGGTAGCGTCCAGCATCCGTTCCACTGAGAAAAGTTCCACTACGCGCCTACGCCCCTGCGCGCCCAATTGAGACCGCCCCTCATGCCCAAGGCGTAGCAGCTCAAGGACCGCAGAGCTAAGTGCGGCCGGATCACTGGGCGGCACCACCCGACCCGCATCGCCGACAATGGCAGCGGAATCGCCGACATCGGTCACCACACACGCACGCTCGCACGCCATCGCTTCGGCTACCGCATTAGAAAAACCCTCGCCCCAAGACGAAGAAGAGCATGCGATGTCGAGGGCGCTGTAGACTGCCGCCATGTCGTCACGAGCGCCAGCCCAAATCACGCGACCATCGACCCCCAAACCTAGCGCCGCTCGCCGTAGCGCGTTGGTGTATTCGGGAGGGCCATCGCCCACGCAGACAAACCGGCAATGGCTGTTGTTACGAGTGACGGCGGCCGCCGCCTGAAGAAATGTCGAATGACCCTTCATGGGGTCCAAACGCCCCACAACGCCAACTAGCACCGCCTTGGCAGCTATGCCCCATTTCGAGCGCAATCGTAGCCTCCCATCCACATCCAAACGGAACCGTTCGGTATCGACACCATTTGGAATCGCACGCATTGTCGAAACCGGAAATCCCTGTGCGATTCGGATTCGCGCCCCCGCCTCAGAATTTGCGATCACCATGTGGGGGAAACCGGCGCACCGCCGTTCCAACCAGAAAGAGACCCTTCTCAATCGATCATAATGGCTCAAATCCATATCCGATGCACGGACGCCCCAAATTACTCGCATCTTTCGAAAGAAAATCAGCAGGAAAACAGAAAGAAGATTTGGAACCGGCAAATAGCTGTGCAGTATTTCCGGCCGTTCAGTCCAGAGCAAGCGCGCAGTTCGCCACATAAACTGCAGCACGTCCCAACGCCCGCGCTTGCCGAGATCGTGTACTGGAATGCCTACTTTTTCTACTTCGTATTGGAGCGGGCCGCCAGCGTAAAAGCATGCCACCGCTACCGCCCAACCGCGCACTTTAAGACCCCGCAACAGCGTCAACAATTGACGCTCTGCGCCTCCCCGGCTGAATGAGCGAACCAGGAAAATTACACGCGGGCCCGATATCCATTCTTGCATGTCTAATTCACATTGCCCTTCGACGTCATGGCTTATAGCGGTAACGCCGCATGAAGGGCCAAGCGATCAAATAGAGACCTTTTTGTATAGCGACGCTTAGATTAGTTCGCCAGGTTTCATCGATCGCAATTTGATTTACCGACCGCATGCGCGAGCGGTTCCCAGCTATCTGGTGAGATGGCTTGGTCGGCTTGTCCCCGAAAGCGATGGGATTCATATTTGAGATTTCTACAAACTCTATTATCTTGGGTAGCATCACATCAGGATTAGTCACATAATCCTCATAACGAACGAGCATGCTAGAACGATCCGCTCTTGCGCGAACACGTTCACAAAAGTAGTTCGTTATCGCCCATGCACACACCGATCGTAATATATTCCTTTTCTTTATATCTCGTTCTACACCATCTGGCGGAGATTTTTTATACGCGGTTCCTAGGGAATAAACCACACCGCGCACATCCCGCACCAGATGCACCACCACTACCTCCATACCGGGAATCTGTTGCAGCGCAAATGCCCGGGCGGGGTGTTTCGATGAGTCGACAAGTACCGAGGCACCTGATTTATTGGCGATCGCCTCAAGGAGCGTGCGCGTGTATTCAGCGTATCGCGCGCAGGCTTTACTCTTAATGGAAAAGCTCTGTAGCGGATTCAGAAGAATTCCCAAACGCTCATATCGAAGTTGGAGCGTGATGTATTCCGTCCGAGAGAAGTCTTGGACATGAGATTGCCAATCGCTAATAACTTCGCGCCAAAACAGACATTCTTTCGGAAGCATACCGCAAGCGCAGTATGCAATCGATGAATCAATGACTTGCGGTAAAACAGCTAGCTCCCCACAGGAAAACACATCAGGATAAGCGCCTATCAGACGTTCCAGCAATGTCGAGCCGCTGCGGCCATAGCCGAGGATATATACCATCTTCAAGACAGCGCCGCCTGATCGGTATCCCGCTCCACCATATCTAGCCGCTTTGTTCCTATTGCCCTATTAGCTGGATCAAATTGCGCGATGCCCATCCTGCCGAAGTCGTTGGCATGTTTAGTCTCTGTCCTTCAAAGCCTTTTGTCCGATGGACCTAAGCGGATAGGTGTGCCACTCCACTGCAATTCGGTCGGTTCTACGAGCACCGGCAGTTTCATTTTTCCGTGGCTGTACGATACTTGTCAGCAGGTCTTCCCACAGCGTTAGCACCGACTCCAGAGTGAAGGCGTTCTGCACTGCACACGCTGCCTGCCGCCCTAGTTCCACGCGCAGGGCAGGGTCGTTCATAAGCTGTACTAGACTCTGCGCCAAGGCTGGCAAATCCTCCGGCGGTATTAGCAGGCCGTTCACATTATGAACAATGAGCTCAGCCGGTCCCGTGGGGCAATCGAAACTCACACACGGCAGGCCGCACGCCATGGCCTCCAATAACGCCATGGGCATACCTTCGAAGCGGGACGAGAGGGCGAAGAGCTTGGCGCGGCGTAGCACCGCATGCGGCCTTGCGACTCGCCCAGGCATATGTACGCAATCTCCTATACCGAGTGTCAGTGCCAGACGCCAAATCTTCTCGCGCTCCGGTCCGTCACCGAGGATAACCAATGACCATTCGGGATGCCGCCAATGGATGGAGGCAAAAGCGCGGACAAGAAGATCGAATCCCTTCTGTGGCACAAGCCGCCCCATTGCGACGATGAAGGGGTTAGTAGGCAGACTCTTCACAAGTCTATAGGAAACCTCATTCCCAACGTCGTCCTCAGCTACAACCACTGGATTCGGTATTACTCGTACATGACTCCTGGGGAAACGTTGCCGAAACCATTGGGCATTCCGTTCAGTTAGGACAACTAATTGCGCTCGAGCGTATGTCAGGCGACGCAACAGCCGCCAGGCGCCCCGAAGCCGTTCATTGGCAGGAGAAATATGTTCTGAAAGCAGCACGGGGGTATTCAGTCCACGACAGCTTAATGCCGTCAAGATATTGGTGCTCGTCATGAAGCTAATAACTGCATCGGGATCGCTCTCTCGAATAGCTTCACGCAAACCCTGGTCGCGCCGCCAGTTATTGACTAACGCCGCGAGCGGGTTCCGTGACTCTTTCAGTAGATTCAGCCCGATACGTCGCACAACCGGATGCAGCCCATAGAAATCAGTTTTCGGATCGGAGAGCGTGATCAAAACCACTGTATTGCCACGCCCCGCCCAGCCGTTTGCCAGCAGGGTCATTACCCGCTCTGCACCGCCACAACCCAAAGACGAAATGACCAGTGCGAGTTTCATGCATCCTCCTGTAGCCAATGCCCGAGATCACGGCCGGTAAGCACAGCCAGCAAGCGAACGTCAGGCGTGAAATGCGCGCGCATTTCCTCGATCAGCGCTGGCGGTAAATCTGGTGGACGGGCAGGTCTGACGTTGATTCGGCGCAAGGTATCCAGCACGCCCCAGCGCTTGATACCCAGCCATCTCTTTATCTCCATTGCGCCTTGCCGCAGTGGCGCAGGCGTTTTCTCCGTGAATTGAGCGAAAACTTGCGAGCGCGCGCGCGCGCTGCTGTTCACGCGTGGAAATTCCGTTCGACCATCGTGAGACAGGTGCAGGAAATCAAGCACTTCGCAGTACATGCGATCCGGATTACCTAGCAGATCCTCATAGAACCACCAGCCCACCTGCTCGCGAGGAAAAATCTCCAGCAAACGCTGTAACTGCTGACCAAGTAACGGTATGCGATCGTAAAAAAGTGCTTTAGCGTCTAGGCAGTTGCGTGGAATCTGCTGGCCGAGGCGACGACCCTCGCACAACGCCCATGCGCGCGTAAAATCTTCCACATTCTCCTCGCGTGCCTCCAGCGCCTTGGCGTGCATAGAAACCGCGACTTCTAGCGGGTTGCGAAGCAAAACCACAAGCCGGGACGCAGGCAGTGACTTTCGAATTTCCTTAGCGGCCGCTTGCGAGTAGAGATAAAACACTGACGCTTCCCCTATCATCGAGTGAGTGCTGTTTGCACTCTCAAAAAGGGCTTGGTAGTCACGTTTGTTAGTAACGTCACGGTAACGTGGAAAATCCAGTGCAAAATAATGAGGTTCCTTAGGTTCCGACATATATACCCGCGGATGAGCGCGCAAATACTCGGTCAATGCAGTCGTGCCGCACCTCGGGGCTCCAACGATAAAAAAGTTTGGCATCTTCATACGCCGGCAATCGGGAAAATGCTGGGGTTGACGTTCATACGCCTATATACGAATACAAGGGCGGCAAACTTCCACGCAATTGTTGCGGTTGCGATAGCAACAGCGGCTCCGATCATGCCTAGCGGTGGCACTAACACTAAACACAACAACACGTTTAGCACCGCCCCACCACCCATAATCAGCGATGCTGGGCGCTCAAATCGAGTCATAGTCATAAGGTAACCCGTCGGACCAGCCATGGCACTGGCGCAATAACCCGCAAGAATTATGAGTAGCGGCACATAAGCCTTGTGGAAGGCGGGACCGAACAGGCCGAGTACCCAATAGCCCGCAAGGCCCAACGGCAACGTGACCGCGACAGTCACCATAAAGGTCAACCAAGCTGCATCATGGACAATGTTCGCGAGCGCATCGTGTTCTCCTGCATGGTAGCGCTCGGCGATTGTCGGTGCGAGGATGGTATTCACTGCCGTTAGGCCATAACCGGCTAAGCTGCCCAAATGAACCGCGGCGTAATACGGTCCGACTACATTACTACCACCGAGTCCGCCGATTACCAGCACGCCGAGTCGGTTGAGCGTGATGTAAAGCGCGCTAATTAGAAGCAGTTGTGCTCCCACAGTGCTCCAGACAGAGATACAGTAGGTAGGCCGTATGGCCTTTGCCGCGGGAGGCCAAGCCCGAGCGAGAAACCAGGAACAGGCCGCAAACGCAAACACTGCCGCGAGCGCGCTGGCGCAGATTGCGAATGGAGCGTTGAGCTGATGGTTCAGCCCGAGCCATAGGGTCAGAAGTATCCCCATTAGCATGATCGGGCGCAGCACGCCGTTGAATATCACACTACTCACAGGGCGTTTAAGCGCCCTGTGTAAAGCACTGCTGAGCTGCAGTTGGGTCAGCACGGGCAAGAGCATGAAGCCGGCGAGCAGGGTATGTTCGAGCCTGGTGCCGAGGTGCGCACGGATCTGGTATACAATCAACGCCCCCAGAACGGCAATAGCTAAGCTGGCTATTAGTACCATCAGACTGACACCGCGGCGCAGCCCCCTAGCTTTATCCCACGCACCGTGATAGCAGTAAGTCGGCAAGAAGCGCACTACACTAGTATCCTGGCCAATCAGCGCTGGAACAGTAAGCACGGTGACCCAGGTCAACGCCAGCGCATAGGTGCCATACTCCTCCACGCCTAGCAGGCGCGCTACCACGATATGCGCAATCAGCCCAAGCCCCGCACTGCAGATTTGGAGAGCAAAGGCACCGCTGGCGCCTTTACGCAAGGCTAAGCTTTCCGCCTCTACTCCCCAAAAGCGCGCGGTTAACCCCTCCCACTTCCCGAGAAGCCCATTGATTAGGGTCGTCAGGGGCGACCTGGCATCTGTTATACTATTGGCCACGATGTCTTCCAATTGATTCGATTTATTCGTAGCGATAATGATACCGCGCACCGTAGCCGCGATACGCATAACCCGAGGCATCGTAGCCGAAATCATTATAGATAAAGCCGGTTAAACGAACTGCGTTTTGCTGAAGTCGATTGATGACGAGTGCGATCTCCTCCTGCGTGTTCCTTGCATTCTGAACCAACAGGAAATTCGCGCTCGCATTGCGCGCGACGATGAATCCGTCGCTAACGGCAAGGTAGGGCGGAATATCTAGGAGAACGACATGATACTTGCCGCTGGCTTCGGCGATGAATTTCTCGAACCGGGGTGTCAGGAACAGCTCAGAAGGATACGTCGGTAGCGAACCAGTCGCAACAAAATCGAGCCCCGGCTCGGAACTCGCGTCGACCACCTCACCGAGTTGCGCCTGTCCAGAGAGGATCTCCGCCAATCCCGGCGTACGGCTGATGCCGAAGTAGTCGTTAAGATGGCCTTTGCGCAGGTCTGCATCGACCAGCAGCACCCGCTTGCCGGCCTGGGCAATAAGATGCGCCAAGTTGGCGGATAGGAAGGATTTGCCGGGCCCCGGGGAAGCCCCACCTATGGTCAATACTGACCTTTCCAATCCTTGCGTGACGCTATGCAGGCTTGTTCTCAGACTACGCATAGCTTCTACAGCAAGATCGTTTTTTTGCGCTCGGACTAGCAGCGGCAATTGCTTGCTTCTTGCCTTGCGCGCCTTGCGATCGATTGCTGCCTGGGTTTTGCTATGTGGAACCACCGCAAAGAGGGGTACCCTGAAAGCAGACTCCAGTGAAGCCGGATCACGTATGCCAACAGCCATTATTCTTTTTGCGAATGCCGCTAACGCCCCCAGCGTCAAGCCCATCATTAATCCCATCGCAATCACGAGCTCGTTTTTCGGCTTGATGGGTCTGATAGGCGTGACGGCATGATCGACAATACGGACATTCCCCAGCGTACCGGCCTGCGCCACGCGCAGATCCTGCGCCTTGCGCAACATCGCGGTGTAAAGCTCATCGTAAACCATCACGGCGCGCTTCAGTTGCGCGTTTTTTTGCTGCTGCATTGGCAGGTGATTGATCTGGGCTTCCAATGCGGACAATTGAGCCTTGATGCGCTTTTTTTGCTCGAGCAGCGCGGCATATGTACGGAATTTCGGGTCGTACCTCTGTGCCAGCTCGGCTTCCTTGAGTTTGAGCTGAGAAAGTTGGTCGTGTAATTGGGCGGCGCGACTAAGCAGGCTTTTGGCCTGCAGCCCAAGATCCACCGCGCCGTACTTGACACGGTAGTCGCTAAGCGCCGTTTCCGCGGCGTTTAGCTTGGCTTTGAGACCGGGAAGCTGCCCGGTAATGAATTCCAGGCTCTCGCGTGCTTGGGCCGATTTGGCGGCGATGTTCAGCTTGAGATACTGGTCTGCAACGGCGTTGAGAATTTCTTTGATGCGCACCGGAGCAGACCCGTTGAGCGTCAGCTCAACGACCCCGGTTTCCTCGCCAAGCTGGGCGGCGGAAAGACGCGCTCCAAGCGTGGTGGCTTTTAGCTGCACCGGGATTTTCGTCAAAGTGAACGAGGTGCCGGCAGGCGCGGACAGCGCTTGAACGTAGAGTTCTGTTTGCCCATTATCGGAGACCGCCAGCTTGCCGACTGTGCCGGTAAGAACCCGATCACCATCCTTCGAATAGAGCGCGTAGGTGTGATTTGCGCCGGCCCTGAGGGTGAACGGCTGCAGATAACTTTGGGTTTCGAAGCGCGTAACCGTTGCAGAAACCGAATCGTCGCGCGCGAACAGGCAACCGATGACAGGCGGGCAGTCACGCCCGACCGCAATATTGAGATGCAGCTTCTTGACTACCGGCATCACTACCGCGCGCGAAGTCATAATATTGACCTCGGCCTCAGTCGGCGCGGTGGTTACGAACAACCCGTCCGGCGTAGCGTTCAGGCGGGAAGACTGCTTGTTGATGTCGTCTTCCTGGATCTGAATTATCACGTTGGCCTGGTAAATAGGCGTGGCGGTAAAGGCGTAGAGCGCGGCTAACAGCACTACACCAGTGGTAATAGAGAGAATCCACCACTTGGCATCGAGTAGAATCGCTAGGATTTCTAGCAGGTCCATACCTGCTGCCTCTGATGCTTCGGTGCGATTAAGCGGTTGCGGCACAACCTGCCGCACGGCTTGCAGGGGGGCGTCGTCCTTCATTGACCGTCTACCAGCACAAAGGATATATAACCTTGCCAAAGAGTGTGAACGATGGGCAGTAACTGGCGCACAATCCGACCTAAGCGGGAGAAATGGGAGGTGGATAGTAAACCGCATCCTGCGGCTGGAGTCGCGCGAACGCAGCCGTTGCGCCACCAAGGCAACCATCATGGGCATGACCGCGTAGTTTCGCGGTGCCCAGTCGGGTGCTGGCCCCGGTATCTCGTGAAACGACGGGCCCTGCAAGGAGCAACCGCCGAGCATCATCAAAGCGGCAACTAACGCCGCTAGCACCTGTCCGCGTTGACGAGAGCGAATGTACTAAACCATGATGGGCCATCATGACTCCCGCGTTTCCTCCGACCTCTACGAAAGCATCTGTGCGGCCAGGCGAGCCCTATTTAGCCAATGCTTGTGCCTGGGACGCCGCTCGACGCAGGTTGACACGATCGGCCCACTCTACCACTAGACTGTAAAGGAGGAAAATCAGCACAAAACCATAAAAAAGCTTAGGTTCACTGACCCCGAACCGCCAGGATGCAAGGCCCACGGTCGTCAGCACGGCTTGGGCCAGCCATATCGCGGCTACCATCCAGCGTTCAGGTATCCCCAACCCGACCAGGCAATGATGCATATGCGTACGGTCCGCTAACAGGGGATTGGCGCCATGAATAACCCGACGGAGCACAATCCGGGCAATCTCCAGTAAAGGCATACCGCCGATCCACACTGCAACGATCGGGGGCATATGCAGCCCCGGCCGCTGGCTCAGGAAAACGGCCACGAAGGCGAGCGTAAACCCGAGAAACAGCGCACCGGCATCACCCAAAAATGCTAACGGCGAGTTGAAGTTACGTAGACGATAGTTGAATATCAGAAAGCCACCGAGTGCACCGGCGAGCAATAGCAAGGCATAGTGAGCGCCGTCCGCGCCGATCGTCGCGGCCGCAAAACTGAAGCCCAATGCGGAAATCAGCGAGGTGCCGCCCGCAAGCCCATTCGCGCCGTCGAACATGTTGACGGCGTTCGTCACGCCAAGCAAGGCAAATAGCGTGAACGCGACAGAAAAGCCTTGAGTATGAATTGCGCCCGCGCCGAACAAATCGCCCAACGTGTATAATACAAGATCTCCATAGTGGATGACCACCAGGGCGCATGCGAGTTGCAGTAGGAATTTCCGTTTAGGACCAACATCGTAGCGATCATCCAGCACTCCAACGGCAACCAGCATGCCGGCGGCCAGTAGATAGACGGGCATCCAGTTTGGCCAGTCAATGCGCAATATTCCCCAGCTACCCGCGACTACGGCAAACAAAGCTATACCGCCGACTAGCGGAACCTCGGTCCTGTGGTGCTTGCGCCCGCCCGGGCGGTCCACGAGCCCCCAATGTATAGCGACGGGCCGCATCAGCGATAAACAAATCACCGTTGCCGCTAGCCCGGAGCCAACACAAAACCACCCCGTATCCATAACCCCTCGCCAGTATAATATCTCTCTAGTGCCGAAGCGGAGACTGTTGTTGTTCGTTCCGCGGTTGAATCGAAGCCGCGTTATTGCTCCCTGTTTCGAACGTACATTACCGCGCCGCTACGACTGCCAGGACTACCGTGTCACCATATCGGCCTGCGCAATGGCCAACCCTTTGTTCTGGCAAATGCTCGCAACAGCTAGGTACCGCTCTATGACATTTTGTTCGTCGAAAGAATCTTCGACGAATTGCCGTCCGCGGGCGCCCATATTCAGCCGCTGATTGCGGGAGAGACGCAGCACGTAGGCCATCGTCGCGGCGAGAGAATCCGCATCGCGTGGGCGGCAAAGAAACCCGGTTTCCCCGGCGACGACGGCATCCCGGCAGCCTATGGCATCGGTCGTAATTACCGGCCGCGCCATCGCGGCCGCTTCCAGCATAATGCGTGGGACGCCTTCACGATAAAACGACGGTAGTACGACGCAATCGGCCTGCGCAATAACTGGACGGATATTCTTGATGGGTCCGAGATATTCGATCAACTCCTCGCGTTGCCAGAGCTCGATCTCACCTTGCGAAATGCTGGACGGGTTGCCCGTGTCAACAAACCCGGCAATGAGTACACGCAACTGGTGCCCGTCTGCTTTAAGCATGCGAGTAGCGGCGATCAGCTCGCGCAAGCCCTTGTCTGCGAGCAGCCGACCCGCGAACAGAAATACCGCCTTTTCATCGCCGGAGGGCAACGACGTAGGCACAAAGCGCTTGAGATCGACGCCTGACCCCGGCAAACGCTCAGCTGCACTCTCTGACACCCAACCGTTTTTCACGAACAATTGCTGATCGTCGGTGTTTTGAAAGAAAACCCGGCTGCAGTGCTTGAGAGAACAGCGATATAAAAGGCTCACGAAGCAGCTCAACGCCCCGCGGCGAATGAAAGCTGTGCCCAGACCAGCGATGTTTGGGACGACTTCGATGCCCAACAAAGCACCGGCCAACGCGGTATAAATATTCGGCTTGGGTGTCCAGGTAAGAACGATATCCGGTCGCACAGTCCTTAGCAGCAACGCAATCTGGAACAGAGTTGCAAGCTCACGGAAAGGATTTTTACCGCGCCGGCTAAACGACAAAGGCAAGTAGTTGCAATGCCGCAATTCCGGCTCGTGGCTATAGTCATCCGGTGGGGCCGCAACCGAAACCGAACAGCCTGAGGCGAGCAGCGCTCTAATCAGCCCGGAGCGGAAATTGACAATGTACCAAGTGGTGTTAGAGATCAGCAACACTTTCGGCGGCGTTGCTTGATCTGTATCTATTACCGGCGTCCGCGATATAGCCAATACCGCTGAGTGATTCTTATTGTAATCTATCACGACTCTACCCCGTCTACTGCGTCCTTCACCCCATGTGCTGCATCGTTCCCTCCTTGGACTCGTGCATCCATTCCTGGGAGCCGATAATCTCCATGCGAGCGAATAACGCCCCCGCTCTTTACAGGAGATACACAGAGCCCGTGCCCGCGCTTCGATAACGCGGATCGTTATTATAAATGCAGCCTGCCAGCGCTGAGCTTTACGCGCAAGTCTGCAGATGTAGGTAATACATAAGAGGTAGATAAGACATAAGAGGTAGATAATAAATCTACGATGCCCGGTTCTTTTGCACTCAATTACCCGGATATCCGGTCACTCGAAGCTTTCATTCAGCCGGAGCGGCTGCTTGACGCTTCAAATGGCGCTGGCCTGAACATCGTGTGATTACACCCCTGGGTCGTGCGGGCCAAGCAAGATGATCGCGCTACCCAATAGCGCAATCACACCGCCCAGGAGGTCCCAGCGATCCGGTATTCTTCCCTCCGCCAGCCACAGCCAGAGCAGGGAGCTCGCGATATAGATACCGCCGTAAGCCGCGTAGGCGCGTCCTGCGAAATCGAGATCGACGAATGTCAGCAGGTACGCAAAGATCGCGAGGCTCGCCATGCCCGGCAACAGCCACAACGCGCTCTTGTCAAGCCGCAGCCAGGCCCAGAAGGCGAAGCATCCGGCGATCTCGGCACAGGCGGCGCCGATATAGGCAAGCAGGCTCGGCATCGCGCTCTGTCCTCCTAAGCGTTCGTCCGCCAAGTCATCTTCTTATCCTCTCGGACGCTTTCCTTCCGCAGGTTTGGCCAGTCCGAGAATCCAAGAAAATATAGGTGCACCAAGTTGACAATAGGAATAATCGTTACTAAGGAATACGCTGAAAAGGCCTCATTGGATTTTCAACGAACACTCGCCATGGCAACCCTCACGACGATTGCACGTGCACAATCGCAGGAAGACAGTCGTAAGCTCCAGTGAAAACCACCCTAGGACCACGGGCATCTTGCCCGCATTCCCCTGCGTGGCACGG
>JAKDMQ010000215.1 GCA_030452265.1 Nitrococcus sp.
ACCGCCTCGAGTAAATATGTGTAGTCGTTCGCGCAGCCATTGTGCACCGCTCCGCGAGCCTGTTGGCGTTGGCTCTGGATAATGCTGGGGCGTTAGAAATCGCGCAGCGCGCGCGCGGAACCCCCAGAATTGCTAACCGCCTGCTGCGCCGCGTGCGGGATTTCGCCGAGGTCAAGGCAGACGGGCAAATCACGCTGGAAATAGCAAAGGCCGCAATGAACCTGCTTAACGTGGACGGCAATGGCTTCGACGTCCAGGATCGCCGCCTGCTACTGACCATAATCGAGAAATTCGACGGCGGACCGGTCGGGTTGGACAACCTAGCGGCGGCGATCGGTGAGGAGCGCGGAACCATCGAGGACGTGCTCGAGCCTTATCTGATCCAGCAGGGGTTTATCAAGCGCACGGCGCGAGGGCGCATGGCGACTCGCAACGCTTACGTGCATTTTGGCTATGCGCCGCCTGCGCGGATGCACGACGCGATGCGCGATCTGTTCGACGACGCTTGAGAACGTCGTGGGCGCGATGAAGCTAATCCACCCCAGATCCACGCTGACATTGATCCTGTACGGCTTTGGGGTCGTATCTTTGCCGCTATTCTTTGCCTTGGCCTACGCCGGGCTATACGTTGACCGGCTCTCTGAGCAGGCCCAGACTGCAGTCTACAATGCGGCCCAGGCAATCCAAGGCAGCCGCAGCCTCGCGGAGGCGCTCACCGCGATGGAGCGAGCCGCGCGACAGTATTTGTTGCTCGGCGACAAATCGCTGCTCAAGGTTTATCAGGAAGCCCACCGCGAATTTCAGTCCATCGTAAGTCGCCTCAGCGATGTCACGGCCGCGGCATCACAGCACGGCCATATCCGTGACATCGGAGAGCAGGAAGCGGAGCTCTTTCAGCGCCTCTCGGATCAAAACGTGCGCCAGAGGGTGACGCAGCAGGAGGTTGTGGATATTTTCATCGCGCTGCACAAGCTTGCCGATCAGATCAGCAAGGGTAGCAACCGGCAGATCGATCACGAGGTGCAAGTCATGCAGCAGACAGCCGCGATGGCTCAGCGCGTGTTGTTCTGGCTGGCCATTGCGCTCATTCCACTGACCCTTATCTCGACGGCGATCTTCACCGTTTTGATCTCGCGACCCGTGCGCCAGGTGGACAATGCAATCCGCCAGCTCGGCGATGGCCGCTTCGGCACGGCCATCGAGGTTTCGGGACCGGGGGATCTACATGCCCTGGGCGAGCGCCTCGAATGGCTGCGCCGTCGCTTGATCGAGCTGGAGTCTGAGAAGACACGCTTCCTGCGTCACGTCTCGCATGAGCTCAAGACACCGCTCACTACCATCCGGGAGAGCACGGCTTTGTTAGGGGATGAAATAGTTGGCGCGCTAAACGGCGAACAGCGCGAGGTCACCCAGATTCTCCACGAAAGTGGGCGCCGCCTGCAGACGCTGATCGAGGATCTGCTCGATTTCTCCCGTATGCAAGCGCACCGTCCCGCGCTCAACCTCGCCCGGGTGGACATGAACGTGCTCATCGAATCCGTGCTGCAGGACCATAAGGCGGCCGTTAAAGCAAAATCGCTGCGCCTGAGAGCCAAGCTGGCCGAGTGCCGGCTCATTGGCGATCGGGGAAAGCTGCAAACCGTGGTGGATAACCTGATCTCTAATGCAATCAAGTTTTCACCCGCGCAGGGTGTGCTCACAATCCAAACGCTGCAGATGGAGAACACAGCCGTGCTGGACATCACCGATCAAGGCCCGGGGGTGGCCGTAGCGGAACGCGATCGAATATTCGAAGCCTTCTTCCAAGGGGCGCTCCAGCCCAAGGGTTACGTCAAGGGCTCGGGGCTCGGGCTGTCCATCGCCCGCGAGTATGTGCTGGCACACGATGGACGCATCGACGTTCTCGAGACACAGGGCCGAGGCGCGCGGATGCGGGTCATGCTGCCGCGGCGTGCGGTACCGCGGCTGGTGGCCGTCAACTGAATAGCGAAAACGAACATCATACGATCAAAAGCGTCACCACAGGCGGTCATGCATGCGCAAATTGCGGCTCACGTTGATCGCGCTCGTTGTCTTGCTGGTAACGGGCTGTCAGTACTTTCCAAGCAGGAACGGCGGGGCTGTGAGCGGCCTCGGGACACACGATGCAGTCGAGCTTACGCGCTCCCAAGCAAGACAGATTGCGGAGCTTCTGAGTTATTATAGAGCGCTCGAGGGGCTCGGAGAGGACAGGCTGAGAGCCCACCTCGCTCGGCTCCAAGGCGATTTGGAAGAGTATGGCTGCGATACGGCTCGGTTGAAATCTGCTATGATACTCAGTCAGTTATCAGCCAAAGAAAGCGACCCCGGCGCCGCGGCCATATTGGGCATTTGTCTAAATGATGTATTCACCCAATACTCGCCTGAGGGCAAGCTTGCGCTTTTGCTGCGAGACTTGATCGAGGCACGCAGGGCTGCAAGCCGTGCGCAATCCGAGGCAAGGAATTACCACCACGAGACCAGAGCGCTGCAGGACGAGAACCAAAAGCTACACAAGCAGCTCGAGGGCCTAAAGGCCATCGAGCAAAGCATTCAGCAGCGTAATGAACGCTAGCGCCTGTTGACATTCGCTACGGTCGTGCCCCGGCAAATGTCAACAAGCCCTAAGCATTGATGGAGTGAAAAATAACATGGCGAAAGGCTACCGTATCCTGGTGGTCGACGACGATCCGGGGGTGCTGCGCCTGCTCTCGATTCGGCTCAAATCCAATGGCTACGAGGTTGCGGCCGCCCAAAGCGGTGAGGAAGCGCTGGCGAACTTTGCAGCCATCAGGCCGCATCTGGTGATTACGGATCTGCGCATGGACAATATGGACGGTATGACGCTGTTCCAGAACTTGCGCAAGCAGCATCCCACGCTGCCGGTGATCATCCTCACCGCCCACGGCTCTATTCCGGATGCCGTGGAGGCGACCAAAAACGGGGTCTTCGGCTTCGTCACCAAACCGTTCGAGGCCCCAGCGCTGCTGGAACAGGTAGAGAGCGCCTTGCGCCTTTCAGGTGTCGTGGAGCCAGCCGGCACCGCTACGCCAAACGATAGCTGGCGGGCCGAGATCATCAGCCGCAGTCCCTTGATAGAGGATGTCCTGCGGCGCGCGAAGATGATCGCCCCGAGCGAGGCGAGCGTATTCATACAGGGTGAGAGCGGCACCGGCAAAGAACTGTTGGCGAAGGCGATTCACAACACGAGCGGTCGCAGCAAACGGGCTTTCATCGCCGTTAACTGCGGTGCGATACCCGAGCCGCTGCTGGAATCCGAGCTCTTTGGCCATAAAAAAGGCGCCTTTACCGGCGCTAATCAGGACCATGACGGGCTATTCAAGGCCGCCGACGCCGGTACGCTTTTTCTGGATGAGATCGGCGATATGCCGCTTGCGCTGCAGGTCAAACTGTTGCGGGTGCTGCAGGAACATCGAGTACGGCCCGTCGGCCATACCCAGGACCTACCCGTCAACGTGCGCATCATCTCCGCCACCCATCGTGATCTGGAAGAGGAGATGACCGAGGGTCGATTTCGCGAGGATCTCTACTACCGGCTCAATGTAGTCACCTTATCACTACCCTCGCTCTCGGAACGCCGGGAGGATGTGCCCGTTCTGGCCAATCACTTCCTTCATCAGTTGGCGCAAAAGTACGACAAGAATCTCAAGGGCTTGTCACAGGACGCCATGGAACATCTGGTCAGCGCGCAGTGGCCGGGGAATATTCGCCAACTCTATAACGTAATGGAGCAAGCGGCTATTTTATCCACCACGCCCATTATCTCCCATGATCTGGTACAGCAAGCCTTGCGGGGGGATACTCCGGGCCTACCCCCCTTCGCCGATGCCCGACGCGACTTCGAGCGCGGCTATCTAGTAAAACTACTCCAGATCACCGGAGGCAACGTCAGCCGCGCGGCGCGACTGGCGAAGAGGAATCGTACCGAATTCTATAAGCTGCTCAATCGGCATGAGCTCAATCCCAGCATCTTCAAGCAGGCGCGTTAGGGCGGGCCTGTTGTGGTTCCGATGTGGTGCACGCGGGAGATGCCGGCAGACCCTACTGCGCGCGGGACGCGGCTGTTGCCCCGCGTTGCCGTTCGGTGACAAAACGAGAGCTCGCAAGTGCAAGCGGTAGGGTGGTCATGGCAGGCCTTGCCGTCGCCGAATAGCGACGCAGAGCCAGCGGGTGCGCGCGCTTCCGGCCATCCACGTTCTTTTTCTCTTAATTCGCGTTCAGGCCCGATAGATTGCCGAGCAAAGACACATTGAGAGGGAGGTAAACGCGATTAGCTATCGATAGCGGGGGCAAGCGGGCGAACCGGAAATGACGAGATTCGGCTAGGAAGGCAACGCTCTGTCGTCGTTCAGCGACGGTTCCGCGTAACAACGGACCAAAAGAATACCGTATATCAAAGATAGACATATGATTTGAAATGGTTTATTTCGAATAGGCACAGGAGTTGCCTATCTATGGTTTAAACGCCGGCCAGGCAGCGCGAATGCGCTATCCAAGCATGAGGCGCCTGGCAAAGAGAACATTGAGAAGGATTCGAGTGGCACAAGCGCGCATGATGATTTCGCACCTGTAGGCTTTAGTAAGCCCCGTCACCCCCTCATTCCGGCCTGCAGGTGCTTTCTCCTTCCCGTAAGGCAAACCCCCGTGTCGACCATAAGCTCGGCTCGGGGGTTTTCTGCGTTGGCTGATCGGGGGAGCATGGGTTGCTCTTGCACGGTCGGATAGCTACATTGGTCCGGGCTTGGAAAGTAGTGGGCGCGAACGCGGATAGGATGGATGAACGAGGTAATTGTGCCCGTGGGCAGCCACGTGTGTTTCATTGGCCGATCCGGGTCTATTACGAGGATACGGACAGTGGCGGCGTAGTCTATCATACGAGCTACCTGCGGTTCATGGAGCGGGCTCGCACGGAATGGCTACGGGCGATCGGCTTTGAGCAGGACTGGCTGCGCCGTGAGCACGGTCTGCTGTTTACGGTCCGATCCGTGCGAATTGACTTCCTAATGCCTGGCTTTTTCAATGATCAGCTGGCAGTCGATACGTGGGCAGCCTGTCACCGCCGAGTCAGCCTGCGTTTTACTCAGCATATCCGGCAAGCGCGGGACGATAACGCAAAGGGCAAGGTTCTATGTCGGGCGGAAATTGAGGTGGTGTGTGTCGGCAGCCAGAATCTGCGGCCACGACCTATACCCAGCGCCATCTATGCGGAGCTAATGAATGTCGGTTGATCATTCCATAGCCGGGTTGATCCTCAATGCGAGCTTCGTCGTGCAGATCGTCATATTGATCTTGCTCTGCGCATCGGTTAGCTCCTGGACCCTCATATTCCGGAAACGACAAATGGTCGGTCAAGCGCGGAGCGGGGCGAGTGCATTCGAGGATCGCTTCTGGTCCGGGGGCAATCTCGCCGAGGTCTATGCCCAGGTGAGCCAGACCCATGTGGATACGGGGGGATTGGAGCGTATCTTCCGAGCCGGTTTTCGCGAGTTCACTCGCATGCGCAAGCAAGGCAGCAATCCAGAAGCTGTCGTGGAAGCCTCTCACCGGGCTATGCGCGTGTCTTTGCAGCGCGAGATCGATAGCCTAGAGAGCTATATTCCGTTTCTTGCGACGGTCGGCTCGACCAGCCCCTATATCGGCCTCTTCGGGACTGTATGGGGAATCATGAACGCCTTCAACGCCATCGCGAGTATGCAACAGGCGACGCTCACCACCGTCGCACCCGGCATAGCCGAGGCCCTGGTGGCGACAGCGATGGGGCTATTCGCCGCGATCCCGGCGGTGATCGCCTACAACCGCTACGCGAGCCAGATCGAGCGGCTCATCAGTCACTACGAGATCTTCA
>JAKDMQ010000033.1 GCA_030452265.1 Nitrococcus sp.
CTCCGAGGAGCGCATCGAGCAGGCCAAGGCGGACTGGCAGGCAGGCCGCTTCGCGCCGGTCCCCGGCGAGACGGAGCTCATCCCGCTGCCGTAACTGCTTACCCAACTCTTTGCAGAAATCCACAGCAGGCGGTCCTGGCAACCGCGCTCCCACGGGGCCAGAGCGCTTATCGAACCCTGTTCAGCTTTTTGTGCGTACCGCGGGGGCGAGTAGATACTGAGTTTCTTATATGTCAGCGTAGAGCCCATGCAATACAAGGATTATTACCAGACGCTCGGCGTGGAACGCGACGCCGCCGCCGACGCGATCAAGCGCGCGTATCGTAAGCTTGCGCGTAAATACCACCCGGACGTGAGCAAGGAAGCCGACGCGGAAGAGAAGTTCAAGGAGGTAAGCGAAGCCTATGAGGCCCTTCGGGATCCAGAAAAACGCGCCGCCTACGACCAGATCGGTGCGGAGGGCGCGTCGGCGGAGGAAGGCTTCAGGGCGCGGCCCGATGGGGGCTTCGATATCCACGGCGGCGGCTACACCGGCGCCGATGCCGGCGATTTCAGCGATTTCTTCCGCTCGGTATTCGGCGAAAGATTCGCGGCTCGCCAATACGGTGCGGGCGGCGGCGAGCCCCGGGGCGGCCTGCGCGGGCAGGATCATATCGCGCGCGTCGAGCTCGATCTCGAGGACGCCTTCACGGGCGGCATACGCACGGTGAGCCTGCGCGCCCCGCAGGTCGATGCCGATGGCCGGGTCATCAACCGCGAGCGCTCGCTCAAGGTAACCATCCCCAAAGGCGTGCGCTCCGGCCAGCAGCTACGCCTGGTTGGCCAGGGGATGCCTGGTGTGGGCACGGGCGAGGCCGGGGATCTGTATCTCGAAATAGCGTTCAAAGCGCATCGTATATTCCGGGTTAAGGGCAGCGACCTGATTCTTGATCTGCCGGTCGCGCCGTGGGAGGCAGCGCTTGGCGCGACGGTGCAGACACCGACACCGGCGGGTCCGGTGGACCTGCGCATCCCGGCCGGTTCCAACGGTGGTCGCCGGCTACGCCTCAAAGGGCGCGGGATGCCTGGCAAGCGTCCCGGCGATCTTTATGCGGTGCTGCGCATCACGCTGCCATCCGTGGATGATGACGCTGCACGCGAGCTCTATGCAAAGATGGCCGAGCGCATGGCCTTCAACCCGCGCGCTTCCCTGGGAGTATAGCCATGGTATCCGAGAGCGATGAGACTCCTGTTTGTCAATTGGTTGATGAGCGACACACGGTTACGCTCGGGCAATTGTGCCGCTCCTGCGGGGTGCACGGCGAGTGGGTCGCCTTGCTGGTCGAGCACGGGGTAATCGAGCCCGAGGACGCCGGCCGTGCCGGAGCGTGGCAGTTTCGCAGCACCCATTTGCGGCGCGTGCACACGGCTTTGCACTTGCAGCGCGATTTGGACCTCAACATACCCGGCATTGCGTTGGCGCTG
Organism: Nitrococcus sp.; assembly: GCA_030452265.1. Lineage (GTDB taxonomy): Bacteria > Pseudomonadota > Gammaproteobacteria > Nitrococcales > Nitrococcaceae > Nitrococcus. The sequence continues at coordinate 1,465 of JAKDMQ010000033.1, forward strand.
GATCTCATGGACCAGATAGAAGATCTGCGCCGCCGTCTGGAGGCCCTCGACGAGCGCTGAGTCCCGAGTCGATTCGGGAGTAACTAACAGGGAAAGCGAGTCGCGGTCCGGTAACCGAGCTGGATTAAGCGTGTGCTGGGTGTCGATGGCGATTTCCGGCGACAAGTAGTCGCGCGAACCTGCCGAGGAGCAGAAAGAGGACCGCATCCGTAGCCTGATGGCGCGGGCAGCAATCGAATCGATCAACAAAGCCCAGAATGCCATCCTGCAACGTAACTACTCACCCCCTTCTGCGCAGGATGACTTCTCCGTACTGTCATTCTGCGCGGAGCCGTCAGGCGGAGTCGCAGAATCTAGTCGCTGGATCCTGCGACTCCGCTCCGCTGCGCGCAGGATGACGGGGGCTGAGTAGTTGCCCTGCAACATGCCAAACCCACCGATGCCCAGATCTACGCGGACGCCGCCAGTCGGGTGATCGCGCTCTATCAGCACCGCGTGCATTCGGAGGTTCCCGATGCTAACGATGCCCTCGATTTGCGCAAGGCTGACGCCGCCGAGCGCAGGGAAATTCTCAAGCAAACACAACGGCGGCGGATCAGCGACGAGACCGCGCGCAAATTGACGCACGAGATTGATTTGCTCGAGTCTCGCTATCGGTAAGCGGTACGATCGAGATTGCGCTACTCTGCACCTTTTTGGGCGCATGTCGGAATCTCAGGGGCTGGATCAACATAACTGCGGCAAGCCAGTCCAGAGCCGGAACGGCATATGTTCGTTGCGGCGTATCAACTCGCATCTGCCGATCCGGATCGGCACGAGCGACCACGGCGCGAAGGTCGTCCTTTGTCTGGCGGCGTCGTTAACGCCAGGGTGGAGCGTCGCTCAATCCACTGAGAACGAACCAACACAGCTCGAGCCCATGGTGGTGACGGCCACACGCCAGCCGGCGGATGCCCTGCTGATACCCGCGGCTGTGGACGTGATCACGGGCGAGGAAATCCATCGGGCCAAACCAGCGATCAGCCTGGCGGAAACCTTAAAGCGCGTTCCCGGCGTATTCGCACGCGACCGGCATAACTTCGCGCAAGGTTTGCAGATTTCCATCCGCGGATTCGGCGCCCGCGCCGCCTTCGGCATCCGCGGCATCCGGATTTATACCGACGGCATCCCCGCCACCATGCCCGGCGGTCAGGGGCAAGTGTCCCATATCATGCTCGAGTCCGCCGATCGTATTGAAGTATTGCGTGGGCCTTTCTCGGCGTTGTACGGCAATTCTTCCGGCGGGGTCATTGCGATCTTCACTGGCGGCGCGCCGCCCAACCCCCGGCTGGAAGCGGGATTTGTCGGCGGCAAATTCGGGCTGCGGCGCGCTTCTTTGTCCTTCCATACCCCTTGGGTCAAGCACGGCGAGAATGGTCTGCTGCTGGATGGAGTCAACCTGGAAATTGACGGCTATCGTCAGCACAGCGCCGCCACGCGCCGCACCGGACAAGCACTGCTCAAAGGCCGGTTCGCCGACGACGGGCGTTACTCCTTGTTACTGAACGTTCACGAACTGCACGCCCAGGACCCCTCAGGGCTCACAGCCGAGCAACTTGAAGTCAATCGGCGCGCCGCCAGCCCCAATGCGCTCTTGTTCGACGCCCGCACGTCCGTGCAGCAAAACCAGATCGGTGTACACATCGAACAGAGCCTCTCTGACAGTCACTATTACTCGCTCATGGCGTACGCCGGCAACCGGGACATCACCCAGATACTGAGTATCCCAAAGGCGCCGCAGGTCGAGAATCCGCTGCACAACGGCGGGGCCATTGACGTGAAGCGCGATTACTACGGCCTAGATGCGCGCTGGCGCTGGTCGACGGAACTGGCAGGCGGAGGGTTTTCTTTAACCGCCGGTGTGCTCTACCAGGTCTCCGACGAGCATCGCTTGGGGCTGGAGAATTTCATCGGCAACCAATTGGGCGTGATGGGTAGACTGCGCCGGGACGAACAGGACAAGGTCACCGGACGCGCCGTTTACGCCCAGGCCGGCTGGCAACCGGCGGATCGCTGGCGCGTGCACCTGGGTGCGCGCTACAGCAATGTAAGGTTTCAATCGCGGGATCACTTCATCACCGCCATCAATCCCGACGACAGCGGTGCAGTGGATTATTCCTACACCGCGCCGGTGGGTGGAGTGTTGTTTCGCGTAACGCCGCAGATCAGCCTGTACGCCAACGCTGGGACGGGCTTTGAAACTCCGACTTTCTCGGAACTGGCCTACCGCAGCGACAACCAGGGTGGTTTGAACGATGAACTGGAACCTGCCATCAGCCGCAATGTGGAAGTGGGCTTGCGCGCGCGCCACCCCGGCTTGGAATACTCCGCCACCGCGTTTTACAGCCGCACAGAAGGCGAAATCATCGTGGTTGCCAACCAAGGCGGGCGCAGCATTTACGATAACGCGGGTAAAACTCAACGCCGCGGCGTGGAACTGGCGCTTTCAGCCATGCTCGCCCCGCGCTGGCGCCTCGCCGCCAACTATACGTTTCTGGATGCTCGTTACGTCAGCGATTTCAGCGTTTGCGATACCCTGCCCTGCACCGGGCAGGATGTGGTCATCCAAGCCGGGCGGCGAATTCCCGGCATTGCAAGGCATGTGGCCTGGAGCGAGCTACGTTTCAGCCCATTCGTCGATACGGACCTTATGCTGCAAGCCCGCTACGTGGGCAAAGTATTCGTCAACAACACCAACAGCGAAGCCGCGCACGCGTATACCCGCGTGGATCTGGCCGCCGAACAGCGCTTCAACTTTTTCGGATTGCAATGGCGGGCCTTCGCGCGCATCAACAATCTGTTTGACGAAGACATCATCGGCTCAGTACGAGTCAACGCTTTCGGTGGGCGCTATTATGAGCCGGCGCCGGGGCGGAACTGGATGCTGGGGCTTTGGGTGAGTAAGTCCTTTGACTGAACGCGGCGTGTTTTGCAATCGAGTGCACGCCGAAGTGGCTCCCACCCTTTGAACCACTCGGCAGCAAAAATAGGCTGTAATCGGGTTCGAGTTGGTTGGTACGGTTGGGCGGGGATGGGTCGTCGGCTATTTTTTCGCGCGCCAGGCTCTTTCGAACGGAAGCCGCCACGCGCGCGGGGCGATCAGCTGATGAATCGCATTCGGGCCAGCGGGCCGACCGCGGCCACGGTGATGCACGCCAGCGCGGCTTGCAGGGCTTGTTCCTGCCCGCGCCCGCAGGCGACCGCGAATTGGCGTCGCACCTGGGCGGAACGGGTGAAGGCGATGGCGTCGACACCCCCGCCCGCCAGCATTTTGATCAAGGCCGCCACGTCATCGTCCTGGGCCTGATCGGCATAGACATAGGGCGCCACCGCTTTCACCTCGGCGCCCGCGCCACGTAGGAAGGTCTGGAGTTTGTCGTTGGGGTCGCTGCCATAGAGCTGCACGCCGACCGCGCGTCCGACCAGATTCTCCCGTGCCAGCGCTTCAATCACCCCGTCGGTGGTTGGCGTTGTCGCCGCCAGGCCGCTACGCAGTCCAAGTTCCTGCAGGGCGCGTGCCGGCTTGGGTCCGCGTGTGATCGCGCGCACCTCGGCGAGCCGGGTCACGAAACGTTCCCGCAGACTCCCGCCCGCGCGTTCCGCCGCACCGAGCAGCCGATGCAGACCCTCGCCGGTAAGCAGGATCAGATCATCGCAGCCGCCCTGGGCGAAGTCCTCCAGCCACGCCTCGATAGGTACCGGGTCCGGAACATCGCGAATGTCCACCAACGGACAGCGCAACACCACCGCGCCGCGGGCTTCCAGCATGGACGTGAACAGGTCGAGTTGGCGCGACTCCGGCACCGCGGGGGTTGGTTTCCAAGCGTGGCGCGGTGGCGATGGACGAGGCGCTTGTCCTAACCGCCTTTCGACACATTGCCGTGAACCCGGTCAAAGCCAAATCGGTCGGGGACGCGGCGGATTGGTCTTGGTCGAGCACCCTGGCTCACTTGGCGGGGCATGACGACGTACTGGTCACTGTCCAACCGTTGTTGACGCGCGTTGACGATGTCGCGTAATTCTTATCAGATGAGGTTGATCCGGTATACAAATGCAAAGTAGGGTAAATAATAAGCTGCCACCGTAATTTCGTTTAGCTTGGTAGTAGTAGTACGCCGGCAATGCGCAATGCTGGTAGAATGCCACCATGGCCGAACCGATGACAGCCGAAGATATCTTGCCTCTCGTGGCCGGTCTCGCACCGAAGGAGCGCGTCCGATTACTGCGACTCATGACCAAAGAGCCGAATGCTAATGACGCTGCGATCTACTCAGCAGTACCCCCAGGGAAAGATGAGTTCTCTAACGAAGACGAAGGGCTTGTCTGGGATACGGAAGATTGGGGAGATGTTGATTGAATCGAGGCGACATCCGGTGATACAGGTTTCGTGCGCCGGATAAACGCCGCCCCGTGCTGATTCTTACGCGGGGCAGTGTTATAGACCATCTGAATGAGATCATCGTAGTACCCGTCACGCGCACCATCCGCGGCATCTCCAGCGAAGTCGTTCTGACAGTCGAGGATGGGATGCCAGTTACTTGTGCGCTCAATTTCGATCATGTCTCGCTTGCTCAGCGCACTCACATCGGCGCTCTGATTTGCACCTTGCCAGATGCAAGGTGGCCGGAAGTACAGCGTGCGCTTCTGATTTCCTGTGGCTTTGAGCGTGGGATTGCCGACTCTAACGAATAACTTTACCGCGCAACGAGGTCCCCCTTTGGCCAGCCGTGTAAGACTTGATTGATATTTGCTTGTTGGCGCTCGTTCTTCGACTTGCGGCCACCCCCTCTGGCCCTTTGTCGCTCCTCATTGGTCTTTCCCCCAGACTGCAAATTCACCGTGCGCACTCAGTCGTTCCCGGGGCCGTGTGGCGATAGCTCGGTAGACCCCATGGATGAGCTCGCAATGGCAAGTTCATTCATGAAGACCCTGGGATTAAGGCAACATTGTCTTGGCTCCGAATTCAAGTGGACACGCCAAACCGGGACAGGTAGTACTCGATCCACCGGTAGCCGGCATCCTTGTCGCCGGCCACCTGGAAGGCCACTGGCTGGCTCCTATTGAGGAAAGCGCTCAGCTGAGCAATCGTCTTGAGCTCTTCGACATTCATGATGGCGTGCATCCCTCCATCATGAACAGAAATTGGCCCGTGTCAGACTCATCTCATCTTGGAAACAGGGCCCTCGCCCAGACTCATTTCATGTGGGAAAAGACTCAGTTGTGCCGGAGTCCATTCTACGTTGGTGCATAGCAGTCCCCAGAGTATGCAGCCGCGCGTGACCAAGCTGTCCTCGCGGATGATCACGGTTATCGAATAGGTTTTACCGCGTTTAGGGTCATAGGCCGCGCCGGCCAGTTTGGTATCGGATTTTCGCTCGAGAGTCATAATGAGTCGATCACCGACCTCTTCGCCTTCACTGGTATCCTTGATCCAGACGTTGGTTGCACATACCTTGTCACCGCAAGGTGCGATTCTTACAACTGCATTGCCATCCCCTCGCTTCCAGAGTCCATAGGGATTTGCCGCATTGGCAACGGCATAGGGGCACATTGCCGCAATAATCGTGGCGGCTATGATGCGACGGATCATGCTCGGCTCCGCGAACGGCCTCGATTAATCGCTGACTGGTGCCTGCGGACTCGTGATTCGCACGCGAACATCTGCTGGCAGCAGGCCACATCTTTGATACGCAATTCGCGGTCTTTTGGATCTTTGCTTTAGGAATGCTGGGCGGAACCGAGACGGGGGATGCCGTGCATCAGATCGTTGCGGGCAGATTCTTCATGATCCAAAAACGTTACCGCGGCGTACACGGTGGTAGCAAGGTGAGTTGCTGGAGGCCCGGCCCATGAAAGCCTACGGGATCGCTTATATCGCGACCGCGCTCGTTTTTCTCTGCGTAGACACCATCTGGCTCACGGTAGCTGCGCAACGCCTCTATCGGCCGCTTATGGAAAACATGTTGCTCGAACACTTCAATCTTCTCCCGGCGGTGCTGTTCTACCTCATCTACATTGCAGGTATCGTCGTGTTTGCCATATCGCCCGCTTTCAGCACAGGACGTTGGGTGACTGCAACCTGGCACGGCGCGCTTCTCGGTTTGCTGGCTTACGCGACGTACGATCTGACCAATCAGGCAACGTTACGAAACTGGCCAGTGGCTGTTACGATAGCGGACCTTTGCTGGGGAACGTTCCTGACCGCGTTCGCAGCTACGGCCGGCTATATGATCGCGCGTACGTTGGTGACCACACCAGGGGCCGGAAGTGTCTAGCCATTGCGGCTCAATAATCCCGAGAGGACTAGGCCAACGAAGACAGTGAGCATGCCGGCGCTGATCGCGTTCAGATTGGCGAACGCCTCATACTCCGGCGCAGCATAAAGATGCACCGGCGCGCCGTAGCGTCCGTGAAGCCCAAGGTAGATCGCCAGCGCCAGTCCCGAGAGCGATAGACCGATCAGCCGTTCGGACGAGCGAAAGAACGCGGCGGCGATCAATGCGCAAGGGAAGAGGAAAACCTCGACGCCCGATGCCTGCCCGAACACCTTGGCACTCAGAATCGTATTAACCATGCCGGTCAGCGGAAGCAACGCACGGCCAACCGTCGGCCAGTGGCGCGCAACGGCCGGCACAGCAAGGAATAGCGGCGTTGAAAGAAAGGTAAAGTATGTCGGCGCAATGTGCTCGCTGACGGCAAAACAGACGTAAAGCGGGTAGAACGGCTGGTTAGCGGCGACCACCAACGCGATCAGATTGCACGAGGCCACTAGCGGATCGTCATGCGCTGCATAAGCGACGATCTTCTTCCAGGCGGATCGAAGCCAGACCAAGGCCTCGATCCTCAGAGCGCCGGGCGCAGCCGATAGTGGCTGACACCCCATTCGTGGCCGCGGGCGTGGCCGAAGAGACCGGCGGTCGCCAAATAGAACAGGCGCCACCGACGGTGCCAAAGCGCTGCATCGACGCCGTAGATCGCCTTCAGAATAGGCTCGATCTGCGGCGTGTTGGCATCGAAGTTCGACAGCCAATCACGCGCGGTGCGCTGATAGTGCAAGCCGCTCCATCGCCAGTCCTGTTCGACTTTGAAACAATCCGGAAACTGCGTCATCAGCCTATGACTCGGCATAATGCCGCCCGTAAAGAAGTGCCGGGCGATCCAGTCGGCCTGGTCGATGTGATCGAAGCGGTACGGCTGGCTGTGGTGACTGAAGACATGGATGAACACGCGGCCATCCGGCGCCATCCAAGATCGGACCCGCTTAAGGAGCGGACGCCAGTTGGAAATATGCTCGAACATTTCGACGGAGACGATCCGATCGACCATTCCGGTCGACTCAAAGCTATTCATGTCGGCGGTGACCGCCGTCACGTTGCCCAGGCCGCGCTCTCTTGCCTCGGCCGTGATATGAAGTCGCTGCGGCGTAGAGTTAGAAACCGCGACGATCGTGGCATTCGGGTAACGCTCCGCCATAAATAGGGTTAGCGCGCCCCATCCGCAGCCGAGCTCGAGAATGCGCTGGCCGTCCGCAAGATCGGCGTGCTGGACCGTGTCTTCAAGCGCGAGCGCTTCGGCCTCGTCCAGCGTTTCATTGCCGTTTCGGTAGAGGCAGCAAGAGTATTTGCGACGCGGCCCGAGCGTTAGCGCGAAAAACCGCGGCGGCAGTTCGTAGTGCTGCAAGTTGGCTGCATGCGCGTGGGCAGCGATCGGATACCTCTCCATCGCGCACGCGAAATCGACCTCGCCATGGGCTGGCAGCACCGACAACCTTCGTCGTCTTAGGCCCGCCAGGAAGTCGATCCCGAGCTTCGTTATGGAGTCCGGCATGGGCGTCTGTTCGGCGAGATGAATTGCGGTCGCGATCAGAGTCATCGCGAGCCCCCCGCCCCATTGTCGGATAGCGATTCCGTGGGCGGGCCTGGCCAGAAGGTATTTACGCGCTGCTGGTAGTCGCGAAACCGATCGCCACGCGAGCGCAGCATATGCGCCTCGAGCGGTGGGATACCGGAGACGTGGACGAGGAGCCAATACATGAGGAAGGGGCCCGCCAGCGCGAACCAACCCCAGAGATAGGAACCGCCAAGATCGATTGCGATTGCCGCATAGGCCACCCAGCCAAGCCACTCGAAGAAATAGTTCGGGTGGCGTGAAAAGCGCCACAGCCCGGCAGCATAAACTTTGCCCTTGTTATCGGGGTCGGCGCCGAAGCGCGAAAGCTGCCGGTCTGCCAGGGTTGCACCGATGACGGCGACGGAGAAGATGACCAGGCCAAGCAGATCGCTGAGTCCCAGCCCTGGCGCCGGTCGGTGCGCGGCGCTCATAATGGACAGGATAAGTAGTAGCGCCGCCGCCGCCTGGATCTGCAGAAACCAAAACAGCCGGCGTCTGAAATCCTCGCCCCATTGCAGCCGCAACCAGCGGTAACGTGGATCATCGCCGTCCCGAATTGTTCGGGCAGCGATATGCAGACCAAGCCGCAAGGACCAGACTGCGACCAGCGCTGCGACCAGCCATTGACGCGTGCTGATGTCATGGCTCTGACCGACTGGGGCGAGCGAGGCAGCAATCCCGCCGGCTCCGACGGCAAACGTCCAGATAGCGTCTACCCACCCCGAGCGTCCGGCTCGAAAGACGACAAGCCAGACAAAGGCCATGATCGTGGATAAGGCAACCACAAGAAGGATGATCAACGCCATCAGCGTCATCCGGTATCTCCCGACAATTACTGAGCGGCGTCTTCGAGAAAGCCCGCAAACCTCAGCGAAGGATAAGTCCGGTGGTCGGCAATGGAATTCAAGAGGCCGGGCTTCGCCACTGCTGCGCCGACAAAGAGATAATGGCTCCTCAGCAGGACGGTGGCGGACAGGATTGTCACGGACGACACGCGTTCACGCTTTCCCGCGCGGTGCTGTCTGTATCGCGCATCGGCTAATCCGCTCAGAAGCCCACCACCGGCCACAGCAACCGACCGAACAGTCCGTGAAGCCGAGTGTCGCCCTCCAGCGCGGCAAGGCAAACACATTCCGATTGCGTATCGACGACGGGCTGATGTTCGACATTGACGTCCGCTTCGTCGAGATCGCCCGGACCGTATTGGCCACGGTCGTCATGCAGAGACCCGGATAGAATCTGCATGTACTCCATGCCCGTGTGTCCGTGCGCTGGCAACCGCAAGCCGGCTCTCGCCTTAAGCAGCATGACTTTGGCATCAGGACTTTCCGGAATCGTAACCTTGCTCCATCTGAAACCCGGCCCTAGCCAGCGCCATCGCCCAACCCTGCAGTGCCGCAAGACGGCCGGTAGCGGAATACCGACAGCGGCGTGGTGTTCGGCGATGATCGGTCCTTCCGTTGACGAGGCAGTAGTCTCATCGAGTCGCTTGAGCGTGCGCGCAAATGCGTCCGTCGCCAAACGCGTGGGTGGCATGTCGTCGAGGACCATGCCGCCGATCGACTCAAAGTCAACGACCCGTAACCGGCAGAGCTCGCACTGCTCGAGGTGCGCGGCGATCACGACCGCCGGTCCCGCGCTCAACGTCCCTGCCGCAAAGTGCAGCAGCGTCTCATTGCTCGGGTGATGATTGACCGTCATGTATTACCGTCCAGCAGGGCTCGCAATCGGCTCAATGCGAGCCTGATCCGCGATTTGGCGGTTCCCAACGGAATTCCAAGCTCGCGCGCGATGTCGCGGTGCGGTCTCTCCGCGAAGAATGAGAGGCGAACGATCGCAGCCTGTTCGCTCGGCAGGGCGTCGAGTGCGGTGCGTACCCGCTGCTCGCGCTCAGCCGCAATGGCAATGTTCTCGGTCAGGGACGGTGCCTCTGTTTCCTCGCTTCGATCGAACCAACCGTCAGCCACTTGCCCATGCTCGCGCCGCATGCGGTCGATGCGCTGATTGCGGGCGATTGTGAAGACCCAGGTCGACACGCCAGCACGCTGCGGATTGAAGTACGAGGCCTTTCGCCACATAGCCAGCATGGTCTCCTGCGTCACCTCTTCGGCGATGATGTCCGGCAGGCCCGAACGCGCGAGGAACGCCGTCACGCGCGGCGCGAAATAGGCGAATAGCTCGCCAAACGCGCTACGGTCGCGCTCCGCCGCAACAGCCCGCAATAAGCGGACGAGCTCGTCCGCTGATGGCGAAGCCTCGCTGTGCCTCACTGGCCTCAAGGGACCGATCCTCGCAGTCGACGGGTCACCGCGTGTGCGCTCTTCTCCGCAATTGGGCTCTGCAACAGTCATCGCTCCTTTCTACGCTCGGGCGCGGCGGTTGGATCATTTCGCTCTTAGTGATCCAGAAATCCAGGTGTCGCGTATAAGACTCATCAGTTGAGCTGCGAAGGTAAGTCCTTCGGTGCGGACTTGCGAGGCCGGAGGCTGGATGAGGAGAGACAGCAGCAGTGTGAGCACAGGCGGGATACTAGACATCGCGGTCATCGGCAGCGGCATCTCCGGCCTATCGTGTGCCTGGCTTTTGTCCACACGCCATCGTGTGACGCTATTCGAGGCCGAGCATCGTCTGGGGGGCCACAGCCACACAGTGACAGCCCTCGACGTGGCGGTCGATACCGGGTTCATCGTTTACAACGGCGCAACCTATCCGAACTTCGCTGCATTGCTTCGCCATCTCGGAGTGATCACGAAGCCCTCCGAGATGTCGTTTGCGGTCTCGCTCGATGACGGTCGGCTCGAATATTCCGGATCCGGATGCTCAGGGCTGTTCGCACAGGGTCGTAATGTGATCAGTCCGCGCTTCTGGCGGATGCTGCGCGATATCGTGCGTTTCTATCGCAAGGCGCCGCTCGACGCGCCGCGGCTGGGGACCACGACGCTGGACAATTACCTCGATACTGCGGGCTACAGCGCGGCATTCCGCAATGATCATCTCTATCCGATGGCGGCCGCGATCTGGTCGACACCCGCGGCCGAGATCGGGAGTTATCCGGCCGCGGGGTTCATTCGCTTCTGCCAAGCCCATGGCCTTCTCAAGCTGTCCGGGCGCCCAATTTGGCGCACCGTCGATGGCGGCAGCCGCGCCTATGTGCAGCGCATGGCCGAAGCCATCCCTCGAATTCTCTCCGGCCAACCCATTGAAGCGATACGGCGCCACTCCAATGGCGTCGAGGTCTCGAGCCAAGCCGGCGGCTGTCCGCGCCATTTCGATCACGTCGTGATCGCAACCCATGCCGATCAGGCGTTACGTATGCTCGCCGATGCGAGCGCGGATGAACGGCGGGTGCTTGGAGCTTTCCGCTATGTCGACAACGACGCCGTGCTTCACTCGGACCCGAACCTGATGCCAAGCCGGCGCAAGGTGTGGTCAAGCTGGAACTACCTGTCCTGCGGCGCCGGCGACGGTAAGCAACTGGCGGTGACCTACTGGATGAACCGATTGCAGGGGATTGACGAGGCGACGCCGCTTTACGTCACGCTCAACCCGCATCGGCGCATTCGTGACGGGAGGATTGTCAGGCGTTTGCGCTATCGGCATCCCAGCTTCAATACCTCCGCGATGGCCGCGCAGGAGGAGCTTTGGTCGCTGCAAGGCATGGGCAATACTTGGTTCTGCGGGTCCTATTTCGGTGCCGGCTTCCATGAGGACGGCCTGCAGGCCGGCCTGGCGGTCGCTGAGGCCCTCGGCGACACTCGGCGGCCATGGACCGTCGCGGACGAATCCGGCCGCATTCACGTCCATGAACTTGCCACGACAGCAGCCGATACGGAGGCTGCCTGATGAGAGCAGGCCATGCCGCCCTGTATGTCGGCAGGATCATGCATCGCCGTTTGCGACCGCGACAGCACAAGCTTCGCTACAGGATCTTCTATCTGTTGCTCGATCTCGACCAGGTCGATAACCTGGCGAGAACTCTTAGGCTTTTCTCGCGCAACGGCTTCAACATCTTCAGCTTCCATGACCGGGATCACGGTGACGGCTCAGCAACCTCCTTGCGTGAGCAGGTGGAGCGTCATCTGCGCTATGCGGATGTCGAGGTTGGCGGACCAATCCGGCTTCTCACCATGCCGCGGATTCTCGGATACGTGTTCAATCCGCTCAGCATCTATTTCTGTCATCGAGCGAACGGATCGCTCACGGCGATCCTCTACGAGGTCAACAACACGTTCGGTCAACGCCACACTTACCTCATTCCCGTCACGGAAGGTCGGCAAGCGACCATTCGTCAGGAAAGCCGCAAGTCGTTCCATGTCTCGCCATTCCTCGACACGGACATGGCGTACTCCTTCGCCATCCGACCGCCGAACAAACGCCTCGCGGTTTCGATTGTCGGCCACGATGCCAAGGGGCCATTGATCCTCGCCGCTCTGAGCGCCGAGCGGCAGACGCTGACCGATGCGGCACTTGCTCGTGTCTTCTACCGCTATCCACTGCTGACCGTAAAGGTGATTGTCGGCATTCACTGGGAGGCCATGCTGCTTTGGCTCAAGGGCGTTCGCCTGCGACGCCGGCCACCGCCGCCCGAGCAGCCTCTTACGGTGGGTCGGCAATACTCGGCCCCCGCCGCTGTCTTTATGAAGGACGGTAAGCATGGTCCGCAACGGTAACAGCGGTAGGGCTCTCAGCCAGGTGGGTTGTGAGGCAGGTTTGGCGGAGCAGTTTTTGCGCAACCTAGTTTCGACGCTAGGTTTCGGCCACATCACTGTCGTGATGCCGTCCGGCGAGAGTATCGAGCATTGCGCGAGTATGCCCGGCCCCGGCGCGACGCTGGTGCTCCATCGCTGGCGCGCTATCTGGCGGCTTATCACCCGTGGCGATCTCGGCTTCGCCGAATCCTATGTCGACGACGATTGGTCCAGCCCCGATCTCGCCGGGCTGATCGAGCTTGCAGCGCAGAACATCGAGCTGATCGAGCAAAGAATCTCGGGTCTCTTCCCGGTTCGGATTCTGAACCGCCTGCGCCATCTCTCGAGAGCGAACACAAAGGCGGGCAGCCGGCAAAACATTGCGTTCCACTATGATCTCGGAAATGCCTTCTATCGCTGCTGGCTGGATGAAAGCATGTCTTATTCTTCGGCGCTTTATGAGCGGGTGGGCCAGACGCTTGAAGAGGCCCAGGAGGCCAAGCTGCGGCGGGTAATCAATCAGCTGCATCTGCGCGGAGGCGAGCGGATCCTCGAATTAGGCTGTGGATGGGGGGCTCTGGCTGCCCGAATGGCGCGCCGTGGAGCGCAAGTCACTGGAGTGACGCTCTCCTCCGAGCAACTTGTTTATGCGAGGGAGATGATAGCCCGCGAGGGCCTAGCCGATAAGGTCATGCTGGCGCTGAACGATTATCGTGATGTCGACGATGAATATGACCGGATCGTATCGATCGAAATGCTGGAGGCCGTGGGCGAAGCCTATTGGCCGGTCTATTTTCAAACCGTGCGCGATAGGCTAAAGCCCGGCGGCAAAGCCGTACTTCAGGTGATCACAATCGATGAGAAACGCTTCGAGAGCTACCGCTCTTCGACCGATTTCATCCAGCGCTACGTCTTTCCGGGCGGCATGCTGCCCGCGAAGACTTCGATCGTGCGAGAGGTGGAAGCCGCTCATCTAACGCTGACCGCAGTCGAGACCTTTGGCGAGAGCTATGCGCGAACCCTGGCCGAATGGCGGCGGCGGTTCCTGGCTTCATGGCCAAGAATCGAGGCCATGGGGTTCCCGGTGAGCTTCAGGCGGTTGTGGGAGTACTACCTCTGCTATTGCGAGGCCGCATTCAGCGCCGGCGCGATCGATGTCGGGCTTTATGTCTTATCGCGACAAGGCTCGGCGTATCTTGCGGGGTGAGAGTCCCCGTCGGGCAAGGGTTAGCCACCCACCCGTATCGAGTCTTGGACCTGTAGCGCAGTAACGGAGGGCGAACAAGGCATGTTAAGCGTAGACAAGAGAATCCTGTAGGCCGTAGCGCCTCAATTTGACGGTTCATGAGCACATCGGTTACGTGTTGGCTCATGTAAAGCCGGCAGAGCAACGGCTTGCCCTCGTGATGGAGCTACTTAGCCGCCGAATGCATAGATTCCAACTTTACAAACCAAACCTCGACAATTGGAGGTGACATTGTGGCGAGGACCGAATCCACCATGCTCTCGCTGGGCACGCAAGCCCCCGACTTCTTGCTCGACGATACCGATGACAACATGGTCTCTCTCGAGGATTTCGAGAGCGACCAAGCGTTGCTGGTCATGTTCCTGTGCAACCATTGTCCCTATGTCAAACACATCCAGCACGGTCTGGTGGCCTTCGCCCGTGAATATGAGGCGAAGGGGCTGGGGATGGTCGCGATCAGCGCGAACGACGTCGATCAGTATCCGGATGACAGTCCGGAGCGTATGAAAGAGGAAAAAGAGCAGGCCGGCTATCCGTTCCCGTATCTCTACGACTATAGGCAGGACGCCGCCGAAACCTACTGTGCCGCGTGCACGCCCGATTTCTTCCTCTTTGATCAGGATCGCCGACTAGTCTACCGGGGACGATTCGATTCCAGCAGCCCGGACAAATCGGATCCGGTCACGGGCGAGGATCTGCGCGCTGCGGCGGATGCGCTGTTGGCCGGGACGGAGATTCCGCAAACGCAGCATCCCAGCATAGGCAGTAATATCAAATGGAGGCCGGGCCATGAGCCCGACTACTATCACGACGGCGGCTTGAAGAGCTGAGCCGGCAACGGGATGGTTTTCTTTAAGTACGCAGATGCCGGCACATTCAAGCATGGCGGCGCAGCTGCTCGAGCTCTTCCTACGAAGGTAGCGCAGTTCCGTTGCGATCGGCCATGCACAAACAGCCGAGTAGCTCGCCGCCATGGCCGTGTCCTGGTCTAGCGACGTGGATCATAAACCTACGAATAGCCTCAAGACCCGGCCGCTCCCGGCCCACGGCCCGCCTCTCGGCCGCGCTCTGATCAAAAGCGTTCCTGACGACTTTGAGGTCACAGAGTTGCCCCGGACCCAACCGGACGGACAGGGCGAGCACCTGCTCGTCGAGATACGCAAACGCGGCCTTAGCACCGCTGAGGCTGCGCGGCGACTCGCCGGCTGCCTCGGGGTGTCACCCCGCGCTGTTGGCCACGCCGAGCGTAAAGACCGTAACGCCGTGACTACGCAGTGGCTCGGCGTGCACCAACCCGGTAGTAAGTCCATCGCGGCGCCAGCGACGATCGCTCCGGGGCTTGAGATCTTGAGTGCGTCCCGACATAGCCGCAAGCTCCAGGTCGGCGCCCTGATCGGCAACCGTTTCCGCATTCGACTGCGGGGGTTATATGTACCCCGCGCCGCGACGGATCGGCGGCTGCTGCGCATCGCTTATCACGGCGTGCCTAACTACTTCGGTAGCCAGCGTTTCGGCCACGGCGGGAGGAACGTGGGCAAGGCTCTCGCTTGGCACAATGGTGAATTGACGGTCCGTCGACCCTATGTCCAAGGCATGTTGTTGTCGGCGGTGCGTGCGCAGTGCTTCAATCAGGTGCTCCGCCGCCGGGTGGAGACCGGCACCTGGAACCGCGCTTTGGGAGGCGAGCTGATGATTCTCGACGGCCGCGGTGGCATTTTTGCTGCCGCTGACGAGACGCCGGCGCGGCTCGCCCAGCGCCTGGCTCTGCAGACGATCCACCCGACCGGGCCGTTGCCGGGCGTGGGCCGAGCGCTGGTAACCGACGAGGTTCAGACGCTGGAGCAAGCCGTGTTCGACGAGATGCCGGAGCTGCTGGCGTTGCTGGTCGGGTGCGGAGTCAAAGCTCAGCGTCGCGCGTTGCGCCTGCGGGTGGCTGAGCTCGCATGGTGGTGGCCTGCCGTGGACGAGCTCGTGATTGGTTTTCGGCTGCCACCGGGTGCCTACGCAACGACCGTCCTATCCGAGTGCTTTGATCTCATCGAACAGCCTGGAGCGGACTGAGGCACGGGCTATATTAAGTTCGGGCAGCAGCAGATCTTTCATCGGCTCCTCAGCAGAAGCTGTGGTGGATCCAACGTAGCTGCTAGCGGGAAGCCGATGGCTGCTGGCCTTGGTAGGCGCATCAAAGTTAGTTTGTCAGGGCAACAACCGCAATCGGTGGGGTAGGCGATATGGGAGAGAGCAATGAGTACTGGGTTTTGTCAGGCGATGATGCACCCTCCGGAGCCGTCTGGCGACAGATGGGAGCGGAGCATACGAACATCCCGGCCCCCCCATCCGCGTGGAAAAAGGTTTGGCGGCAGGAGCTGCATTGTTCTGCCGTCCATGAGGCCGGACATCTTGCGGTCGCGCGGCGGCGCGGCTATTGGGCGCGTGCACGGCTCTACTATCCCATGAATGGTGATCGACAGTTGTCGCATTGGACTGGCCAGACCATGCTCCAGTCCAATGTGTTGGCGAGTGACGCAGTAGCGATCGGATTGGCTGGTTTTATGTCGGAGATGGTCCATTTCAACGGTGTTAGCATAGCGGATTGCGCGAGTGCTTATGCACATGCAACCGATAACGATTTCACGTCGCTATCCAAATCCGACCGCGCTTACATAGAATCCGTTGGCGGTATAGACCCGTTCGCTCTACAGCGTGGGATTATTACCGAAGTCGCCGCAGAGGTGGCCAACTTGCGCGCCGAGATTCGTCGTGAGGCGGCGATATTGATCAAGGCGGCGCACACATTGCGCCTGGGATAGTGCCCGCCGCGCACGCGATCTACTTCCTCTCCGACGCCGAGAGCCCCAAGGACGAGGACATTACGAAAAATCCTAACGTAGGCCTTGCTTTCGCCGGTACTGGCGACCAGAACTATGTATCGATCAGCGGCCGCGCTGTCGCCATTACTGGAGGAAACCTATGGATCAACCATTACCTAATAAAATCCAGATTGGCGTCAGCGGTTGCCTGCTGGGGCAGCAAGTACGCCACGATGGCGGACATAAGCGCTCCCGGTATTGTACTGAAGTGCTTTCACACTATTTCGACTTCCAACCGCTATGCCCGGAAATGGGCGCAGGTCTTGGCACACCACGTCAGGCAATGCATCTTGTGGAAACGGATAAAGGCATTCGCCTGCGCCCGACTCCAAAAGCGGACAAGGAGCAGGGTGATGACTACACCGACATGATGAATGGCTTTATTCGCAGTTGTCTAGGAGGACTCAGGCATTTGCGTGGCTTCATCCTGATGCCAAAATCGCCTAGTTGCGGCATGGAGCGCGTGCGCATCTATAATGAAAATAGCCAGGTTTTGCGGCACAATGGCTCGGGACTCTTTGCCAACGCGCTAATGCACCGTTTCCCTGTGTTGCCGGTTGAAGAGGCCGGGCGGTTGAATGATCAAAGATTGCGTGAGAACTTTATTGAGCGGGTATTCTTTTATGATGACTGGTGCCGAGTTGTGGATGATAAGCTGACTCCGGCAGCATTGCTAGATTTTCACACTCGTCATAAATTCCAGCTTCTCGCGCATGATCAGGCAACCTACCGAGAGCTCGGCCCCATGCTTGCCAATCTGAAGGTGAATCCGCTGAAGCAGATTGCGGAAAATTATATTGGTAAGGCAATGCAGGCAATGTCTCGTATAGTGTCCCCCGGTGCCAACGTCAATGTCATGCAACATATAGCAGGTTATTTTCGTGATGAACTGGAAGCGCATGACCGAGCCATGATTGGCGAGCAGATAGACGCCTACCAGCGTGGTGACGTACCATTGGTCGTGCCGATGACGCTTGTACGTAACGCCCAGCGAAAAATCAGGCAACCTTATCTGGGAAGGCAGGACTATCTACACCCTTATCCGGATGCACTCGGGCTACGTAACGAGCTATAACACACGAGGTGCCCTTGCGGGCCTACGTGAGCCGCTTCCATTTCAAGGGCGAAGACCAGCAGAAGCACGTCAGCGAGCTCTGCGGCGGTGCGCGAATTCGCGTGCACCTGGCAAAGCTGCTGCAAAGCAGCGGCAACGTGCTGTTGCTCAGCGAGGCCGCCAACCACCTGGACGTGGAGAGACTGCGCGCTGGAGGAGACCCTACTCGCCTTTCTCGGCTGGGCCATGGCCATCTCCAATGACCGCTGGTTCTCTGCCGTGTCGCGCTCCATACAAGCGCTAAGCTCGGCAAGCATGTAACAGTCGAGATATCGAGTATTAGGCCTTGCGCATGTCAGACCATTCCCCGGTTCTTTTCTGGTTCCGGCGCGATCTGCGCCTGTCGGACCATCCCGGACTGTCGGCGTGTCGCGCCTCTGGTGCACCGGTTATCCCGGTATTCATTCTTGATCCGGAGACGGAAGTGTTGGGCGCCGCTGCAAAGTGGCGGCTTGAACTGTCCATCACAGATTTCCGCGACCGTTTGCAAGCGATTGGGAGCGAGCTGATCCTTCGACGCGGCCCTGCAAAGGAAATGCTGCTTGAACTAATAGAAGAAACCGGCGCCCGCGAAGTGCATTGGTCTCGTTATTATATGCCGGAGGCGATTGCACGCGATAAGGACGTAAAAGCCACGCTCAAGAATGCGGGGTTGCGCGCGGAAAGCCATCCCGGCCACACGATTATTGAACCTTGGATCCTTTCTCCGGCATCGAGCGATTACTTTCGAGTTTATTCTCCGTACTGGCGGGCATTCAAAGCGACTGAAATCACACCCGTCATACCAGGCATCAAAGACTTGCCCGCGCCCGAAATATGGCCCCGGTCAGATGATCTGACAGAATGGCGAATGGGTGCAGCCATGAACCGTGGGGCGGATGTGGTGGCGCGCCATGCCTGTGTTGGCGAGAAGGCCGCGTTCGAGCGGTTAGACGGCTTTCTCGACAAACCGTGGAGCGCCTACTAAGGAATACGCTGAAAAGGCCTCATTGGATTTTCAACGAACACCCGGCATGGCAACCCGCACGACGATTGCACGTGCACAATCGCAGGCAGACTGTCGTCAG
>JAKDMQ010000216.1 GCA_030452265.1 Nitrococcus sp.
ACCGAATCGGTATCGCCGAAGAGGTTATGAATGTCGCCCAGGATTTCCTGGTAGGCACCTACTAGAAATACGCCCAGCAACAATGGCTCACCCGATCGGCAAACAGGCAGCGGCAGCGTGCGTTCCACACCAGCCCGGTCCACATACAAGCGTATGGCGCCATCCGAGTCACAGGTCAGATCCTGCAATACGCAACGGCGCGCAAGCGGCTCGTTGAGCCTATGCAACGGCAGAATCGGGAAGAGCTGATCGATGGCCCAGATATCGGGCATGGATTGAAACAATGAGAAATTGCCGAATAGCTTGTCCGCGAGCTTCTCGTTGAGCTCATCGAGCACATCGCGGTGGGCGCGCACCTTGGGATCCAAGCGGCTCTGCACCCGCGCGCAGGTGGCCTGATAGATGCGCTCGGCCTGCGCCCTTTGCGCGAGGCTCAGCAGCCCGTGCGTGTACATACCATGAGCCTCGTAGAGGTAGTGACAGGCATCATGATAGGCCTCGAGCGGCGAGCGCCGGTCGCCATCGGCAAGCCCGCGCCACAGATCACGCAGGATCAGTGGTGCCTCATCGGACGGAGCGGCCAGATCGGTGGCGTCCGCTACGCGATCGACATCGATCACGTCGGTGATCAGCACCGCGTGATGAGCGGTCATGGCGCGGCCCGATTCCGTTACGATATCAGGATGGCGCAAGCCGGCCGCACTGGCTAGCTCACCCAAGGTATGGACGATGTTGTGGGCGTATTCCTCCAAGGTGTAGTTCATGGAGCAGAAGCTGCGTGAGCGGGTGCCCTCGTAGTCCACTCCCAGACCGCCGCCGACGTCCACGCACTCAATCGCCGCCCCCAGGCGATGGAGCTCCACGTAATAGCGGGCGGCCTCGCGCATCGCGCGTTGAATATCGGCAATGTTGGGAATCTGAGATCCGAGGTGAAAATGCAGCATCTGCAGCCGAGCGAGCATGTCCACCGCGCGCAGGCGTTCAACGACGGCGAGCGCCTGGGCGGCGGAGAGTCCGAACTTGGACTTCTCGCCGCCCGTGTTCTGCCATTTCCCCTCGCCGATGGAGGCCAGTCGCACACGTAAACCGAGCCGCGGTTGCACGCCAAGGCGGCGCGACTCCGCAAGGATCAGCTCGATCTCGGAGTATTTCTCGACGATAATCCAGCAATCCAGCCCCAACTGGCGTGAGCGCAGCGCGAGCCGTATGTACTCTCGATCCTTGTAGCCGTTGCAGATGATGCGGCCGCCTTCTGGGGAAACCGCAATGGCGCCCATGAGCTCCGGCTTACTTCCGCACTCCAGGCCGACGTTGTTTGCGCCGCTTGAAAGGATCTCTTGCACCACCCGGCGCTGCTGATTCACCTTGATCGGGTAGGCGGCGGTGTAGGAGCCGGTATAGCCGTTTGCGGCCATCGCCAGGCGAAAGGCCCGGCACAAGCGATCGACCCGGTCATGGAGGATGTTGATGAAGCGCACCAGCACCGGCAGCGCAAGCCCCGCCCGGCGTATCTCTCCGACGAGCTCGAAAAGATCCACCTCGGCGCCGTGCCGGCGGCCATCGGGTCGCGCGATCAGGTGTCCGGCCGGGGTAACATCGAAATAGTCGCCGCTCCAGTAGGCAATGTTATACGCCTCACGGGCGGAATGAGCGCTCGCGTTATCCATCTGCTATCACAAGCTCACTATATGAGGGATCCGCAACAAGGCTCAGTCTAACATCCGCTGCCGCCAGCCGGGTCAGG
The DNA here is from genome assembly GCA_030452265.1 of Nitrococcus sp. Classification (GTDB taxonomy): domain Bacteria; phylum Pseudomonadota; class Gammaproteobacteria; order Nitrococcales; family Nitrococcaceae; genus Nitrococcus. The sequence continues at coordinate 1,745 of JAKDMQ010000216.1, forward strand.
GTGTCAACAGGCCCTCGCGAGAATCCGCACCTTGGCATAGACTTCGCAGCCGACACCCGCGATCTGCAATGAGACCGCCATGACCCTTGACGAGAATTGGTTTACAGAAGCGGTGCCTGGAGAAGGCGTGGCTTTCTCCCTTCGCATCAAGCAGCGACTGCACGCCGAGCGCTCGCCTTATCAGCGCATTGAGGTCTTTGAGACCGCGCATTGGGGTCGCCTGATGGTTATCGATGGCTGCGTGATGCTCACCGAGCGGGACAACTTCCTCTACCACGAGATGATGGTGCACCCCGCGTTGTTCACGCACGCCGAACCGCGCAGCGTATTGATTATCGGCGGCGGGGATTGCGGCACCTTGCAGCAAGTCCTACACCATCCGAACGTGGAGCGAGTGATTCAAGTGGAGATCGACGAACGCGTAACCCGGATTGCCGAACGCTTCTTCCCAGAGCTCACGGCTATGAACGGGGATCCGCGCTGCGAGCTGCGCTTCGAGGACGGCGTAGAGCTCGTTCGAAGGACAGCGGACGTCTGCGTCGATGTTGTCATAATCGACAGCACGGACCCGGTCGGGCCGGCACGGAATCTCTTCGGCGGCGAATTCCTGCGCCAGGTTCACCGCGTCCTGCAACCGGGCGGCATCTTGGCGCAACAGAGCGAATCTCCCCTGCTGCATCGACAGAGCATCCTCGAACCGCTGCATCGCAGCTTAGCGCAGGCGGGCTTCAGCCCTCCCGCGACCCTGTCCTTCCCGGTACCGAGCTATCCTAGCGGCTGGTGGAGCTGCACACTCGCCGGCAAGGCGTGTGATGTACGCGAATTCCGCCACGCCGCGGCCGCCGCGCGGGCGTTTCCGACCCGCTATTACAACGAAGAAGTGCATCGCGGTGCTCTCGCGTTGCCGGAGTTCTGTCGCGGTGTGCTCGGTGCCTAGGGTCTGTTGACATTCACCCGCGACGCCGCGCCGGCAGCCATTTTTTTCGCAGCCCACGTAGGGCGCAATAGCGAAGCGCATTGCGCCGCATGTTTCTTCACTTTCGGCAACGCACGCGGCTTTAGACACCGCGCTTGCTTCAGAATCCCGCGAGGCCGATGGAACGCAGAACATTCGGTGCATTACGGCCTGTTCGGCCTAATGCGCCCTACGCCAACTGCTGGCCTGGCCGCCAGTGGCTGCCACACGCCGGGGCGCCGCGGTCTCGAAGCCGTGAGGCGGGGACGCGTTCGCGCCTGGAAAAGCAGCGCCGGGGCTTGTCGGTGCGCCGGATGCGCTGCTGTGGCGTTTTCGCAACAAAGGCTATAATTTGTTAATAATGTATCTTTTCAAATAAATATAAATGATATTTCATGTTGAACCCTCGAAAACATCGTTGTATACTCACTACGCAGTTTGAAATGTGCATCGGACCCATGGGTCTCGCACGGTGTGCTGTTGTGCTTACGCCAAAGCATGTGAGCACGGCGGTATCAGAAGGCGGTATCACAGTTAACAAACGGCTGCATCGGCGTTCGCGCCCTGAAAGCGAACGCCATGGAGGAACAACGAATGGCAAAATCCAAGCTCTTGGCCATGGGTGCCGCGGGCGTCTTGGCGGCGTCGGCGCTGCTAGGAGGCACCGCGCAGGCCAAATACGACCCGCTAAGCCTCAAACCAAGTTACAACGGGACCAACCTGTTCAAAGCCATCATCGGCGGCAATATTTATCTCGAGTTTCGCCCCCGGTACGAGTATGTCAATGATTCCGCCCCGACGGGCCCGGGCGGAACCGGCCTTAAAGAGGCCAACGCTCTGACGTTGCGCAGCGTGCTCGGCTACCAGACCGGGCGCTGGTACGGCTTCGGCATCTATGGGAAGTTTCTGAATGTCAGCCATCTCGCGGGCCAGGCCTTCAACGAGCCGGTTACGAATCCCAACCCGGAATATGCAACGGTCGCGGACCCGGCGACCACCCAGATCCAGGAGGCCTACGTAAGCTATAGAGTGCCGGCCAATCTCTACCCCAATGGCCCGGCGTATCTAGACGAATTGGCGCCCGCTGAGCTCAAGTTTGGGCGGCAGGTGATTACCCTGCAGAACCACCGCTGGATCGGTAACGTCGTCTGGCGCCAGGTCTGGCTGACCTACGACGGCTTCTCCGCGAACTATGAGTTGCCCGGTGGCGGTCACCTTTTTTATGCCCATCTCTACAACGCCAACCGACCCCCGAGTGCAAACGCCCGCGCGGATAAAGGCTTTCCCCCTAATACAGGCGATGTCGGGTTCCAGACAGACCTCATCAACCTCGAGTTCGACCTCGAGCGCTGGATTGGCGCGCCTACGAACTTGGTCGGCTATGCGTATCTTATTGATTTCGATAACAATGACAATGTGCTAGTGGTCGGTACGGTCCCCCAAATCGCAAACTCCAGCGAGGCATCCAACAAGACCTTCGGCGTGCGCTTGAAAGGGGAAATCCCGTTCACTTCGAACGAGGACGGTCTCGGGCTCCTCTACCTCGGCGAATTCGCCAACCAGAGCAACTATGCCGGCGGCTCCAGTGTCATCGAGGCAAACTATTACAAGGGAGTGCTGGGTTTGGGGGGCTACGGCGTCAAGCTGACCGCGAACTATGAAATCTTGGGGACCAACGGTGGCGAGTACTCCGTGCAGACGCCTTTCGATACCGCATTCGCGATGAACGGCTGGGCGGATCGCATCCCGAGCACGGGCGGGCCGCCCATAGGCCTGGTGGACGCCTGGGTTCAGGCGGACGCAACCTCGCCGGACAGCTGGGGTCCGGTTTTCAGCGGGCTCTTTATGACTGCGCGGTATCACGATTTCAGGTCGGATCGGGGCGATATCAAGTACGGGCAGGAGTTCGATTTCCGGGTCACCAAGGCCATCGCCGAGAACATCACCTTGCTTGCCCAGTACGCGATTTATTGGGGTGACGACGAGGCCGCGACAAGCCCGGCTCTGACTGGTCTAAATCTAGATCAAGACATCCAGAAAGCCTGGCTGATGGGCACGTTCAAGTTCTAACGAGCTATATATAGCCACGGCCGTCACCGTGCCATGGGGCCGATGCCCCATGGCACTTTGCATATATTGCGCATTCAGCCGGTTGGACGCATTATGCTGAAGGTCTCGAAGACTCTGGACTGCGTAATATAGAGCCTGTAGCCGCGAACTTCCAGCAGAGCACTCGCTCGAGGCATTCGCGGCGCGGGTGAGTAGGTTGGGGCGATGGAGCAACCCCAACACCTCCACTAGCCGAGTTGCGCCGGACGTCGGGGTTCGCAAGCTCACCCCAACCTCTCAGTGCAAGGACTCGATTTTCCCCTGGCTGATTGCCCAGCAGGGGAGTGCCTTTGTGTTCGTTCGTTATCCGCAAGGTGTGAATCCACGCCCCCTGCTGGAGGTAATCCATGACCAATAAACTGGGTATTGAGAAACTGGACGAAGGTACGCGCCGGTTTCAGGAAACGGTTTTTCCCGCCCGGCGACCGCTGTTCGAGAAACTCGCCGGTGGTCAGAGTCCAAGCGTGCTGTGGATTACCTGCGGGGACTCGCGCGTGGATCCGCTTTTGATTACGCAGATGGAGCCAGGCGAGCTCTTCATACACCGCAATATCGGAAATATCGTGCCCCCCTATGCCACACCCCATCGCGCCGAAGCCGCCGCGATCGAATACGCCGTCAAGGTGCTGGGCGTGCAGCACGTGGTCGTGTGCGGACATGCCGATTGCGGCGCCGTCAAGGCCTGCTTGAACCCCGCCTCGGTCGAGGCGCTGACCGCGGTCCGGGAATGGCTCGAGCTCGCCGGTTCCCTGCGCGAAAGGGTCGAGCAGCGCTTCGGCTGCAGCGAAGGCGAGGAATGCCTAGAGCGGGCAATTCAGCAGAACGCCCTTGACCAGACGCAGCGCTTGAAAACGCATCCGAGCGTGGCCGAGGCGCTCGCGGCCGGGAAACTGCAAGTGCACGCCTACTACTACCGGATCGCTACTGGGGAGGTGCTGGTTTGCTCCAATCTCGAAGGCGAGGCTGTTACCGCGCGGCGGGCATAGCAGCGAGGGGATAAGCAGGAGTCCGATGCGCCATGATGCTGATGGACCCGGTCAAGTCATTGCTGCTG
>JAKDMQ010000217.1 GCA_030452265.1 Nitrococcus sp.
CCAGCTCCTTGATCGTGCTCACATCCAGATTGCGGTGGTGGAAATATTGCTCGAGCTTGGGCATGCACCGGTGCAGAAAGCGCCGGTCCTGGCAAATGCTGTTCCCACACATGGGTGAGGCATTGGGGGGCACCCACTGCTGCAGGAATTGCAGCGTGCGCTGCTCCGCCTCGGCTTCGTCGATCCGGCTTTGCCGCACCCGATCCACCAGGCCCGAGCCACCGTGCTGATCCGTGTTCCACTTGTCCATCGCCGCGAGCACGGCCTCGCTCTGGTGGATCGCGAGCGTCGGGCCTTCTACCAGGACAATGAGGTCCTTGTCGGTAACGACCGTCGCAATCTCGATGATACAGTCGCGATCCGTGTCCAAGCCCGTCATCTCGAGGTCGATCCAGATAAGATTCTCTGTGGACTGTGGCATGGTTTCGACTCGTCATGTGAGCAGTTGAGCGCGATTCTACCAGAGCTTCGCGCGTCAGATCTCGATGCGGGCACCAAGCTCAATCAGGCGATTGCCTGGAATCTCCAGAAAGGCCGTTACCGGCAGCGCATTGCGCGACATGAACGCAAATAGCTTTTCGCGCCACAGCGCCATTCCCCGCCCAGGCTCGGCAACCACGGTTGCTCGAGAGATGAAGAAGGTCGTGTCCATCAAATTGAAAGGCAGCCCGCGACTGCCGCACTGGGCTAGCGACCGCGGGATGTTCGGTTTCTCCGCGAAGCCGTAGCGCAGGGTGAGCGCGTAGAACTCGCCCTCGAGCGCGGCGATCCCGATATGCTCCTCGGCGTCGGCCCATGGGGTTTGCAGGGTTTCCACGGTCAGCAGCACGTTGCGCTCGTGCAGCACCTTGTTGTGCTTGAGGTTGTGCAGCAGAGCACGGGGAACCGCCTGTTGAGTGGTGGTCAGAAACACCGCGGTACCGGGCACCCGTAGCGGCGGGTGCGCGCTGATGGCGGGGATGAAATCGGCGAGCGCTAGATCTTCCGGCTCGATTTCTCTCAGCAGCAGCTCGCGGCCGCGACGCCAGGTGGTCATAATGGTGAACACCAGGATGCCGAGCACCAGGGGCAACCAGCCGCCATCGACGATCTTCAGCGTGTTGGCGCCGAAGTAACTCAGGTCGATGGTCAGGAACACCACTAGCACCAGCAACACCAGCAGACGGTTCCAGCCCCACACTCGCCGGGCGACGACCATCACCAGCACGGTGTCGATGGCCATGGTGCCGGTGACCGCAATGCCGTAGGCGCCGGCCAGCGCATTGGACGAGCCAAAGCCGATCACCGCCGCCAATACCGCCACCATCAGCACCCGGTTGATCGAGGGCAGGTAGACCTGACCGATGGTTCTCGGGGAAGTGTGCACGACCTGCATCCGCGGCATGAACCCGAGCTGAACCGCTTGGCGAAACACGGTGAACGCGCCCGAGATGACGGCTTGCGAGGCAATGACGGTCGCCGCGGTGGCCAATGCAATCATGGGGTACAGGCCCCAGTCCGGTACCGCGTGGTAGAACGGGTTGTCGATCGCGCCGGGCTCCTCCAGCAACAGACCACCCTGGCCGTAGTAGTTCAACAGCAGCGCCGGCATGACGAAGGCGAACCAGGCGGCTCGGATCGGGACTTTGCCGAAATGGCCCATGTCCGTGTACAGCGCCTCGGCGCCGGTCACGCACAGCACGACCGAACCCAGCGCCAGCAGCGCCACCTCGCTGTGGCGCAGCAGGAAGCGCAGCGCATACCAGGGGTTGAATGCGGCCAGCACCTCGGGCGCCTGAACGATGTTCCAAACACCGATTGCGGCAAGCGCTAGGAACCACAACGCCATGACCGGCCCGAACAGGACGCCGACCTTGGCCGAGCCGCGGCGCTGCAGCCAAAACAGGCCGAGTAGCACGGTCACGGTAATTGGCACCACGGAGCTCGCTAGCCCCGGTGCGGCAACCTTGATGCCTTCAACTGCCGATAGCACCGAAATCGCCGGTGTGATCACGCTGTCACCGAAAAACAGCGCCGCACCGAGCAGCGCCATCAGCACTACGAGCTTGCGCATGCGGGTAGTGCCGCGTACCGCGCTCTGAGCCAGCGCCATCAGTGCCATGATGCCGCCCTCGCCCTTATTGTCGGCGCGCATAACGAGGCTTACGTATTTCACCGCGACCACCAGGATAATGGTCCAGGTCACCAGGGAGAGCACGCCGAGCACGGCGCTTGGCTGCGGGCGCAGACCGTGGGCCGGCAAGAAGGTTTCGTGCAGGGTGTAGAGCGGACTCGTGCCGATGTCGCCGAATACCACGCCGATTGCGCCCAGCAGTAGCATCCGCAGGCTTTCGTGCGGTTTGCCGTGCGCGTCCTCGGCCGGCGTGCCTGTGGCGGCAGGCTCGGGCTGTTCGGGAGATGGCCTGGTGGTATTCATCGAAACCCGTTGTCTGGAGCCAGTTGATATTCACCCACGCTGCCGCGCCGGCGGCCATTTTTCCGCAAGACAAGGCGCCGCGAGTGCAGTGTAGGATCGATCTCGTCGCCGTCAATCAGCATCGCGACCGTGATTTCTCGCACCAATTCGGCATACACTTTGCCAAGCGCAGCTATTTTTCTCCTCGATCGGGGTCTGTGCCGTAGATTGGATTCGTTTCTCGCGGGGATGCGGGTAGGGGACCTCACGCATGGCGAATCTCCGCCAGTGGTAATCCACGATCTCAACGTCCGGCGCTCGCGGAGCGGCCGTTCCGCTACGGCTCTTGAAGCATCAGTTTATCAGCCTGCCCGCAGCGGGCAGGCGCGGAAAAGGGCGTCTATACTTCCTATGCTCGCAGCGATGAAAGTACGGCGTCTCAGCCCAACGGTGCTTACAGCGAGAGTGCCCCGGGCTCGACCTGCATGGGGTCAATGACGCGCACGCCGTCGATATCCTGATTGTGGTTCAGGTCTTCGGTCAATAGATGGGTGCATTCGGCTTGCTGGGCTGCGGCGACGATGAGCGCATCCCACCAAGACAGGGAAAAGCGCTCCTGATTGGCCCAGGCACCTTCGATTACCGAACGCTCGACCACCACCGGGTTCCAGGCGAACAGCGCCCGGGTTGCGGTTTGGGCTTCGGTGGTATTCAGGGCGCGTGGCAACTTTCGGGTTAAGGTGGCGTAAAGCTCCTGCAACACCTGCATGCTCAATCTGCCTGTACCTTGCGTCCAAAGCCACTGCAGCCAGTCCTCGCAGCGCGCCTGCTTTTCCGGTTCAGTGGTGTCGAACCGGTATACCAGCACGTTGGTATCAACGAAGATCGGCACGGTCGTGCAAGTCGTCCCGGTCAGGTAGGGGCTGGCCGGCCGCCCTGAGTTGGCGGGGGGCTACGGCGAAGAAATCGCGGGCTGCGCTGGCGTAGCCCTGCTCCCTGGTCATGCGTTCCCGGAGTATGTCGCCCAACATCCGAGATACGCTGGTACCCCGTTTCGCCGCTTCGATCCTTGCCCAGCGGGCGGTTTTTTCCTCAAGCGTAATGGTGACGTTTTTCATCACACGATTTTAGTGCAACACGAAATTCATGTCAATGCTTCTTTAGCAACAGATAGACTGCGGTGAACCTGCGCCCGGGATGGATTATCATGAGCTCGCGTTTTGAGACTCGCGCCAACCACTATTAGCCGGATGACAGTTATGATCGAGATTCCCGCCTATCAACGCCGTCACAGTGTGCCCGTGAATGTCGGCGGCGTCATCGTCGGCGGCGCCGCCGCCGTGGTCGTCCAGGGGATGCCCCACCCGGATACCGCCGCTGAAGTGGCCACCGCGATCCAAATCGCCGATCTGGCACGCGCCGGCTCTGAGCTGGTACGCATTACGGTGAATACCGAGGAGGCTGCCGCGGCCGTGCCCGGCATCCGTCGCCGGCTCGACGATATGGGTGTGCACGTTCCACTGATCGGGGATTTTCATTTCAATGGGCACAAGCTGCTTGCCCGCTATCCGAGCTGTGCCGCCGCGCTGGCTAAGCTTCGGATCAATCCCGGCAACGTGGGGAAGGGCAGCCGGCGCGATCCGCAATTTGCGACCTTGATCGAGATCGCGAAGGATTGCGCCAAGCCCGTGCGTATCGGCGTCAATTGGGGCAGCCTAGATCAGGATCTGCTCTCCCGCATGATGGACGACAACGCGCGCCGCTCCGAGCCGCAAGGCCCCGCCGCAGTCATGAAAGCCGCTTTGGTCCGCTCGGCATTGGACAGCGCCGAGAAAGCCGAGGCATTAGGCTTGCCGCATGAGCGAATCATTCTTTCCTGCAAGGTGAGCGGGGTGCAGGACTTGGTCAGCGTCTATCGCGATCTGGCGGCGCGCTGCGATTTCGCACTTCACCTCGGCCTTACCGAGGCCGGCATGGGCTCCAAGGGTATCGTCGCCTCTACGGCGGCACTGGCACTGCTGCTGCAGGAGGGCATCGGCGATACCGTGCGCATCTCGCTTACACCCCAACCGGGCGAGTCGCGCACGCGTGAGGTCATCGTGGCGCAGGAGATCCTGCAGACCATGGGGTTGCGCGCTTTTACCCCACTCGTAACCGCATGCCCCGGTTGCGGCCGGACCACCAGCACGTTCTTTCAGAGCCTTGCATCCGATATTCAAAGCCACGTTCGTGAGCGCATGCCCAAGTGGCGGCGTGAATACCCAGGCGTAGAGCAGATGACACTCGCCGTGATGGGCTGTGTGGTCAACGGGCCCGGCGAGAGCCGCCACGCGAATCTTGGCATCAGCTTACCAGGGACCGGCGAGAAACCCGTGGCGCCAGTCTACGAGGACGGCCAAAAGACGGTGACCCTGCGGGGGGATAACATCGCCGAGGAGTTCAAGGCAATCATCGAAGCGTACATCGAGCGCCGCTACGGATTAGCTTGAACCGAATCGCCATCCTGCGTGCTTACGCGGGAATGGGAACGATACGCTCTCGCGCCAACTCCGCGGCATAGCTGATCGCAGCGGGAATATGCTCAGGGAGAAGTGAAGGATACTGATTGAGAATGCGCTCAGGCGTTTCGCCAGCGGCGAAGTTATTCGTAGCAATTGATCGGTGCGGCAGGTAGTAGGAGCGGAGCCGATCGAGAGTAAACTCATTAATCGCTTCCGCGGATATTTCATCGACGAGGTCTAAGTACCGCTGCTCTCAAGCCGCATCGTCAGGTGTTGCATATCCATCTTACTTCTCTAACGCCTAATCGAGTAGCGATATGCGGTCCATCGGGGGCGGGGCTCCGTTGCCCGACCCCCGATGGACGTGTCATTGTCCGTTCGACCGCGCTGCGCGCCCCACAGTGGCTGGGCGAAGGGGTCAGAGCAGCTCGAAGCCGTATTCGGGGGTCTGTTGGCTTCATGGCGTCGATATGTTTCCCTTTAACCAGCATATCGCTATTCCGTTCATCGGCATGTAGCGTGAGCCAACTGCCAAGCTACGCGGCAGAAAAATAATGGTCTGTCTCCTATTATTACTATTATTATTATCAAGACGCCGGTTGTCCGTTTTGCGTTTGCATTTCATCCCACCATTATAATAAATGTGGTTTTTTCGCTAAAGGCCTTCGTAAGGAAGAGGCCTGTTCTTGTGCGCATGGTGCGAATATGCCCAACGCATTAGCTCACGTGCCGCTATGGAGCGCCAACGAAATAGCGGTCAGGTGCTTGCATTGCCCCATATTGTCGCTGGACATGGCTGCGGGGGTCAGCCAACCCGCGTAGGGCGCAATAGCGAAGCGCATTGCGCCGCATGCTTCTCCGCTCCGGCAAGTCGCACAGCCTCGCGAGCCGGCGCTTTCTTTAGAATACGATCGAAAGTAGCCCAGCGGCT
>JAKDMQ010000218.1 GCA_030452265.1 Nitrococcus sp.
TCCGTAAATAGTTGTTCAGCACTTCATGAGGCTTCCCCAACGCATTCCTTAGTAGTCTTCAATTTGCTGATTACAAATACGTAATTTGGAAAACGCGTAGGGTGGATAAGCGCAGCGCATCCACCGCTTTCTCAGTCGGAGGCTTGTCGGTGGATGCGCTAACGCTTATCCACCCTTATATCTCGTTTTACTTCGAAACATTCAATGAGGTGAGACTTAAGTAAGTGCGATTTGGCTCTGATTGAGGAACCAACCGCGGATCGCGACGGTCACCTTTTATAGGTGCTGCTTCACTCCAGCGCCAGGTGGGCCGTGTCGCCCCGGCATGCCGGGATAAGACAACACGCCATCATCCGGCCAGAATGCTGCGTTAAATCCAGCTATTCAGCCAATCGTCGATTCAGCTTCAACATAAGCATGCCGCGCGATTTGCCGGCCTGCACGGAGCCATTCGGTAAAAGACACGGAGGTAGACACTATGACAGTGCTTCCAAAGGTAGTAATCGCGGCATCATTCGTCGTGCTCGCCGGCTGTACAACGGGGGTGAACCTGGAACCGGCGCCTGCAGCCAATGAAGCGGCCGTTGCGCAAGAGGCGGTCGTGGCCCGCGTCAACGGGGTGCAGATGACGGTGCAGGTGGATACTTGGCCGGGCGATCCTGGCGTTACTGAGGACGTGACACCGGTGCAGGTCTCTATCGAGAACAACAGCGGGGCGCCGCTTCGCGTCGCCTACAGCGCGTTCGCGCTGATAAGTCCGTCCGGCATTCGCTACTCGGCTATTCCCCCCTACAACATCGAGGGGGCAGTGGATCAGGTCGAGCTTGCAGGGGCGTATGCACCTATTGCGGATCCGCTCTTTACTTATTCGAATTTTTACGCCGCACCGATCTATGAGCCCATCTACTCCGGTATCGGCATCTACAATGATCCGTATTATTATGATTTGGGGTACTACAATGCCTACTACGACTACTGGGGTGAAACGGCCTTGCCAACCGCGGCGATGTTGGCGCGGGCGCTGCCCGAGGGCGTCGTGATGAGCGGCGGGAGCGTGACGGGATTCTTGTATTTCGAAAAGGTAGACCCCGACGAAGTGGATCGCGTGCGTTTCCGCGCCGATTTGAGAAATCCCGACTCCGGTAAGGTCTTCGGTGAGATCCGGATTCCGCTTATCCTCGAAGGCGAGGACTGAGCTTTAGCACATCTCGGAGAGAATACCGCGGGCGGCCTCGCTTTCTCGTAAGAGGCGGGGCCGCATAATGTTCGAAGTTGCGTACCGGTACTCATAGGATAAACGCCGCAATGGCTACACTTCCTTTGGGTGCTGATGGCCCGCGCCGGCCTGCTTGGTACCCGCATCGTCTCCCAGGACTTTGGCACGTCCAGCTAGAGATTCGCGGAGCGGAGAGAAATTACAAGCTCTTAGATGAGATTGGTGCGAAGCGGGTGCGAAACCGCACGTATCGTGTTGTGTATTGACGATATCACCGCCCGGGTGTAGCGTTAACGGTAACAAGCGTTGGGGGCAAGCCATCAAGCCGCTGTTCAGACAAGGCCCGTCGCTCACGGCACGCGTCATACTGCTCGCTCTGCTATCCATCGTGCTGATGTCACTGGGGGGCCATCGGCAAGGCACGCTCGAATCCGTCCGCTACACCCTCTCCGCCGTGGTATATCCAATTCGGGTCGTGGCGGAGCTTCCTTTCGAGCTTGGCGATCTGATCTCGCGGCGGCTCTCCGGGCGGCAGCAACTGTTGGCAAAGAACGAGCGCCTGCGCGCCCAACGTCTGCTAAACGAAGCTCGCCTACAAAAGCTCGACGCCCTCGAGCAAGAGAACATCCGGCTGCGCGAGCTGCTTGGCTCATCCCAGGAGGTGGATGAGCCGGTATTGATCGCAGAGCTGATGCGAGTCGATCTTGATCCATACAGCCACCTGGTACAAATCAGCAAAGGCGCCCGCGACGGTGTTTTCCGGGGACAGCCGGTGCTCGATGCCAATGGGGTCATCGGCCAAGTGGATAAGGTGGGTCCTTTCAGCGCCGTGGTGCGGCTGATTACCGATCCCAGTCACGCCATTCCCGTGCGCGTGAACCGAAATGGCGTGCGCGCGGTCGCCGTCGGCACCGGTCATTTGCACGAGTTGAAGCTGATTAACCTTCCCAACAATACGGATATCCGGCCAGGCGATTTACTGATTACCTCCGGCTTGGGTGGCCGGTTCCCGCCCGGCTATCCCGTGGCACGCGTGGCATCTGTTACAACGGACCCGGGACCAGCATTCGCGCGTGTAGAAGCTCGCCCGACGGCTGCGCTGGATCGGCTGCAGGAAGTGCTGTTGGTAAAACGCGATCAGAGGCCCGCGCGGCTTGCCGATCCCGGCAGCGGGACCGACCCGCGGCCGGGGAAGCATGGTGAGGCAAAGCAGCCGGGCTCGTGACCGTGTTCCAGCGCTCTGGCGGTCGGATCATCGTGTTGAGCCTGCTGATGGGGCTAATCATGACCATCGTGCCGTTGCCGGTGTGGGCGCAGCTACTGCGCCCCGAATGGACAGCCTTGATTCTCATCTACTGGTGCATGGCGTTGCCCCAGCGGGTCGGGGTCACCGTCGCATGGGTTGTCGGGCTGCTGCAAGACGTGCTGCAGGGCTTCCTGCTCGGCGCGCATGCGCTCGCCTTCGGCATCGTCGCGTTCCTCACGCTCAAGCTGCATCAGCGCATTCGAGTCTTTCCGCTGTGGCAGCAGGCCCTGAGCATCCTTCTGTTGCTGCTTACCATACGCTTGGTCTTGCTCTGGATTCGGGGACTGAGCGGCCACCCGGTGGTGGCCGATTGGCAATATTGGCTGCCGGCGCTGACGGGAACGGTGGTTTGGCCACTCGTGTTCGTCTGCCTGCGCGAGATCCGCCGCCGCTTTCGGGTGCAGTAGGGCCTGTTGACGCTTACCATGGCTTTGCCTCATCTTAATGACCGTCTCTACAGCCGCATCATCCGCGGGCGCCTGGCCGTTGCGTTCCTGGGTATGCTGGTGCTATCCGGCGCTCTCATCGGCCGGCTTGGCTATCTCCAGATAGCCGGCTATCAGCACTACCGCACTCTATCGCAGAATAACCGGTTGCGCCTGCAGGCCGTAGCGCCGACCCGGGGCCTGATATACGACCGCAACGGCATACTGCTCGCCGAGAACCGCGCTTCGTTTCGGCTCGCGCTGGTTCCAGAGCAGGTTGAGGATCTGCGGGCCACATTGCAGGGTCTCGCTCGCTTGGTGGCACTGCGGCCGACGGATCTGGAGCAATTTCACGCATTGCTCGAGCATGCGCCGTCCTTTCAGGAGATCCCGCTCAAGTTCGATCTCAGCGAAATCGAGGTGGCGCGGTTCGCGGTGAATCGCCAGCGCTTTCCAGGTGTCGAGGTCAAAGCGCACCTCACCCGCTTCTATCCCCAAGGGAAAACCGCCGTGCACGCCGTCGGCTACGTCGGGCGGATCAATGAGCGTGAGCTCAGGCACGTCGACCCCGCCCAATACCAGCCCAGCAGCTACATCGGCAAGACCGGGATCGAGCGCTACTACGAGGATTTGCTGCACGGCAGCGCTGGGTTGGAGCACGTGGAAACCAACGCTCTAGGACGCGTCATTCGAAGCATTTCCCGCACCGCATCGACACCGGGCCGGGATCTCTATCTTACGTTGGATCTGCACCTGCAGAGGGTCGCGGCGAAGGCGCTTGGCAAGCGCAGCGGGGCGGTGGTTGCGATGGATCCGAGCAATGGTGAAATCCTCGCCTTTGTCAGCAGGCCTGCCTATGATCCGAATCTGTTCGTCAACGGCATTAGCCTGGAGAACTACAAGACCCTGCAAACGAACCGGGACCAACCGCTGTTCAACCGCGCCTTGCGCGGGCAATACCCGCCTGGATCGACAATCAAGCCGTTCATTGGTCTGGCCGGCCTGGAGCTTGGGGCACGCCAGCCCAACGACACGATCTATTGCCCCGGCCACTTTAGCCTTCCGGGCAGCGATTATCGTTGGAATGACTGGAAGGGCCATGGCCGGGTGAATTTCAAGCAGGCAATCGCCCAATCCTGCGATGTCTATTTCTACGGTCTGGCCTACGACCTGGGAATCGATGCGATTCATGACTCGCTGCAGCCGTTTGGATTTGGAGAGCCAACGGGGATCGACTTGGTAGGAGAACACTCCGGACTGCTGCCCTCCAAGCAATGGAAGCGCCGGGTCAAGGGCAAGCCGTGGTATCCCGGCGAAACGGTAAACACCGGTATAGGGCAGGGTTACTTGCTGACAACACCGCTGCAGCTCGCCTACGCGACCGCGCTGCTTGCCAACCGCGGCCAGCCGATCGTGGCGCACCTTGCGCGTGCCTCCCGGGCGCCGGGGCAGAGCAAACTCACCGCCGTACCCTTGCTGCGCGCGCCGGGCGCGGCAATTGCGCTCACGGCGCCCGAGCATTGGGATCAGGTCACGCAAGCCATGGTGGCGGCAATCCATGGCCCTCACGGTACCGCCCGTAGCGTAGGCGCGGGGGCGAGCTATGTCATCGCGGGAAAAACCGGCACGGCGCAGGTCTTCGGCCTGGAGCATGTCGCCGATGTGCGTGAAGAGGATGGCACTATCGCCGAGGAATTGCGCGACCATGCGTTATTCATCGCTTTCGCCCCTGCCGATGCCCCGCGCATTGCCGTCGCCGTCGTAGTAGAAAACGGCGGCAGCGGTGGCGCCGTAGCGGGTCCGATCGCGCGGCAAGTGATGGACGCCTGGCTTTTAGATTGAGGAAAGTCCCGAGCATGCGCTTTTACTCGAGTGATTCGGCCGTGACTTCCGCTCAACTGTCGTTTCTCCAGCGGCGCTTGCATGTCGATCTGACCTTGTTGACTCCCCTATTGCTGCTCTCGGCTTTTGGCGCGATCGTCCTCTATAGCGCGTTCGGAGCGCAGGTCGATGAGGTGGAAAAGCACGTGCTACGCCTTGGCATCGCCTTCGGCGCGATGCTCGTTGTCGCGCAGGTGCCGCCAAGGCGGCTGCGAGACTGGGCGCCATCGCTGTATGCGATCAGCCTGCTGCTGCTGTTCGCCGTGCCTGTGTTCGGTGTCGCCGAAGGCGGCGCCAGGCGTTGGCTGGATCTGGGGCTGCTGCGCTTTCAGCCCTCCGAGATGATGAAGCTCGCCTTGCCGCTGATGCTGAGCGTGTTGCTGGGTGCCGGCGAGCTGTCTCTGCGTTGGGGGCGGCTCGGTGTCAGCCTGCTCCTCATCCTCGTGCCGGCGGGCGCGATTGCCGTCGAGCCCGATCTCGGGACGGCGTTGCTAGTGGCCATGTCTGGATTCTTCGTGCTCTTTTTCGCCGGCCTCGCGTGGCGGGTTATCTTCGGGTTCATAGCGTTCGCGGTGGCGAGCGCTCCGCTGGCATGGTTTTTCTATATGCACGATTATCAGCGCCAGCGGTTGCTGATCTTCCTCGATCCGGAGCGCGACCCGCTCGGCGCCGGCTACCACATCATCCAATCGAAGATCGCCATCGGCTCGGGCGGTCTTTACGGCAAGGGCTGGCTCAACGGAACGCAAGCGCATCTGAGCTTCTTACCGGAGCAACATACCGATTTCGTTTTCGCCGTGCTTGCCGAGGAGTTCGGCCTCATGGGCGTCATCCTACTGCTGGTGTTGTATCTCGCGGTGATCGCTCGCGGCCTGATTATTGCCTCCCACGCTCAGGTCAATTATGCCCGGCTGCTTGCCGTCACGATCGTGCTGACGTTCTTCATCTATTTTTTTTTGAATATCGGCA
>JAKDMQ010000219.1 GCA_030452265.1 Nitrococcus sp.
ACTGCACTCCGGTGGCCACACCCGCCTTCAGCGCGGCGGTGTTGGCGTCGATCACCGTATCTGCGAGTCCGCCAACCCGCGCTACCACCGGCACGGTGCCATAACGCAGCCCACAAAGCTGCGTCAGGCCGCAGGGCTCGAAACGCGAGGGAATCACGATCGCGTCGGCACCTCCCTGCATCCGGTGCGCCAGGGCTTCGTCGTAGCCGATCACCACGCCCACCCGGCCACGGTGCCGAGCAGCGAGGCCGAGCAAGGCGCCCTCCAGCCTAGCGTCGCCGGTGCCGAGCACCGCAAGCTTTGCCCCGGCGCCCACCAAGTCATCGCCAACCTCGGCCAGTAGGTCCACGCCCTTCTGCAAAGTCAGCCGGCCCAGCATGCATAAAAAGGGGTCACGGTCAGCATCGAGCCCGAACCTCGCTTCGATGCTCTGGCGGTTGGCACTACGTCGCTTCAGCCGTTTGGCCGAGAATGTCGCGATCAGATGTGGGTCGGTTGCAGGGTTCCAGACACTCGTATCGATGCCGTTGACGATGCCGTAGAGCCTCGCCGAGCGTCCAGCGAGCAGCCGCTCGAGCCCCATGCCGTAAGCCGGCGTGCGGATCTCTTGTGCGTAGGTTGGGCTCACGGTGGTGATCGCCGAGGCGCTCTGTAGCCCGGCCTTCAGAAATCCGATGCCGCCGTGGTACTCCACCCCGTCCACCGCGAAGGCTTGCGGGGGTAGTTCGAGCCTCTCGAAAACGTCGGCGGAGAAGTGGCCCAGAAAGGCCAGGTTGTGAATCGTGACGATTGACGGCCGATTGATGCCGGCGTAGCGCATATAGGCTGGCGCCATCGCCGCCTGCCAGTCGTGCGCGTGCACGAGGTCAGGCACGAACTCGGGTAGCAGGCCGCCGGCGATGTCCGCCCCAGCTTTGGCCAGCGCGCCAAAACGCCTCCAGTTGTCGGCGTGGTCGACACCAAACGCATCGGAATAGGGTCCTCCCGGCCGATCGTAAAGCTCTGGCGCTTCGAGCACATAGAGCCGCAGGCCCCCGACCGTCGCCTCGAGGATGCGCACTCGAGTGCCGAGCAAAGTGTAGGCGTGACGCTCGGCCGCCTGGGCCACCCTCTCGATCACGCAAGGATAGCCTGGGATCAAAGATTTCACCGTGATGCCCAGGCGCGCGAGCGCCAAGGGCAAGGCGCCGGTCACATCGGCGAGCCCACCGGTCTTGATCAGCGGATAGATCTCCGATGCGATCGAGAGTATGCGCATCAAGCATCCAAGCGATCGATCATCACCTGGGTAATCAGGCAGACGCCGCCCTCGGTGCGCCGAAACCGCTTGGCGTCGAGCTCCGGGTCGGCGCCGACGACCAGTCCCTCCGGGATGTGCACGCCGCGATCAACCACCACTTTCTTGAGCTTCACGTTCCGCGCAATGATGGTTCTCGGTAGGATTACCGCCTGCTCGAGGTTCGAATAGGAGTTTACCCGCACTCCGGTAAAGAGCAACGCGCGCCTGAGGCTCGCTCCTGAGACAATGCAGTTGCCCGACACAAGCGAGCTGACCGCCGCGCCGCGCCGGGACTCCGCGTCGTGCACGAACTTCGCCGGTGGGGTGATTTCGGCATAGGTCCAAATCGGCCAGAATGTATCGTAGAGGTCGAGCTTGGGAGTAACGTCGGTCAGATCGATGTTCGCCTTCCAGTAGGCATCGACCGTCCCGACGTCGCGCCAGTATGCGACCGCCTCGGAGCTCGAGCGCACGCAGGATCGGCTGAAGCGGTGCGCCACGGCCTTACCGTGCTCGACCACATAGGGGATCAGATCCTTGCCAAAGTCACGGCTCGAGCTTGGGTTGGCCGCGTCCCGCCGCAAGAGGTCTATGAGGAACCTGGTGTGGAACACGTAGATGCCCATGGAGGCAAGCGCCATATCCGGATTGCCTGGAATGCCCGGCGGATCGGTGGGCTTCTCGAGAAAATCCGTAATGCGGTCGGCCTCGTCGACGTGCATCACGCCAAAGCTCGTTGCCTGCGTCCGCGGCACTTCGAAGCACCCCACGGTCACATCGGCGCCGCTGTCGCAGTGCTGACGCAGCATTAGCTCGTAGTCCATCTTGTAGATGTGGTCCCCGGCAAGGACGATCATAAGCTGCGGGTCATAGCTATTGATGATGTCTATGTTCTGATAAACCGCGTCTGCCGTGCCTTCGTACCACTGCGTCTCGCTGACACGCTGGCTTGCGGGCAGGATGTCGAAGCTTTCGTTGCGCTCGGGGCGAAAGAAGTTCCAACCGAGCTGCAAATGGTGGATCAGGCTGTGGGCCTTGTATTGAGTTGCGACCGCTATTCGCCGCACGCCTGAGTTCAGCGCGTTCGACAGCGCGAAGTCGATGATCCGGCTCTTGCCCCCGAAGTAGACCGCTGGTTTCGCGCGCTTGTCGGTCAGTTCCTCGAGGCGGCTGCCACGGCCTCCCGCGAGCACATAGGCCATGGCGTCGCGCGCCAGTGCGTGAGTGCGTTGATCCAAACCAACCTCCTCGTGCTCTGCGTTCCGGTGCAGCCGACCGCATTGTATGCACGGCGGCATGGCCTCGCGCCCGCCACCCTGCGAGTCCCGCTGCTGTCCGAAACGCCTTTATAGCGCTACCGGGAGCGTACCGTACTCTGGGGGGTCGTGCTCAATCCGGTGTTGGTGATTGCGCCGATGCAAAAGCGCGTTTGCATTCTTCGTCAACGATTCGCTTAGTCCCACTACGATCTATAGCTCGCTTGCGGCAACTTTGCGATACCAACGCCGGCGAGCCGCATCTTCAGGTGCCCATCGCTTTCGGAGGACACGGGCCCATTGAATTCATGTACAACCTCAGCGCGTCTGTGGTATCGCTACGGACCCTCGTCTAGAGTAGTGGGCTTGCACCCGGTACCGAGACCTTGGATCGGCCCCACTATCAACTCTGAGCAACAGATCAGACGCGGAGGATTGTCATTATGGAGATCTGCGACGGCTTCATCGGCGCCATCGGTAACACACCGCTGGTCCGATTGCGCCGCCTAAGCGAGGAGACGGGCTGCGAAATTCTAGGCAAGGCAGAGTTCATGAATCCAGGCGGCTCGGTGAAGGACCGCGCTGCCTGGGCGATCATTCGCACGGCGGAGCGCGAGGGCAAGCTCTCCCCCGGCGGAACCGTCGTGGAGGGCACGGCCGGAAACACCGGCATTGGCCTCGCGCACATTTGCAATGCCCGCGGCTATCGCTGTGTCATCGTGATCCCGGAGACGCAGTCCCAGGAGAAAATCGATTTGCTGGCCACTCTGGGCGCAGAGGTGCGCACCGTGCCCGCCGTGCCTTACAGCGACCCGAACAATTACCAGAAGGTCGCGGGGCGTTTGGCGGAGAGCCTCGACAATGCCATCTGGGCCAATCAGTTCGACAATACGGCCAATCGCGACGGTCACTATGAGACCACCGGCGCCGAGATCTGGCGCCAGACCGAAGGCCGTCTCGATGCCTTTGTAGCCTCTACCGGCACCGGCGGCACTCTGGCCGGCGTGGCCCGCTATCTCAAGGAACGGCGCGAATCCATTCGCACCGTACTTGCCGATCCAGCCGGCAGCTCACTGTATAACTACGTTGTGCAAGGCAAGCCCGGGGCATCGCAGGGCAACTCCATCTCCGAGGGTATCGGCAGCAGCCGGGTGACGCGCAACCTGGAGGGAACCCCTATTGACGAGGCGCTGGTTGTGCCGGATGACGAAGCGGTCCCCATGGTCTATCGACTGCTGCGCGAAGAGGGGCTTTTCATCGGCAGCTCGACCGGGGTGAATGTAGCCGCCGCGGTGCGCCTGGCGAAGCAATTGGGCCCCGGGCACAAGATCGTTACGGTGCTCTGTGACGGCGGCGGGCGCTATTACTCCCGGTTGTTCAATGCCACGTGGCTAGCCGAGAAGGGCCTCAGCGCGGACGGCTGAGGTAACTGCCGTTATGGATGCGTTGGGCGAACATCACCGCCGGGTGGCCGCGTTACAGCGCCCGCATGCCTGGCCCCATCCGGTGGAGCGCATCGAGGTCATCGAGACGCATATATCCACTATTCTCCTTGCCGGAGATTATGCCTATAAGCTCAAGAAACCCGTCAACCTTGTGTTCCTCGATTTTACGCCTCTGGATCGGCGACGCCATTATTGCAACGAGGAGGTTCGGCTCAACCGCCGCATGGCCCCTCGAGTCTATCTGGATGTGGTGCCTGTAACCGAAGATACGACTGGCCCCCGCATCGGCGGCGATGGCGAAGTGGTGGACTGGGCGGTCAAGATGCGCCGCTTTCCACAGTCGGCACTGCTTGGTAACCGCATCCAACGCGCTGGTCATGAGCCCGAGCTGATCGAGCGTTTGGCTGACAAGCTCGCCGACTTCCACGCCAATACGACCATTGCCACGGATACACGCTATGGCGCCAAAGAGGGGATTTGTGAACGCGCGCGCGCGAATTTTGACGCCCTTGCGGACAGCTTCCCGGCGCATGAGGCTCGGCTAAAGCGGCTGCTCGGCTGGACGCAACGGGCGGCACAACGCCTCGCGCCGGCTTTCGACCAACGCCAACGCCAAGGCCACGTGCGCGAGTGCCATGGCGATTTACACCTGGACAATATCATTGTCTGGGATGGTGAGCTTGCCGCCTTCGATTGCATCGAGTTCGCTCCGGATCTGCGCTGGATCGATACGGCCAATGACATCGCCTTCACGGTCATGGACCTGCATTTCCGTGCCCAACCGGCCGCGGCGCACCATCTGCTCAATGCCTATCTCGAGAGCAGCGGTGATTACGATGCTCTCCGAGTCATCCCGTTTTACAGTGTTTACCGAGCTCTGGTGCGCGCAAAGATCGACACCCTCTTGCTCGAAGAGAACCGCTCGCCGGAAGCTCGGCGAGCAATCATGGCGCGCGTGGAGCGCTATCTTGCTCTGGCCGAGCATTTGACGCGCCCGGCTGCCGCCAAGGCAGTGATAACCTTCGGCGTGAGCGGGTCCGGCAAGAGCACCGCCGCGCAAGCATTGGTCGAGCACTTTGGTTATATCCGGTTGCGCTCCGATGTCGAGCGCAAGCGCCTTTTGGGCCGCGGCAAGCACGCGCGCACCGGGTCCACGCTGGGGGGCGGCGCCTACACGCGCAAGCAAACCGAGCAGACTTACGCGCGATTGCACGCGCTCGCTGACGGTGTTCTGAGCGCCGGTTTTGTCCCGGTCGTCGATGCGAGCTTCCTCAATCGAGCGCAGCGCCACAGTTTCGCCAAGCTGGCGGCTGAACGGCATGCCGGATTCACGATTCTTGCCTTGGAGGCGCGCGCGGACGAGCTGCGCGTGCGGCTCGCCCAGAGACAGGCCGGCGGCCGGGATGCATCAGAGGCTGACCTCGATGTTCTCGAACAGCAACTGCAGCAATGTGAACCCTTGGACGCGACCGAGCGTGTCAGCGCCGTAACTGCGCGGGAGATACTGAGTCATCCGGGGTAAACGTTGGGGCTCGCAAGCTCACCCCATCCTACAGAGCTGGAAAAGCATGCGGCGCAATAAGTTCCGCTGTTGCGCCCTATAAACCCCCAATCTTGTGGGGTTGATAAGCGATAGCGCATCCACCATTTGCTTTGGGCGACTAAGGAATGCCTTGGGAAAGCCTCATGAAGTGCTGAACAAAACTTTACCGAGATCCGAGATGCACTCTCCTGGGAGCGCGGGCGTCTCGCCCGCACACGGCCGCAAGGCCGTGC
>JAKDMQ010000220.1 GCA_030452265.1 Nitrococcus sp.
CAGATGACTCCGTCGCGATCGGCCATGCTCATCCCGCGCGCTCCTCAGAATTCGTCCGCTAGCCGTTTTCCTTCACTCGTTACCCGTCACCTGTCACCTGTCACCTGTCACCTGTCACCTGTCACCCGTCACTCGTCACCCGTCACTCGTAACCCGTATGGCCCGGAGTAGCTGCCGTAGAATGCAATTTCCATCGCCAACCCGGAATTCGAAAGCAGGCACCGGCGGCCGAAGCGGCGCGGCTTGGCAAAACGGAGGAGCATGCGGTGCAATGTGCTTCGCTAATGCGCCCTACGTGGCCGAGGGGCTGTCCTAGACTTGATCCCATCGGCCTAGGAGCAGCTCGGGCGCGTGGTGGCGTGGCTAGGTTCGATGCTGCCAGATTGCTGGCTTTCGGCTGCCGTGAAAGACTGCCAGGACGATGACGCGTTGCACTTCCACACGGAAGTAAACACTGTACGGAAATCGCTTGGCTATGACACAGCGTATGCCATTGTGGACCACGGCATAGAGTTGGGGCCGGTTGGCGGCGAGCGCAACGCATCGGTCGATTTCAGCGATAAATTCGGCGCCAAGCTCCGGCGCTGCGCCTCATACCAAGCCGCTGCCTTGATGAATTCTGCGCGAGCGGCACGATGAAATGTAACCGGGAGAGTCACCGCCTAATGCGGGCGAGCGCGGATTCCTTGACCTCGTCCCACGCAACCACGTCGTTCGGGTTCGCCTCGTGGTCGGCGAGCCGCCGGTCAAGCTCTGTCTTTTGGGTATCCGACGGCAGCGGGATGGCATTGCGTTTTGCAATGTTGTCCCAGAGCGCTTGCACCAGCTCGAGCTGCTCTTCTACGCTGAGCTGGCGGGCTTGCTCGAGAAGATGCGTATTCATAGATAAAATATAGACTTTTCCGATCTGAGATTCAACGACTAAGTTGACGAGTCACGGCTGGGGTAGCATGCGTAATGGCGTTAGTCCTCGGAGACTCGGTACGCGGAGGTAGCTCGAGGTCGATACCGCCGATGGCGGCATAGCGGTTGTGGATCCGGCTACCGAGTCCGCGGCCGAGTCGCGGTTTGTCGAGCGCTTGGCGAAGAATCTGCCGTGCTTCCTCCTCCATGGAGTGGCCGTGTCCTGCGGCGGTCCGGCGTAGCCGGGCTTTGAGCTCGTCGTCGAGGTTACGAATGGTGATGCTGGCCATGGCCGGTCTCCATGGGAGCATGCGGCGCTACGTGACTACGGGTTGCGCCCGCGTCGTTGGCGACTTTCGTAGGGCGGCATTAGGCCGAAGGCCGTAATGTGCCGGACGGGATCCGATGCACATGCGGCGCTACGGGCTACGGGCTCGATCGCCAAAGGCGAAATCACCATCAAAAAAGTTGGCCGTGCTCAGTGGCGAGACAACTTTTCATAGCCGGCTGGGCGTGGGTTTTTAGCCAGTGCTTCGATGCGCCTGATGTCCCATTTGGGAATCCGACGTAAGTCTTTAGCTCGATAAGCCGTAGGTTGCGGTGAGGAACGAACCGCATCGGTTTGCAATGCCATCACATCGGCGGGCACACGCGCCAGAATCGATTGCGTTACTTACCACCTGATAGAAATTCATCCATCTTGCCAATCTCGATCGATGCGGTTCGTTCCTCACCGCATCCTACGTACCTGAGGCAGAACGGCCCTGCCGGGCCGTATGCGGGCAGGATGCCCGCGGTCCCAAGCGGCAGAGGCTTTATCGAGTCCGGCGCGGACTCATATGCTGTGCTCTGGGGTGCGTAGAGATAACCTAGCGGCCTGCGCTCGTCAAAGCAGCAGCAGCTTGACCAGCACGGCCGCGGTTAGGCCCAGCACAGCCGTAACCAGGCCCAGCACCAAGCCAACTACCCAGCGTAACGATTTGACCTCGGTGCTTAGCGATTTGACCTCGGTGCTCACCTGTTTGATCTCAGCTCTCACCTGGCTGATCTCAGCGCTGAGCCGTTGCTCGACGCCGTCGATCTTGGCGTCAAGGCGTTGCTCGACGCCGTCGATCTTGGCGTCAAGGCGCTGCTCGACGCCGTCGATCTTGGCATCAAGGCGCTGTTCGACGTTCTCTAGCTGCGCCTTGGTCGCCACGGTCTCGGTGACCGCATCGCGCAGCGCTTCGGCTTGAGCGTCCGCCTGTGCCTGACTGACACCGGCGCTTTGTAGGTGCTTACTGTATTTAAGCGTGTCTAACACGGCTGATGCTTTTCCCGGCTCACCCGAAGGGCTCTTATTTAATCTCTAATTTTCTGATTATAAATACGTAATTCAGAAAACGCTACGAAACTGCACCACCATGGGCTTGCTATGCATATATCAAGCGACCCTTGGGCTCCGGGATCGAGCGGCCACGCTCCCGAGCCGTTTCCATCCACTCCTCGATGACCTGCTGGACATTGGCCACCGCCTGTTCATAGGTCTCGCCATCCGCCATGCATCCGGACAACTCCGGTACTTCCACGATGAAGGATTGATCCTCCTCGCTCCAGTAGATGATCAACTCATATTTAATCGACATCAGACTTCCCTAGCCGGTACTTAACCAAGATACCCCTCACTTGCTTGATCTGATATGACTTCGCCTTGTTTGCCTTGGGCTGTAGATTGATGATCTCATCAATACCATCGCGCGTGAAAATGTGGTGATCGCCTTTGACTCTCTCGTCAAAACCGAGGCGGATTAATAGCTTGCAAAGCGCAGAGAATTCAACATTATCGTCGGCGCTACGCGCCAAAATCTTTTCCCTGAGCTTCGCGTATTTCCCCATTGATCTCTCATCATATGAGCGCGCGGCGCGACTTGCCGAAAGTGGGCAAGCATGCGGCGCTACGCGGCTAATAGTGATCAATCCGCCCCGCGGGACTTTGTCGATGCGGTTCGTCCCTCACCGCATCCTACTCCAGGCCGAGCTTCTTTAGCCGGTAGCGCAGCGCACGGAAGGTGATACCTAGTAGCTGCGCGGCGGCGGTCTTATTGTAGCGGGTCTTTTGCAGGGCCTTGACGATGACCTCGCGCTCCACCTCACCGAGATAGGTCTCGAGCTCGAAGTTCTGCGCCGGTTCAATGGTGGCGGGGGCTTGTGCCGAGCGGCTCTTCTGCGGTAGCTGCAGATCAGCGGCGCTGATGACCTCGCTCTCGCTGAGCGTGAGGGAGCGCTCCAGAATGTTTTCGAGCTCGCGCACGTTGCCGGGGAAAGTGTAGGACTGCAGCGCCGTTACGGCGCGCTCGTCAAGGCTTGGCAAGGCCGCGCCGGGGCCGACCATGCGGCGCAAAATGTACTCGACCAGCAGTGGGATATCCTCGATGCGCTCGCGCAGGCTCGGGGCGTGCACCTGGATCACGTTGATCCGGTAGTAGAGGTCGCGCCGGAAGCCACCGTCCTGGACGAGCTGGCCAAGGTCCTTGTGCGTGGCGCAGAGGATGCGCACATCGATCGGCTCCTCGCGCGAGGTGCCAACCGGGCGCACGGCTTTCTCCTGGATGGCGCGCAGCAGCTTGACCTGCATGTGCTGGGGCAGCTCCGCCACTTCGTCGAGGAACAAGGTGCCTCCGTCCGCGGCCTGGAACAGCCCTAGCTTGTCCGCCGATGCGCCAGTAAAACTGCCCTTCTTGTGGCCGAAGAACTCGCTTTCCATCAACTCAGTCGGGATCGCGCCGCAGTTGACCGGCACAAAGGCACTATCGCGGCGCGGGCCCTTGTCGTGAATCAGCCGGGCGATGAGCTCCTTGCCCGTGCCCGACTCGCCGCCGATATACACCGGCGCCTGGCTGCGGGCGAGCTTGACGATGGTGGAACGGATATGTTGCATCGCCGCGGAATCGCCAAGCAGGATATTGCGCGAGCGCCGATCGATCTCCGGGTAGTCGCCAAGGAGCAGCGCGTGCTCGACCAGCCGTCGCAGTACATGGAGGTCGACCGGCTTGGTCACGAAATCGAACGCACCGGCCTTGAGCGCCTCGGTCGCGGTCTCGACGCTGCCATAGGCGGTGATCATGGCCACCGGCATGTCCGGATGGTGCTTTTGGATGTGGCGCACCAGATTCAGCCCATCGCCATCCGGCAGGCGCATGTCGGCAAGGCACAGGCGGAACGATTCAGCATCGAGCAGCGCGCGGGAGGTGCGCACATCCGGCGCGGTGCGCACCTCAATCCCCATCTGTTCCAAAGTGAGCTGCGCCAGCTCGCGCAGGTCCGGCTCATCGTCGACGATCAGTGCAAGCGGTCGATGCATCGTCTAGGTGTCCTCCTCGATCGGGCCGGCGAAGGTGATTCGGAAACAGGCACCGCCTGTCACTTCCTCGTTGAGATGGATCCTTGCCTGGTTCGCCTCGCATAGCTCGCGCGCGAGATAGAGCCCCAGGCCGGTGCCGGTTGCCGAGTTGGTGGCGAATGGCTCGAACAAGTGCTCTCGAATCCCCGGGGTCACTCCCGGGCCGTTGTCGGCCACCTCGAGGAACGGGTAACCGCCCGGATCCCGGCTGCTGCGCAGCACAATCCGGCGATTGCTGCCCTCTTGCCCGGCCTGCTCGATGGCATTTCGCGCCAGGTTATCAAGGATTTGGCGCAAATGATCGGCATCGAACAGCACATCGACTGCAGTACCCTCGATCTCGAGGCTCACCGCATCGAGCCTCGGGCCTTGCTGCTCGCGCCAGTCGGTGACGAAACCCGGCAGCCATTGCCCCAGATGAATGATGCCTCGGGTCGAGGGCGTGCGCCGGGAGAGCTGCAGCACGTTCTCGACGGTGGTATTGAGTCGCTTGCCTTGTTGGTAAATGATCTCGACCAGGCGGTTGCCCGTGCGCAGGTCTTGGGCCTCGCTGAGTAGCTGAGCGGCGTTCATCATGGCCGCCAGAGGGTTGCGGATCTCGTGCGCGATGCTGGCGGTCAGGCGGCCGATTGATGCGAGCTTGGCTTGTTGCACCTGAGCGCGCATTTGCGTGAGATTCTCGAGAAAGATCAGCACCCCGGCGCGACCCTGAGGACCAAGCGCGTGGAAACGCGGCACGAACTCCTGCCCCCCGCGCCGCGTGGCCAGGGGCTCGAGCGCGGCGCTCCAGCTCTCACGCCAGTGCCCGTAGGCAGCGGCGAGTTTGGGTGAGACCTCGGCCAGGCTTAGCCGGCGCTCGCTATCCACGGCGCCCAGCAGCTCCCGGGCGGTGCGGTTGAGCAGCCGGATACGATCGCCGGGGTCCAGCGCGATCACGCCGATATCGAGACGCTGGATGATCTGGTTGTTGAGCACTTCGAGGTTGGCCACGTCCAGGCTGCGCTGCTCCGCCAGCACTTGGCTCTCCCGCGCCCGCCGCGCCAGCATCGACCCGGCGAGCGCCGTCGCGAAAGTGGCAAGACCGAGCACGGCCACCTGAGTGTAGCCGCCGTGATCGGCGTCCTCGCGAAGCTGGTTGAGCACCTGCTCGAACAGCAGTATGAGCGAGGCCACTGCGGCATAGAACCCGCCCATCCGTGCCCCGGCGAGCAGGCTGCCGCCGGCGACCGCGATGACCATCAAAATGCCGAGCCCCGCCTGCAGACCCCCGCTGGCGTGAATGAGTCCGGCGATCGCGAAGATATCCATCAGTATCTGGCTGTGCAGCTGCAGCGCGAAGCCCGGCCGCTGGGCATAGGCGAGCGCGAAGATAGCAAGGCCAAGGATCAGGTAGGCCAGGCAGATCTCGAGGAACAGCTCGGGGTGAACGGTCGGAAAGAACTTGCTGCCATGGCCGGCCGCAAAG
>JAKDMQ010000034.1 GCA_030452265.1 Nitrococcus sp.
ATCAGCATCAATCGCGCGCATATCCCGGTGCCAAATTCCGGCAATGCCACACATACAATAGCCTTTCCGTCAACCGCCCCGTGCCAAAGATTCACGCTAAGCTTTACGAGTGTAGAGGAGCCTCCTTCTCGCAGCTGTGAAGTTGTGCACACTCAGAACTGTGATCTATCCTGCCACCTCGAATGCACGAGCCTTGAAAGGGGTGCTGTTTCTGGTCAATCTCCGTTCGCAAGCCGTCAGAGACAACATCTACAGGTATTTCTCTCAGTGAAACCCGCCTGCTGGAGTTTGCTCTATGTGGCCGATGACCTCTGCGCAAGCCACGAATGGATGAAGCTCTCTGCTCCCTGCGGCCGCCCTGCCTTCGTCCAAAGAAGCACGATTACACCGATATAGATGGCAGCACCGTTACAAAAAGTGATCGCCAAGCGGAACGCATGCTCGCCGGTGGTTACGGCCGGCACCACCGACTGTATCCAATGGCATGCCACCGCCATCGCGGTGGTCGCCACAATGGGACGCCAAATTGCCCGTACTACCATCGATGTGGTCACACCAAGGATACGACGGACGGCCCAGAAATTTATTGGTAGCATTATCACCACGGAGAACAACATGCCGACGCAGGCGCCTACAAGCCCGCGGGAGACCGTCAGGTAGATGACCAGGGCCATCGTAAATATCACAGAGAGTGCTGCAAGGCCTGTGACTAGCCGCGGGCGACCCAGGCCGAGGAAAGCGGGGGTACCGTTCTCCTGCAAGGAAACCAGGAGGCCATACATCGCCATTACTTGAAGCGGGATAACCGTACTCGACCATTTCGGACCGAAGGCGACCAGCACGAGATCTTCCGCCACGAGCGCGAGACCCACAGCCGAGGGAACGACAACGAGCGCGACTCCTCCAATAACATTAAGATAGGTTGCCGCCATCGAACGAAGCGAGCCCTGAAGGTCTGCATAACCGGGAAAGAGTGCCCGATTGATCGGTTGCAAGAGCTCGTTTGTAACCATTCCAGCAGTCTCCGTTGCAAGCGCCAGAACCCCAAGCCCCTGGGCCCCTACTATGCGTCCAACGATGAAATCGATGCCGCGCAGACGTGTAAAGAAAAGCACATTATTTACTTGTATCCACGTTGAAAACGAAAGGATTTCGCGTACTGCACCTAGGCTCAGCCGAGGCCGGTATCCATGCATCAAATAGCTCACCGTCGTCGCTCCTATGGAACTGGATAGTATTCCGGCAACCAACGCCCAATAGCTATGCCATAAAAACGCCAAAGGTATTGTTACCACGAAACCAAATATTTTTCGCGACAGCATGAAGTTAAACTCTTTTTGGAAATCAAACTGCTTGCGGAAATAGACAGTGCCGACATTCCCAAAACTCTCAATAAACACTGATATGGCCAGAACCTGAATAACCGACTTTAACCGCTCATCGTTGTAGAAATCCGCTCCGACGCCAGATAGTAAATACAAGACTGTCGCCATAAGAAATCCGAACAGAATATGAAGCGTCCATGCCGTATTAAAGTGAACCGGCCCTGCGTCGCTTCGCTGGATCAGCACAATATCGAAACTGAAAGCGCGCATTAGTGCCACCAACTCAACAATCGAGGTAGCCATAGCCACCAGGCCGAAGTCTTCCGGGCTTAGCAGGCGGGCCAGAACGAGTACGCTGACTAGACCAAGCCCTCGGATTGCCAGTTTGGCCAGAAACATCCAGCCAATACCGCCAAGCACGCGCCTGTCCATTTGCCGTTCGTTAGTCACAAGTTAACCTGTCGTAAGTAATTTTTAATCGCTAACTTTCGTCCCGTACGGCCTCGGGGTATGCGCATCACCATGTGGTGTCGCTTACGCTGAAGGAGTGGCTATTGCGGCGGCAACGTAACTCTGATACGCTTCTCTCCACGACCGGCCCGTCAAGTTTATTTGTTTGGCATTGGTGGCAAGTTGCATTGCAAGCGCACGATCAGCCAGCAAGCGTTCGATAGCTGTGGCCAGCGCATCGGGATCTTCCCGCGGCACCAGAAAACCAGTGATACCATCCGTAATAACTTCCGGTATTCCGCCGCTCGCCGACGCGATCACCGGCACGCCAAAATAATTCGCTTCGAGCAATACAATTCCGAACGGCTCCTCCCGCGAGCTCAACACAAATAACTGACTGTCATGTAGAAGCTTGAGGCTGTGGCCGTGCGGCAAGTTGATCATGAGGCGTACATCATCCTCGAGACCAAAACGCCTGATTTGCTGCCGCAATTGCTCTAGCGCGGGGCCCTCCCGCCCAGCGATGGCGAGTCCGAGGGTCGGTCGACGGACGCGAACTTTAGCGAACGCTTCTATCAGGACGTCTTGCCCCTTCTTAAATTCAAATGTGGCCAGGTTTGAGAGGTATGGACGATCTTCGAACAAGCGCGGCTCATTTGCCGCCGCAGTATAAGCTTCGTCGAGCGCAGCCGCGTCTATTGCGTTGTGGATGACTAATATCTGCTCCAGATTGCCACTGAAAGCGCGAAGCTTATCCGCAAGGCTTTTAGAGCAACAAATAATTCGATCAGTGCGCTTTAGCAATGCGCGCCATATGTGGCGGGTGAGCCAGCGGCTTGCATTTATTTGCGTGAGGTCGGATCCGTGGAATGAAAGAATGAAAGAACAGTTGCTGTGCCAAAGACGAACCGCAATCCACAAAGGAACAACCCACGGCCCAGGGTAATGAATGTTGATAGCTGCCGGTTGCACGTTGCGAAAGAATGCACGCAGGTGCCACAGACAACCGGGCAAGCGATACAAGAAACTCAGCGTGTGCCTCCACAATGAGGTCGTTCCCACCAAGGCTGGAACGAGTAGGCGTACACGTTCAATGCCGGCGGCTACATCGCGCTTCATTTCTGGCGCATTCCATGAGGGCTGAAGCAAAAGTGGCGAGAAACGTCCGTCGCGTATTGTCTGGCGGATGAGGTTTCGGACTACTTCGTTCACACCGCCCACTTCCTGGATGTCCCATGGTAAGCAAAACAAAAAAGAGGGTTTTGATCGTATCGTGCGCGGCACATCAACCGCGGGCTGGCATTGTTCGGTGCGCTTGATCATTCGTTAAAACTCCGCAGAGAATTACAGGCTGAATGACGCTTGCTGAAATGGCCTCTGCCGTTACTCCGCAGGCAAAAAATGTGCTAGCGGTAGCAAGATGAGCTTGACAGACAACATATACTTCCGCGCTTTCGGGCTTCTGCGCTAGATGTCACAGTGCGGCCAACGGAGGCGAGATAGATTGCGGTGCCGAGAGGGATACCGACCAGCGTCGAGCGAGGAGTGCGTACGGTTGAGGTTTATCAGATGCCGACGGTGAGCGACTACAGGTTCCAAGTCGATCGTGCGAAAACGTGATCGGCGCTCGGCTCTCCGGCGTGATTTTGGGTCTGGTGGCGGGAAGGCCGCCTGTGAAATTTGGTTCTTTGGCTCACCAGTTATTGTCTTACGCGTTGAGTTGAGGGTGCTCAGATGGAGGGATCGTATCGACATGGACGACACTGAGGTGTTCGAGGAGATCAGGACGTTGCTGGATCAGGTGTTGCAACTGGGTGGAAGGTCTATCCGGTTCAGTCCGGACACCGCATTGTTCGGATCCATTCCGGAGTTCGACTCCATGGCCGTTGTCAGCGTTCTGACGGCCATCGAGGAGAGCTTCGGATTCGTGATCGACGACGACGAGATCAGTGCCCAGGCCTTTGAGACTGTCGGTAGCCTAGCCTATTTTGTCTCTCGCAAGGTTGCCGAGGAAGCCTGACTGCGATGTCGAATGAGCGTTTGCGGGTGGGTTTCGTCTCTGGCCGCGGCGGCCGCCTTCATGTGACCACCTTTGCTGTCGAGTGCGCGCGTGGTGTGGTTGTTGCCGTGGCGCCGTTTGCCGAGGAGATGAACAAGGCACGCCGCATGATGGCGCTGCAGGCACGGGGTTTCCAGGCCGCGGGGTATGCGGTTGTATTGCAGGATCCGCTTGGTTGCGGCGACAGCGAGGGTGATATTGCCAACGCTACTTGGGCGACCTGGATTGCGGACCTGCAGGACTGTGTCGAGCGGCAGGCGCAGCGCTTCGGTAGTGCGCCGGTGCTCTGGGGCGTACGATTGGGTGCCGTCATGGCCTGCGAAGTGGCGCATCTCCTGCCGGATTGCGAGCGGCTGATTTTCTGGCAGCCGGTGGTATCGGGCGATCAGGCGCTCAATCAGTTTTTGCGCCTACGGATCGCGAGCGAGCTTGCCAGCGCGGGGCGCGAGCGGGTGAGCGATCTGCGCGCGCGCCTGGCGGCTGGTGAGGCGCTGGAGGTGGGGGGCTATGAGATTCGACCGGAGCTGGCATTGCCCCTGGCACAGGCCACATTAACACCGCCACAGCGCGCCGGGACAGTCGAGTGGTTCGAGGTCGCGGCGGCGACGCGCACGGCGCTGTCACCCGGTGCGGCACGCGCGGTGGAGTCATGGCGCCAGGCCGGCTGGCGGGTTGCAGACCATAATGTTGCCGGAGATCCTTTTTGGGTTACCCAAGAGATTGCGGTGGTGCCCGAGCTGGTCGAGCGTACCGCGGCGGCGCTCGTCGTTCACTCATTCGGCCGAGTGCCTTGTGAGCTCTGAGCGCGCCAAGGTGCGTCCAGCCAATCGGCCGGACGAGCAGGCGTTTGTCTTCGAGTGCGAGGGTGCGATGTTGCCGGCGGTGCTGCACCGGCCCGTGGTCAGCGCTGAGCGCGGGGTTCTGGTCATCGTCGGAGGGCCGCAGTACCGCATTGGCAGTCACCGGCAATTCGTCCATCTCAGTCGTGGTTTGGCCGCGGCCGGTTATCCGGTTCTTCGCTTCGACTACCGTGGTATGGGCGATGCCGAGGGTGAGCTCGCCGGTTTCGAACGGGTGGATACGGAAATTCGCTTGGCGATCGATGTATTTGTCCGCAAAGTCCCCACGCTGCGGGAGGTGGTGCTATGGGGCCTTTGCGATGCCGCCTCCGCTGCGATTGATTACGCCTGGCAGGATCCGCGGGTGCGCGGTCTTGTCTTGCTGAACCCCTGGGTGAGGACCGAGGCCGGGGAGGCACGGGCTTATTTACGGCATTATTATTTTGGGCGTCTGGTCGATCGTGGGTTTTGGCAACGTTTGCTCAGCGGTCGGGTGAATCCGCTTCGCGCGGCCGGCTCTTTGCTGGATCTTCTGCACCGCGCGCGCACCCGGAATCAGGTGGTTGACGATCGTTCGCTGGATTTGCCGGTGCGGATGGTGCGGGATCTGAAGCGTTTTCAGGGCCAGGTGCTTTTGGTTTTAAGCGGCCAAGACCTCACGGCGGATGAATTTCGGGATGTAGTCGCGGGCTCGCCTCAATGGCAGCAGACGCTGAATCGGCACAGCACGACCCGGCTCGACCTCCCCGAAGCGAATCATACCTTTTCCCGACGAGAATGGCGCGATCGGGTATCCGCGGGTACCGTGGATTGGTTGCGGGCCTGGTAATCCCGAGCGGTGATTTGCGGGAGCGTAATGGAAGGTTTGACATCGTCCGACTGGACTTGATCAGCGAGGCACTACCGCCCACTGAGTCGCATCTCCTAGGGCGTTGGCAAACGCGCCGAAGTTCGAAGCACTACTGAAGCGTGAGTACGCGGTTGACGCACCCGGGAAGCCATGATCCACAGCATAGGCGATAGCCGGTAGCAAGTTCCCACCGTAGCTGGTCGCGTCGGGAAAGTGACCCGAGTCGATGGACGAATTCAGTGGACACGACGAAGAAGAAACGTCGCCGCGCGCGATGGCACGCGTTTCAGCGGCCTCCCAGTCCGCGAACCAAGAAATGGTAGATCCATCATAGGAACCGAGGACGGCCGCATAGCGGGGCCCATTCCGATAACACCAGCCCGAAGAATCTCCGAGCATCCCAACGGGAAGTTTGTAGAAATGATCCCGGCACGCGGCATGGGCGCTTCGCGCTGTCCCGCTCAGCAAATCGAGATCCCAAACGTACCCAATGCACTGGGTCACGAAATACCCCTGGAATACGCCAACGATTAGATCAGGAAGACCTCCGTAAAGACCGGGGTTATACATGTCACCGATGTACCCGAGTGGGCACGTGAGGACGTTTGCCTGCCAGAACTTGAACGTGGCACCAAGGGCAGCGATCAGGTCCGATCGGACCATCGCGTCAGCAACAGTAGGCGGTAAGTCAGGATAGATCGCGGCCGCCTGCATCGCGCTTCGAATGTGCCACCCCTTACCTCGGTCCTCGGCACCAGGGATCGTTGCGAAACCGTGACCTCGATTGTTGGGGTTGAATTGCATATGGGATCGCGTAGCCCAGAATGCAGCCGTCTCGAGGTGGGACCACCTTCCGGTCAAAAGGTAGGCGAGGTACCCAGCCGACGGCATATGAGCGACGGTTCCCGCTCCAAAGTAATTGCTATTCGATGTCGAGTGGTACACAACTGGATCAATGTTCCATCCGGCCGCATCGATATTCGGTCGCGATGCCAATGCGAGAGGACGCTGCGTACCCTCGTCCCTATAGCAAACCGGCCACGAGTTCGACGCGTACGAGTTCACTAGTACCGCCCTGTAGGCGCGGGCATCACCGGTGGTGCAATACGCAGCATCCCAACGAGGCAGTATTCCTATGTGATCTGAGGAGCCCGCATTTGCCATTGATCCAGGCTGATGATTCGCATTGCCCAACGGCGCGATGGCCTGGGGCAGACCATCGAGATATGAACCAGACGGGGCACTTCCCAATGCGTAGTTAGGAACGAGCTTCGTCGCACACAGATAGGCTGGATCGTGAGACGGCACGACGCGCGCAAAGTCAGTGAGCCCGTTCGTGCCATCATACCAACTGACCGTCGCCCATCTTGTTCGTGCCCAGTGCGTCAAGGAACCCGAATAGCGTACCGTTCCGTTGACGGTGACGGTCGCCGAATAGGAGCGATCGGTCGGCGATGCAACCTTCATGTAACCGTTTTCGACACATGTCTCGATTTCGACTGCGTTGCCCGTGTACAGACGAACGTAGAACCATACTGCGAGATGTGCGTCGGATCCAACGGGAGCCCGATAATGGAATTCGGACATCTCGGAACCGAGCATTGATCTCACGGGAGATCCCAGCAGCGCGCCCAAAGTGACGGTCCCGTACCCTCCGAGCGAAACGGAGGCATTGGGTGCAACGGACCGGAGGTCTCGTTCGCTGAGAAGAACACGGCGGGGTGCAGTTTCGGTTCGTTGCAAAGATACGGTCGTAGCAGAACCTGCAGAGAGGTTGATTCTTCCCGAGAGCACAGCAAACTTGACGGACCCGTCGGACCATCGATTGCGGACGTCTGCTTGAAAGTTGGGAATCGAAGCGACGATGAACTGTCCCGAAGGCACGTCGCCCATCTTGAACACCTGCCCTAGCGTGAACGGCGATAGGCTTCGCCCGGTGCTACTCGTTAGGGTGAACGACGGCAGCGCGCCGTTCGCGCAGGAATTGCTTACAGAGTTTTCTCCGTCCAGCCTTGGGTTTGGCGGAGGGCACAGGGAGCCTTGTGCGAGCTTTGCGGGCAGCACGACACTGGCTAGCCCAGCGCCGGTCTTGATCAGAAAGTCCCTACGCTTCATGATTCCTCCGGTTCAAGACGTGCGCGCAACGAATAGTCCACCCCGGCGAAGCAATCTAGCTTCACACCACGAACCACTCCCAGCGCCGCGCCCTCCACGTCCACTATTATCAGGCGCGCGCGCCCGGCCTGGGGCCTCGTCGCTACGCTTCTCAACCCCCCCAGCCCGGGCGTAGGAGCTCCATTTAATGTCATTGAGTTTCTCTCTGCGGTCATGATCTCTCGTGTTTCAACGCCCTACAGTAATTCTAAGGGGAGTCTGGCGTCTCAGCCGTGTTGGCAGGGAGGGAGCCAGCCCAATCCAACGGCTTGTAGATGTACACCCGGCCGTTCACGCTATTCACCGCGATAAAAATGTCATAGTCCTCGCAGTACGCAAACCGACCATAGATTCCGTTGTATGGAGATCCCGGCGGCGCATTAATGGATGCGCCCGCGGGGGAGATTTTGGTCGCGCTCCAAGTCGACGGATCCACGCTGTAGAGAACCCGTCTGTCCGTCGCCTCGTCCGAATAGACCACGAAATGATCGCGTCTCGTGTCGTACTCAACGGACGCGCGATTGGGCAAGGCCGCCCCGGAAATCGTTCGTATCGAAACCGTATTGCTCGCGGTGTTCAAAACAATCCATGTGTTCGAGCTCGCCTGCGTGTGATGTAGTACCGCCAGATGCCTTGTCGGCGAGTAGGCCATCGATGTGTCACCGCTGAAGAAGACATCCGTGTTGATCGGTGGTCCGAATGCGTTAGAACTCGGATCGTAGCGGCGCAAGTAGAGCCACGTTCCAAAGTCCTGGTTGGCCACCAAGAACTTTCCTTCGTCCTCCATCCACGCAGAGGCTCCCGAATGGGGGTCGGGATGGTCGAGAGTCGCCTTCCTCGCCCACGGAGCGGGAGAGCTTCCGGACGCGCGCGATGGATCGAATTCGTACACTGCGTTGATGGAGCTCCCGCCAACCCCAAGCCGGTATACCTTTCCACTACGGGGGTTTACCGAAAGCGTGTCGTATGTGTGAATCGGGAATGGGACGCCATTCGGGAATACGTTGGTGGGATACGTCGACGGGTCTGGATCAAGCAGCGTTGGGTCGTTGATCCTACTCCAAGTGTTCGTTGCGAGGTTGAATGCATAAAACTCACTACCATCGTAGTCGTTGTGGCCGCCCCCATTCACGTACAACTTGTGGCGTACGGGATCGTACGTTCCCCCTGACCAGGCGGTCATGATTCCGTTGAGATTCGTCACGTATCCCGCAGGCACCGCATCGTACTGAAACGCGACGGATGCCAGCGTATTTTCGCCGATGGCCGTCCACTGACCGGCAGCCGCCGCCCGGATGTGATCTGGAACATTCTCGACCGGCACTCTGCAAGCGGTAGAAATGGGCGCATCACCATCCAACCCGAAGGGGCCGGGAGGGCACGGCTTGTCCGACCGGCCGATGCTAGGAACAAACAAGAGCACGGTAAGGAGCGCTTGGGCAGACACACTCAACCTGCCACCCACAATGTTCCTACATCGCATCCTGGACTCTCCCCGGGGCGCGCGCGAGCGATGTCGCGCCGCGCGTACCTAAACCCATGCACGAAGCACACTGGATCCGGCATTAGAGCCGGTAGTGTAGTTGTAACAGCCTGCGCATCACGTGACACACCGCACAGTTGAGCGCGTAGCTGACCGAACGTTCTTTGCTCCGCAACGCACGTCGACGCCAAGGTCTTCGATAAGCCACTGAAGCGTGGCCAGTCTAGGACGCTGCGATCGATCCCCAACCTTCCGTGGATCGAGCGGAAGACAGGGGTCTCGCGGCAAACCGGGTCCACGCTAGGTATGTTGTGCTGGGTCAGGCCGGATTTACTGAGCATGGTGGGCGGAAGATTGGCACTTTTCACACGCAGCAGAGGCAGTGGGATTTGCCAGCGATGAGTGTTAGACGAGCACTTCGAGTGGCTCCGGGTGGCTGAGAAAGCCCCGTGGACTGGCCGAGTAGCCATAGGCCCCGGACTGGAACACCACCACCAGATCGCCAGGTTCCGCCCGGGCGATCTCGACCTTCTCGGCGAGCAGGTCTAGCGGCGTGCAGAGCGGGCCGGTGACCGTGGCCTGTTCGCGTTCGCCTGCCAGAACGCGGTTGCCCAATACGACCGGGTAATTCTTGCGGAGAACTTGGCCGAAATTGCCGGAAGCCGCCAAGTGATGGTGAAGGCCGCCATTGGTCACGACGAAGACATGGCCACGCGACTGCTTCCGGTCCACCACTTCGGCGGCGTAGATGCCCGCCTCACCCACCAGGTAGCGGCCTAGCTCGATGATGATCTCGGTTTCGCCGAGTCGCTTGCGCGCAGTTTGTAAGTGCTCAGTGAGGCCCTCGGCGATGGGGGCGAGATCGATTGGCTCCTCACCAGGAAAGTAGGGAATGCCGAAGCCGCCGCCGATGTTGAGCTGGCGCAGAGGGCTCGGTGCATGCTCGGCCAGGCGGTAAGCAAGCTGAAAGCTCTTGGCTTGTGCTTCGCAGATCGCCTCGGCTCGAAGATTTTGCGAACCGGTGTAGATGTGGAAGCCGGCAAAGTGGTGCTCGCGCTGGCCGAGTCGGAGCAGCAGCTCGGGTACCGCCTCGGCATCCACACCGAAAACCTTTGGTCCGCCGCCCATCTTCATGCCCGATGCCTTGAGCTCGAAGTCGGGGTTGATGCGTACCGCCACCCGCGCGGCGATGCCAAGATCCTGCGAGATCTCGCTGACCCGATCCAGCTCCAGAAAAGACTCGAGGTTAATGGTAATGCCGGCCGCTATGGCCGCGCGCAGCTCGGGGATCTGCTTGCCTGGTCCAGCGAAGCTGATTTCGCTTGCTGGCACTCCGGCGTCCAGGGCGATTTTCAGCTCACCTGCGGAGGCGATATCCATACCATCCACTAGACCCGCCATGTGGGCTACCAATGCCGGCATCGGGTTGGCTTTGAGCGCGTAGTGAATGGCGATCTGGTTTGGCAGTGTCGCGCGCAGATCGGCCACGCGCGTATCGAGCAGTCTTCTGTCATAGGCGTAGAAAGGTGTTTGGCCGACCCGGGCCGCAAGTTCGGTAAGCGGCATCCCTCCGATCTGCAGGCAATCATCAATTACCGTGAAATTGGCCAGGGCTGGATGAGTTTTGGCTATCGGCACGTGGCGTTTTCTCCCTCGAATAAACCGGCGAAAGCCATGCTGAGCTCCTTACGGTCGATCTTGCCATTGCTATTACGCGGCAGAGTGCTGCTGCGGACTTCCGCGTGTGCCGGGACCATGAACGCGGGTAAGGTGCGTCGGCATTCATCGAGCAACGTCTGCACGCTCGGGGGATGATCATCGCGACGGGGGGTAACCACAATGATGATGGCCTGCCCCAGCACGGGGTGGGATACGCCAAACGCCGCGGCTTCGCTAACTAGGCCGGATGCGTCGAGCACCTCTTCGATCTCGCTCGGGCTGACCCGGTAGCCGGAAGTCTTGATCATTTCATCGCGCCGACCAATGAAGTAAAGAAAGCCTTCATCGTCCGTGCGCACCGTGTCTCCGGACCATACCGCCAGCTCTGGTGTGCTCAGTGCGCCGTTGTAGCCGGGAATCTCCCGGTAGCGTGCGGCAGTTTTTTCCGGTGCATTCCAATAGCCTCGCGATACCAGCGCGCCACGATGGACCAGCTCGCCGGGCTCGTTTGGAGCACACGGGGTGCCATCCTCGCGTAGCACCAGGATCTCTGCGTTGGGGATGGCCTTGCCAATGGAGTCAGGGCGTCGGTCCAGCTCCTCCGGCGGTAAGAAAGTGGAGCGAAAAGCCTCGGTAAGGCCGTACATCAGGTAAACCCGGCTCCGTGGCAAGCTCTGGCGCAATGCATCGAGGGTAGACCGCGGCATGGCCCCGCCGGAGTTGGTAATGTAGCGCAGCGATTCTACTGCTCGCACTGGCCATTGCAGCTGAGAGAGCTGGATCCACAGCGGTGCTACGGCAGCCAGCCCTGCAATGCGCTCCTTTACGACTGCCTGGATCACGTCCCGCGGCAGCAGGTAGTTCATGAGCACGGCGCAAGCGCCGGCATGAAAGGCTGTTGTGAGCTGGCTGAGCCCGTAGTCGAAGCTCAGCGGCAGCACGGCGAGAATACGGTCTTGTGGCCGATTTTCCAGGTATTTGGCAACGCTCATCGCGCCCGCTATCAGATTGCGGTGGCTCAGCACAACGCCTTTAGGTTGTCCAGTGCTACCGGATGTATATAGTATCGCGGCCAGGTCGTTGTCGATGCGCCGCGGCAGCGCTCGTCTGCTCTCTAGACGCATCCACTGCTCCCAAGAGAGCACATTGCAAGTCCCTACGGCAGGCAGCGCATCGATCGGGTCGACCACGATTACTGTGTGCAAATCATGGCTCTGGTCGAGTGCCTCAACCAAGGTTTCTAAGCGTGCCGCCGAAGTGATCAGAATGCGCACATTACAATCGCGCAATATATAGGCCACCTGTGGCGGTTTTAGCAGTGGATTTACTGGTACGAATACACCCCCGGCTGCGGCTGCCCCGAATAGCGCTACCACCGTTTCCCAACGCTTCTCGAGATAAACAGCGACTCGCTCCTCCGCCCTTAGCCCTAGGGCGACGAGAGCGTGCGCTGCCCGTGTGACCGATGCGGCCAGGCTCGCGTATGTTAACGTCTCCCTAGCATCGCCGAGCGCCGGTGCATCCGGCTCGCGGCTCGCTGACTGCGCAATGAGGTCATGAATG
The DNA here is from genome assembly GCA_030452265.1 of Nitrococcus sp. GTDB lineage: Bacteria > Pseudomonadota > Gammaproteobacteria > Nitrococcales > Nitrococcaceae > Nitrococcus. Next base: position 12,383 of record JAKDMQ010000034.1, read on the forward strand.
AGGTAGGACATAGCGTTCCTTGCCAGTGGTTTAAGTGGCGGTCAACTATAGCGGAGTTTACGATGTGTCGTGCAGGCTGCCTACCGGAGGGAGCCGCCAGTCAGTACTTGTAGCGGTATATGCGATATACTGCTCCTTACTGAAGATTAGACACTTCGCGCTGGGGATTGGCTGGTTGCCAAGGAGGGAGGGCAGCATGGACGCACGATGGATCGGTGCGGTAATCGGTTGCAGCTATCTCGTCTGCTCAATGGCGGTTCATGCGGCGGCCTGCGGCGATCTCAAGGCCGATGCGGCTGGCTACGGACCGTGGAATTACAATGACCCATGGGCTCAGAAGCACAAGATTCCCAGGGTCGTGACTGCCCACTTCACGCCACCGGTGGCGAATCTGGTGCATGGTAATACCGGCACGATAGGCCAGGATATCGATTACACGCTGCGGCACATACCGAATCACCCTCGCGCGCTCGATTCGATGGCGAGGCTAGCGATCCGTCAAAAGACCGTGGTTCCTACGGGTTCCCATTACACCATGAAATGCTGGTTCCAGCGGGCCAAAACATTTGCGTCCGACGACGGCGTTGTGTGGATGGTGCAAGGTATGTACCAAAACATGCTTGGCCACCGTGACAGCGCCATTGCTTTCATGCGAAAAGGCGCGGAACTTGAGCCCAATAACCCAAACATCCATTATAATCTTGGTTTGCTTTATGCTGACGCCGGGAAGTACGAAAAGGCCCGTGAGCAAGCGCATCTTGCCTACCAACAGGGATTCCCGCTGCTGGGCCTTAAACAGAAGCTGAGCGCGGTCGGGCAGTGGGATAAGGGATCGGGGTCCGAGAAAAATGTTACAGCTAAGGGAGCTAAGTAACCTGGCTCGGCGGCGCGCCGAGCGACAGGGCGAGGGTTTCGGCCACCGTTTCACATTGACTGGCGACCCGCCGCCAGTCCGAGCACTCTGGAGCGATCTCCTGGTAGTCCGCGAGCAGGCGCTGATCGAGGTCGTTGGGCCGTGGCTCGGCGAGCTGGCGCAGTAGCTGCATCGAAGGGAGCGTATCGCGCTCGCGGCCGCGCGCGTCCACATCCTGATAGAGGGCATCGAAGGGCGCCAGCGCGTCCCGTGTTCGTGCCTCGCCGGCATGGGCGGTGAGCGCGGCGAAGTCCAGGTAGTCCCGGGTGGCGTTGCGCACCAGGATCATCCAGCCCTTGATCCGGATCATCTCTTCGCAGGTGGGTACGGTCAGTGGGCCGTTATCGAGTGTCGACCGTCTCCACTTCCAAAGGCTCGTCGCGGCGGAGCTGGCGAAGCCCGGTTTCCACGCACTGGAAATTCCCGAGGATAAGCACCCCGTAGTTGGTCCGGGCCGTCTCCCAGTCGTCACGGGCTTCAAGGGAATCGAGCAGCTCCTCGTAGCGTTCGCGGAGGTCGGGATGCGCGTAGTCGGCATCCAGGGTGAGCCGGTGGCCGGCATCCAGCGCCGCCGCCGTGCCCCCCACAACCTGTACGGGCTCGCCCAGCGTCGCCTCCTCGCGCGCAAGGCGAAGCACCAAGCTAAGCACCCGAGGCCAGCCATAAACGGCCGAGGTTGCCGCAGCCTGTTCCGCGGCAGTCGCTTCCCGACCCCACGGATCGGCCCGCAGGCGCCTGAGCAATACCTGCATGTCATGATAGCTACCGTGTTCCAGCGCCGAGTGCACTTTCGCCGGCGTATCAACGCCCGCTGTGCGCAGATGCCGATGGATCATGCGGAGAGTGACGAGGCTCTCGAGGTTGCGAGTAGAACGTCCACATACGCATAATCTACGTATATTAACTGGCGCAGATGGATAGTGGGATGCCACTGGCTCGGAATGGAAAGCGCAGCGCCCTCGTGCGCAAGCAGTACTACGTTTCGCGGGCGCATGTGGCGAAGCTCGAACGGCTGGCCCGGCGGGCCGGTCCCGGCGTCACGGCCGCCGATGTGGTGCGCCGCTCCATCGATGCCTACGACCCGGATCGCGATGAGCCGTCGGACGACGAGCTGGCGTCGGCGCTGCGGGCGGCCAGCGAGGTGGTGGATCGAACCATCGGCCGCGTCCGGGAGGTGCGGGAGCGCGTCCGCCGGGCACGGGCCGATGAGGTTGACCGCGAGGCCGATCTCCGCGAGGTGCGGGCGTGGGCCGAGTCCAGCCCAGCCGAGTTCCAGCGGGTCGCCGAGCTATTTCGCGCACGGCGGTGATCGGAGGCGTTATGGGAGCGGGAAGGGATCTGATGGACTTTGCCCGCCGCGTGCTCCGCTTGACGGAGGAAGTGGAGGCGCTCGGCGAGGATGTGGCACAGCTCCAAGCGGACGTCCGCAGCCATGAGCGGCGGCTCATTCGCATTGAAACGGTGATGGAGCTCGCGCAGCAGGGGCGGCTCAAGTCACCCGACGAGCGCTGAGGCGGACCGCGAAGGAGAAGGGAGAAACCAGTTCCCTCCGACCTCCCCGATTATTTCGAATCCGGCTGGCGTCAGCGGTTCGAGCGCTTCAGCCGCACCTTCGACTCCGAGGCGCAGACCGCGGGCTGGTCGTCGACCGGCTTGTTGACCCATCCGCGCGCCTTCGAGCGCAGCCGCGGCCCGATCTCCGGTCGCTGGCTGGATGTCGGCTGCGGAGCGGGCAGCTATGTCCGTTTGCTGCGCCGCCGTGGTGCGGAGCAGGTGTTCGGTGTCGATTATTCGGTGCCAAGCCTGGCCAAGGCCCGCGAAGCGGCTCCCAGGGATCTTTCCATCGCATGGTTGGCCGCGGACGCGCGTCGGCTGCCCTTCGCCGACGGCGCATTTGACGGCACCCTCTGCTTCGGGGTGACCCAGGCGCTGTCGGACTCCGTCGCTCTGGTGCGGGAGTTGGTGCGGGTGACCAGGCCCGGCCGAGAAGTCTGGGTGGATGGTCTCAATGGCCTGTGCTTGCCGGATCTGGTCCGTCGCCTTGCCGGCCGCGTGGCCGGCCGGGCCGCCCGGCTTCGCCTGGAGTCCGCGGCCACGCTGCGTCAGGCACTGCTCGCAGCCGGCTCTGTCGGGAGGCCGGTATCATTTGGGTGCCGGTACTCCCGGAGCGCCTTGCCACGCTGCAGGCGAGGACCGAGCGAATCGGCTTGGCGCGGCTGCCTCTGGCCGGGCCCGCGCTCAGTCACGCCTTTTTGGTTTATGCCCGGCTGTAGCCGTTATCCGGTTGGTGGCAGTAGAGGGTATCCGGGTGCCTGTCGAAGATCTTGCCGAGCCAGGTCGTGCCGGATCGGGGCATGCCGAACAGGAGTATCGGCCAACGGGCCGACAAGTTCTATGCCCACTCAAAACGGGTTTTACGGGCGTAGCGGCAGCCGCACCGTCACATCGCCCATAGCGCGCTTATCGGCAGGGCATGCAGGTTCCTGGCGAAAGGAACCGTTACGCCGCCAGTGTAGAGCAGTACACCACGGACGAAGCGCTCGCCGGCCAGCTCCGCCAGCGTGCGTAGGCCGCGAACGTCCTTCCCCTGCACGCTTGCCGCGGCCTTGATTTCGATTCCTATCAGGCGGCCGCGTCGATCCTCCAGCACCATATCCACTTCATGGCCCGTGTCGGTGCGGAAGTGGAACAGTTCGCAGCGGGTCCGTGACCAGCCGAGCTGCTTGATCACCTCCATCGCCGCGAAATTCTCCAGTACGGGCCCAGCCAGTGTTCGGTCCGCCTTGAGGCGCTCGGCGTCCAGTCCCAGCAGGTGGCTCAGCAGGCCGGTATCGGTGAGCATAAGTTTCGAGCTCTTGACCAGGCGCTTGCCGAGATTGGCCGACCATGGCGGCAAGGGCCGCACCAGGAACGTAGCTTCGAACAGCGCCATGTAGCGCTTGAGCGTGGACTGCGGTAGCGCGAGGTCGCGGGCCAGGCTCGAATAGTTGAGTAGCGAGCCGGTCCGGGAAGCCAGGAGCGTAAGCAGACGGGGCATCTGCGCCAGATGCTCTATGTTGGCGATCTCTCGCACGTCGCGCTGAAGGATGGTGGAGATATAGGCGTCGAACCACGCTGCCTGCCGCGTCGGGCGCCGTGTCAGCGCATCGGGATAGCCGCCCCGAAGCACCCGGTCTGCAAGGTCGCCGAATTCTATCGGCTCAAACCCTCCCTGGGCGGAAAAATGATCCGAGAAGAGCCGATCGATGAAGTTTTCACTCTCGCTGCCGTCGATCTCGTTTTGGGACAGCGGCCAGAGTGTATGCAGCTCGATCCGCCCGGCCAGGGACTCGCTGAGCTTGGGCAGTAGCATAATATTGGCCGAGCCGGTCAGCAGGAATCGGCCGGATTGGCGATCGGCGTCCACCGCGGCCTTGATGGCCAGAGCCAGCTCGGGCGCACGCTGCACTTCGTCCAGCACCACCGGTCCTTCGAGGCCCGCGATGAAGCCTTCCGGGTCGGCGGTTGCGGCCGAGCGTACCGCCATTGTGTCCAGGGAAAGGTAGTCGGCCGGGTATTCCGAATTTGCCAGCGCCTGCACGAGTGTGCTCTTGCCAGTCTGTCGTGCACCTTGCAGGAAGACGACGGGGGTATCGCTGAGCGAATCGAGGATCCTTGCAGCCAACTGGCGGTGGTACATGGTCAGAATCTAACCGTGCAATGGCTGAAAGTCAACCATGTACTGGTTAATTTTCAGCCATGCTATAGATGAGTACGCCGAGACAGCGCCGGCTCGATCTCGTCTCTAGACGCACTTGGCCTAGCCTCGTCTGCGGGACGGTTCACGACGCGCCATGGTTGCCCATAAGCTCGTGGGATTGCGGATCTCGCCCGCGCGGACCATCGCTCGGTGTGGCAGCACGCTTTGCCTCCCGGCGTGTACGCTGCGCCTGCATTCTGGCGGCCCAAATTGCGAGCCTGTTCCAGCCGAACGGACGGCGGGAGAGATACGATTTCGAGAAGTCCGGAAGGGTAGCCGCACTCTTGGTGTCGCGGACCTGCGGAAGCTCGCTGACGATTCCCCGCACCTGCGCTGCCAGTGCGGCCACGAGCGCGCATTCGGGCAGGAGAGCGAAAGCCGGTGAACCAGGATAGCGGCTTGCTGTTGCCGACACTGAGGGCGGGTTTAGCCCAACGACTCACGAGCGCCTTAGGGACGAGGAGATGGATCATGGGATGCAGTGGGTATTTTGCGACCGACACCGGTGCTGTATCGCCGGCACCGGCTAACGCTGTCGCGGGCGCGGGTGGCTGGGTTGCGCTGCCCGATGACGGGGGTACGCGATGGGAAACCGCGCAATTTACCGCTATCGCCGACGGACGCGTGTGCTGGGCCGCGGACGGTGCCTCGGGAGAGGCGGCATTGGAGCGGTTCGCCGCGGCTTACCGGCGCGAAGGCGAGCAGGCGCTGGCGGGCCTGGATGGCGATTTCACGCTGTTCGTTGTGCACCATTCGGAGCCGCGGGCCGTGGTGGCCGCGGACCGCTTGGGCCGTCGGCCGCTCTATTATGCCGAGATGCCTTCCGGGACCGCGGCGTCCTCGTCGCTTCGCTGGCTCGCCGCGCGACCGGACATGGACAAGGATATCGACCCTCAGGCGCTCTATCACTATCTCTATGCGCATGTGGTGGCCGCGCCGCATACGATCTACCGTGGCTGCCGGCGGCTGCTGCCTGGGGAGGCGCTGGTGCTCGCCGCGGGGCGGGCGCGCACGGTTCGCATCTGGCAGCCGCGCTACCAAGAGCCGCATGGCGGTGATAAGGAGGCGGCCACCGCCGATTTCCGGGCCATACTCGAGCGTGCGATTACGCGCTCCGTCGACGGCCGTTGCGCAGGCGCGTTTCTGAGCGGCGGCACGGACAGCTCTACAGTCGCGGGGATGCTCGTGCGTACCACCGGCGGGCGGCCCCATACCTTCTCAATCGGCTTCGACGCGCCCGGCTATGACGAGACCCCGTTCGCGCGGGCCGCGGCGCGGCATTTTGGCACTAATCATCACGAGTACTTCGTGACGCCGACGGATGTCGCGGATGCGGTGCCGCGGGTTGCCGCGGGCTATGATCAGCCGTTCGGCAACGCCTCGGTGGTGCCGGCGTTCCACTGCGCCCGTCTGGCGCGGGAGGCCGGCGTCGAGCTGCTGCTGGGCGGCGATGGCGGGGATGAGCTTTTTGGCGGCAATGAGCGCTACGCCAAGCAGTGGGTTTTCTCGCTCTATGAGCAGCTACCCGAGGTGCTGCGGCACGCTCTGGTAGAGCCTCTGGCGTTGCGATTGCCGCGGGTCGGCCCTTTGCGCAAGCTGCGCAGTTACGTGGCGCAAGCGCGGCTGCCGCTGCCGCAGCGTTCCGAGGCCTACAATCTGGTGGAGCGCATGGGCGCTGAGCGGATGCTGAGCGCGGAATTCCTGGCTACGGTGGACCGCGATGAGCCGGTGCGGCTCATTGCCGAGGCGATGGCGGCCGACGGAGCGCAAAGCTATGTCAATCGGATGCTCGCCCGCGACCTGCGCTTCACCTTGGCCGACGACGATCTGGTGAAGGTTCGTGGTGCCTGTGCGCTGGCGGGAGTCGACGCCGCATTTCCGATGCTGGACGATGAATTGCTGCGCTTCTCGCTGACCTTGCCGCCGTCCTGGAAGCTGCGCCGCACGCGGCTGCGGCCGTTTTTCAAGGACGCGCTGCGGGATTTCCTGCCGCCGGAGGTTATCACCAAGGAGAAGCACGGCTTCGGGCTGCCATTCGGCGTCTGGCTGGCGCACGATCGATGCCTGCGCGAGCTGGCTGGAGACAGCCTGATGGGCCTTAAATCGCGCAACATTCTGCGTAGGGATTTTCTGGATGCGCTGCTCGACCGCTGGCTTCCCGAGCACCCGGCTTATTACGGCGCCCTGGTGTGGGTGCTGATGATGCTGGAGCAGTGGTTCGATAGCCGGGGTGAGGCGGATGTGGAGCGGGATGTCGCCCGCGCGTAATAAAAGCACCACCGTGGAAATGGAAGCCCCCGCGAGCCAATAACGCCCGCGCCGCTATGCCGCCGGTTGGCTAGACGCGTTACTCTCACTCAATGGGGAAGTGTTCAGGATGGACAATGGTTATTGGACACGGATCGAGGCCTGGGAGGTGCCGCCGAGCCGGCACGTACCCCATGGCATTCGGTACTGTCTGACCCTGCATGACCGGTATAACCGTAGGCTGCTGGGCTATGACAATGCTCATGCCGTGCAGAGGCGCCGGCGGCGTTTCGAGGGCAAGCGCGTGGTTTGGGACCACAAACACCGGGACGAGCGGGTGGAGCCCTATGCATTTGATAGCCCCGCAAGTTTGCTCGAGGATTTCTGGACCGAGGTTCGGAAAATCGTTGGCGAAGCTTAATCGGTATCACGCAATGGCAACGCAGGTAATGAAGGTCGGCATTATGGCAAGGGAGCAGTACATTCAGCGCACTCTTGCCATTGCTCGGGGGAAGTACCGCCCCGGGCGCGACGAGCCCAGCATTTGGTTTGAGTCGCTCAAGTCCCTAGCCGAAGTGCTGAGTGAGCGGAATCAGGCGTTGCTGGAGCTTATTCAGGCGCGAAAGCCACGGTCACTTAAGGTTCTGGAGCGGCTGACGGGAAGGAGCGTGTCAAATCTGTCCCGCACACTGAAGACGCTTGAACGGCATGGTTTGGTGGAGCTGCGGCGCGAGCAAAAGCGGCTGGTACCGCGGGTCACGGCGACTCATTTTCAGGTGGATGTGGAGATAGGCCCGCAACGACTGACTTCGTAGCGCGAATACGCGTGCCCAGACCTAGCCCTGCCCTTTGACCACATATCGTGCGGGGCGAGTTGGTAACTGACTATTCAATTC
>JAKDMQ010000221.1 GCA_030452265.1 Nitrococcus sp.
CAGTTCATGGAGTCGGATATCGAGGCCACGGTCACGCAGGCGTTGCGGCGCTACGACGTCGGCGCCGAACGTCTGGGTCTGGAGATCACCGAGAGCGTATTAATGCGCTGTCTGCCCGAGGATCTTGATCAGCTCACGCGACTGCATCGCGCGGGAGTCTCGTTCGCGTTCGACGATTTCGGCACTGGCTACTCCTCGCTCGCCTATCTGCGCGAATTCCCCGGTCGGTATCTGAAGATCGACAAGTCGTTCGTTCGGGGGGCGTCGCGCAGCGAAAGCGATCGCCAGATCGTCGCCGCGATCGCAAATCTGGCCCATAACCTCGGCCTAGAGACGGTCGCCGAGGGCACCGAGGAGATTGCCGAGGCTCGGGCCATGGCCGACTTCGGCTGCGACCGAGCGCAGGGTTACTGCTATTCGAAGCCATTGCCGGTGGCGGAGTTCGAGGCGTTGCTCGGGACTATGGGCCGAAGCGTCGAAGTTGGTGCTTGATCGCGTAAGCTTGCCGAGGAATAAAGGGGTCAGTGCCGGGTCTGTCCGCTATTTTGCCCCTGTTTGATTTTTAACTCAGTCTCGTTTGATTCAGATCTCGGCGACTTCGATAGCAAGAGCGCGCGCAGCGGCGAGAAACCGCTCGTCGTAGCTTGCGAGCACCACCGTTTGGCCTTGGCTGCGGAGGAATTCGATTGACGCCAGGTGTAGCGCTTCCAAGGTCCGAACAGCGCGAGGAAAGGGCTCTAGCGCTCGGGCGAGCACCGGAGGGGCCAGCTCCAGCAAGGCAACCGCGCCGACGAGGGCACGGACGTGCTCTCCGTGGGAATGGGTAAGCTTGCGCGCATGCACGCGGGTCCAAAGCTCGTATTCCAACAGCCGGCTTGAAACCAGCGTCTCCCGCCAGAGCCTTGCCGGCGGCGAATGATCCTCCGCGAGCAAGTGCGCGAGGGCGACCGAGGTATCCAGGTAAATCACCGCTCGGAGCGATCCTGCGCGAGTTCTTCCAGGAGCACACGAAGCGGCGCGACAGGGGCGCGCGCCGGCGGATTGCCGCTAGCAAGCGCGGGCGGAGTCAGCCAGCCCCGGCGTACTGACTCGGCGAGCAAGGCATCGGCCAACAACGGGCTTCTCTCGGCGCGGGGCGGCGTCAGTTCAGCCACCACGCGGTCACGGTCCGTGACCAAGACCGTCTCGCCGCTCGCTGCGAGGCGCACATATTCGCTCAGCTTGTTCTTGAGTGTCTTGAGGCCAACCGATCGCATGCCACCAGGGTAGCTTCCGGAAGCTACCAGGTCAAGCATTGGTGACTGCTGCCTCGCAGGCGCGGGTTGGCGCGAACAGACTTGCTCCCGGTCGTCGGTACCGGCGCCCTGTTCCAGCCTGGCCACGCCGGGCGCAGGTATTCCATGGCTAACGGAAGCGAGACCATGGACTCAAGAGGGCAAAATTATTGAATTGGCCGTTATCCCCGCCCCGGCCAGGGAGAAATTGAAGTGACGATCGGGCTCGGAGTCGATGGCTCTTTGAGCGTTCAAGCCGTGATGGCAGAGCGTGCGGCGTAGCAGCTCGATTTACGCGATGCGTACATTTAGGGTGTCACCGGAAATGCCGGGGCGACCTTGCGAGATGGCCGCGGGGCAAGTAGCGCACCCGCGACGGCTGGTCTAATCTCACCTTGAATAGGGGAGGGACCCGCATGCGAGGAGGGTGTCATGAGCAGGCCGCAAGCGCAGACAACGCAGGACGTCGAGGCGCTATGGCGCAAGGCGCAAGCTCACGGCCTGTCGCGGCGGCGCTTCCTGGGGCTGTTGAGCTCCGGTGGCACGGCTGCCGTGCTGGGGGTGTGTGCGGGGATAGCGGTGGCCGCGGCCGAGAAGGCCGGCTCCAAGGCAGGCGGTATGATAACCACCCCGGCCGGCGAGCGCCTGCACGTCCAGCCGGATACCGAGCCGTTCTTCATTCCTCACGGCACCAACGCCGAGATGCGCTGGGGATTGGGGGCGCGCGACGACTGCTTTGTCATGGACACGGGCCAGTTCTACATTCGCAATCATGGTGCCACACCGATCATCGATCACACGCAGTGGCGGCTGCGCATCGAAGGTTCGGCAGTCAAGAAGCCGCTGGCACTGGGCTACGACGATCTCGTGGCGCTGCCCTCAAGCACGCTCACCCGTTTCATCGAGTGCGCGGGTAACGCGCGCTCCTTCTATGCGAAGTTCCTGGGCAGGCCGGGACAGGGCACGCAGTGGCTGCTCGGCGGCTACGGCGTTGCCTCATGGACCGGCGTAGCGCTGGCCGAGATACTCGACCGCGCCGGCGTGACGCGCTCGGCCGTGTCGATCATGGCGAGCGGTCTCGATACCTCCGGCTTCAAGAAGGCCACGCCGATCGACAAGGCCATGGCCGACGACACGCTGGTCGTCTACGGCATGAACGGCGCACCGCTGCCCTATGATCACGGCTTCCCGGCACGCCTGCTGGTGCCGGGCTGGCTCGGAAGCTTCAACGTTAAGTGGCTCGGCTCGATCGAGGTGGCCGATGAGCAGCTATGGTCCAAGTGGAACACCAGCAGCTACGTCCTCATAGGCCCCGACTATGAGGACCCCGAAGGCCCGCCAGAGGGCGAGCTTATCTACTGGCAGACTATGAAGAGCGCGGTCGCGCTTCCCTGGCCCGCGACGCTGAAACCGGGGCAGCAGCGCGTTCGCGGGTATGCCTGGTCGCCCCATGCACGCATCGCCAAGGTCGAGATCAGCCTGGACGGCGGCAACGGCTATCAGCCGGCGGAGCTTATCGAGCCCAATATCGCAGCCGCCGGCGTACGCTGGGCGTTCACCCTGGACGCTCAGCCGGGGTTGAAAACCATCACGCCGCGCGCGAGCGACGAAAAGGGAAATCGCCAGTGGCCGATCTCGGAGCAGGTCTGGAACAAGAAGGGCTACATTTGGGGCGCGGTGGTTCCGCACCCGGTCGAGGTTGCGCCTTGAGGCGGGCGAGCGAATGTCGGGCGAGGTGGTGAACTTGGAGCAGCAAGCCTGCGCGCGGATGTTGCGCGCGCTCACCCTGATGCTGCCGGCTTGCACGCTGGTTGTCATGACCGCGCTCGGGCTGGGCCGCCTTCTGGCTGCGGCGCCGGCTCGACGGCTGGAGCGCTCGCCGCCAAGGGGCAGAAAGTATTCCGCAGCCATTGCGCCCAATGCCATGGCAAGGAGGGCGAGGGGTATATCGGCCCGGCAGTCATCGGTGTCGATGCCCGGCTCGCCTCCTACCGTACCGCCCAAGGTCTGTTCCAGTATGTGAGCATGGCGATGCCACAGACGGCACCGGGCAGCCTCGATGAGCGGCAGTATCTGCAGGTTGTGGCGTACCTGCTGGTTCAGAACGGCTACCTGAAGCAAGGTGCGGCGTTGGCAATGGACAACCTGGCAGAAATACCACTTGAATGAGCGATAGCGGCCAGCCGGGATCCGGGAGTACCAGGAGCACGCGTAGGCCTCATGGATTGTATGCCAATCCATGAAGTCTATCGCACTGATCGCTTTGATTAGCCTCTTCTCCAACAACGGCGGAAGCATTATCGGCTCGAGGCGGTGTGCTCTGGCGGGAGCGTCGGCGGCAAGGATGCCGCCGTCGAGCCTACACGGAGGTGTCCACGGCGTGTACGGGACGGGGTCGTAGGGAGAGAGGGGCCGCGGCTTTAATATTCACCCTGCATCTAAGCGACCTCTGGCGATTTGATCGATCGCCGATACCTGCCGTTGGAAATGCGCCCCAATTACCACGAGTATCTATCCCCTGTGGCACAGGCAACTCGCGTCGCAGTGTGGTTGGTGCGGCCTTTCGAACTCGATGCGCGTTGGTTCGGCCATGCCGCGCCGTTATAAACAATTCATGCAAAAAACAAGACGTGACCCCATGCCCGCTCGCACACGGCTGCTGTTCATGAAATCTGATGGCGGCTTGACCGGAGAGCGCTATTTTGGGGGCAAGGACCGGATTTTCCCAGCTCCGCGTAAGGGCGCATTGGGCCGCAGGCCATAATGCGCCGGACGCCCCCCCTGCATGCGGCGCAACGCGCTTCGCTATTGCACTCCACAGCTTGCTAAGCGAGTCTCCGACGAGAGGTCAGAATGCCAGCGCATAGGTGAGGAAGGCATCCTCCTCACCGGGGTTCCGATTGTGGAGATAGGCGTTGGAGATGTGCCCCACCTGAATACCCAAGCGTGAACCATTCGCAAAGGCGTAGGCCACGGTGATGCTGGCGCGAAACTCCAGCACGCCGCCAAGATCCTTGCTGTCGCCTTGATGGTAGGCGCCGACGGCCCCGAGCGGAGTGATAATGAAGTTGCCGAGGGAAAGATCGGCGTACAGCCCTCCATAGCCGTAGACACCACCATCGACGTTTGCCAATACCCCGAGCGCAGGACCTATATGGAACAGTCTGTCACCGAAACGCAGCTCTACAAGGCCGGCCGCCGAGCGATTCTTCTCAACACCATCGTCATCTTCGCCGACAAGATCGAATCCGCCCACACCGAGCTGCAGTATGTTGGGGCCATCTTCCGCAGCCCACCCTCGAGCCGGGATCACGCTCGCCATGAACACGCCGATCAAAACCACCTTGGCACAGTTCATCAAAGGTGTCCTCACCTTCGGCTGGACCTCTTCGCTCCAGTCAATCCGAATGACATCGCTCGAGAGCAATGCCTGCAGCACCTGATTCAGTATAGGCGGCCGTTATGGGGCAACAACGTCCCCTGTATAGATGAGGCAAGACGCGCGCCAGGATATCCAGGTCATGTCTTGCTATCCAACAGCCTCTGCACCGCGACGTCCCGGCGCAGATGTGCTCGTGTATGGTCTGACCCCGGCGCGCGCAGGCGCAGGGTCTACCGAATATATCGTCGAGCCCCCCTGCCTCGCTTGCCCTACGCCGCGTTCTAGCATTTGAGAAGAGACACGATCATCGTGGCCGCTGTGCTGTACGGCCTGGCAAGCAAGAACAAGGCCGCCTGATCCGCGCGGTCGCTCCCGCAGCCAAGCGACCGACGGGCCGTCGCAAAGCGGCGGATTCGCACGGTCGCGGTATTCGGCGCTACCATTGAGCGCACTGGACAGACAGATCGCCGCAACAGCCCTAATCCACAGTCTCACGGCGGTGACTCGCAAGGTACGTCACAGGCAATCAGCGAAGACGTGGCTAGAATCAGGCCGTTGAATGGCACATAACAAGGATGGTTGGCTGACCCGGTCTGGCCTGTTACAGGCAGTGCCGGACTTCTGGGGGGTTAAATGGACGTTTTTGCTCTTCGCGACAGTCTAATTCAAGGCTACAGCTCTTTCGCACGCTCCTTTACAACCATTCGTGCGCAGGATCTGAAGCAGAAGATCGATGACGCCTACGCCACGCAACGCTATTGGCCCGAACCCCTGGTGCAGATCAATCCGCGCTACAAGTCGGGCAGCTCGACACAAGCACTTGCACTGAACGGCACGCTGCGGCCGCAGACAGCCATGGTCTTTCCGATCGAGCTATACACCCACCAGGATCAGGCAATCGCCTTCGCAAGTCAGCACAAGAGCTTTGTCGTTACCACCGGTACCGGCTCCGGCAAATCGCTATGTTTCTTCATCCCGATTGTCGACTCGGTGCTGCGCGCCAAAGCCACGGACCCCCGCCGGAACCTGTCAACGACTTTGAGACACCGACGATTACGATTTATTGATCAC
>JAKDMQ010000035.1 GCA_030452265.1 Nitrococcus sp.
ACCCGTTCCCGCATTTGCTTTCCCGGCTTGAAATGCGGCACATGCTTTCCTAGCAATGCCACGGGGTCGCCGGTCTTGGGATTCCTCCCGGTTCGGGGCGCACGATGATGTAGCGAGAAGCTGCCGAACCCCCGGATTTCAATCCGCTCGCCGCAGGAAAGAGCGTCGCTCATGTGCTCGACTAACGCTTTCACGGCAAGCTCCACATCCTTATAGGTCAACTCCTGGTGCTTGGCAGCAATGCGTTCGATCAACTCAGACTTGTTCATTGTGTCTACCAGCCAAATCGATGCGTGCACCCCATCGGCTGCCCCTCAGATGGGCGGCCTGGCGTCCACTCGGCGCTTCCAACAAGGTTGTGAACTCCCCTATCCGGCTGGCCGCAATGCGCTCGGCTTGTCAACCGAGCTCGAGGGCGTTCACTCGTCTTCGGCCTCTTGCGGGCGGTTGTCCATCTGTTCTTTGAGCAGATCACCCAGCGTCGTGGTACCCGCGCTCGCGGGACGCGCATAGTCTTCGACTGACTCACGCTCCACTTGCTGATCCTTCGCTCTGATAGATAAGTTGATCATGCGGTTACGTCGGTCGACGGCCATGAACTTGGCTTCTACCGGGTCACCTTCCCCAAGCACCGTGCGCGCGTCATCGACCCGTTGGCGGGCGATATCGGCGGCACGCAAATAGCCCAGAACCTCGCCGTCAAGCTCAATGACGGCTCCTTTGACGTCTACCTCTTTAACGTGCCCCTTGACTAGACAGCCCTTGGGGTGCTCGGCCACCCAAGAGGAGATTGGATCCTGTTCGAGCTGTTTGATGCCCAACGAGATCCGCTCGCGCTCCGGATCCACCGACAGCACAACGGTCTCCACCTCCTCCCCCTTCTTGTACTGGCGCACGGCTTCCTCGCCCGAGAGATTCCAAGAGAGGTCCGAGAGATGGACCAATCCGTCGATGCCACCTTCAAGGCCCACAAAAATCCCGAAATCCGTAATCGATTTAATCTGGCCGCGAACGTGGTCACTCTTGTTATGTTTGGCGGCAAACTCATCCCATGGGTTGGCTTGGCACTGCTTCATACCGAGCGAAACCCGGCGTCGATCCTCATCGATATCGAGAACCATCACCTCCACTTCGTCACCCATCGTGACGACCTTGGCGGGATTGACGTTCTTGTTGGTCCAGTCCATCTCGGAGACATGCACCAGACCTTCGACGCCCTCTTCGATTTCGACGAAAGCACCATAATCGGTAATATTGGTCACCCGGCCAACGACGCGGCCACTTTCGGGATAGCGCCGAGCAATGTTCTCCCACGGATCTTCTCCGAGCTGCTTGAGCCCGAGAGAGACGCGGTTGCGCTCGCGGTCGAACTTAAGGACTTTGACATCGACTTCGTCACCGACGTTGACGACCTCGGAGGGATGCTTGACTCGCCTCCAGGCCATATCGGTGATATGCAACAAGCCATCGATGCCGCCCAAGTCGACGAACGCGCCATAGTCGGTCAGATTCTTGACGATGCCCTTGAAAACCTGCCCTTCCTGGAGCTTCTCCAGCAGAGCCTCGCGCTCGGCACTGTACTCTTCCTCCACGACAGCGCGCCGGGACACCACAACGTTGTTGCGCCGCTGATCGAGCTTGATGACCTTGAACTCGAGATCTTTGCCTTCGAGGTAAGTGGTATCACGCACCGGCCGTATATCCACCAGCGATCCCGGCAGAAAGGCGCGGACATGACCCAAATCTACGGTAAAGCCGCCCTTGACCTTGCCACTGATTTGTCCGGTTACGCTCTGACTCGCGTCATAGGCCTTCTCGAGATGCGTCCAGGCGCGCGCCCGTCTGGCCTTCTCGCGCGAGAGCCGGGTTTCACCGAATCCGTCCTCCACCGCATCCAGCGCGACCTCGATATCGTCGCCGACGCTAACCTCGACTTGGCCGTCGTCGCCGACGAACTGCTCGAGGGGTATGATCGCTTCGGACTTCAAGCCCGCATTGACGATCACATCCTCGCCCTCGATCGCAACCACATGACCCATCACAATTGCGCCAGGCCGCAAATCCGCGTGTGACAGGCTCTCCTCGAAAAGTTCTGCAAAGCTTTCGCTCATGGATGAGATAACCCTAGACCGTAATCAGTCAAATTGTTGCCGTTGAAATTTAAAGAATGCCGCCGCTCACCAGACCACTGGTTTGGTGAGCCTATGCGTTCCACCTCGCTCGAGTCTCCAGATTTACCGCGCCGGTCAATGCGAAAAAATGACGTGCCGCGGCATCTGGCTCAATACCAGATCGACTACCGCCTCCACCGATTTCCCCGTGGTATCTACAATGATCGCGTCGGTGGCCGGAATCAGCGGCGAGACGGCGCGCGTACGGTCACGCCCGTCACGCGCATTGATGTCTTGCAAAAGCGCTGTGAGGTTACCACTAATGCCTTGCTCCATCAACTGCTTATAGCGTCTATAGGCACGTTCTTGCGCACTCGCGGTAAGGTAGATCTTCACAATGGCATCGGGAAAAACAACCGTGCCCATATCACGGCCATCCGCGACCAACCCGGGGGGCTTGTGAAATTCGCGCTGACATCGCAATAATGCCCGTCGTACCGTCGGCAAAGCCGCCACCTCCGAGGCTCGCTCTCCGCAGGCTTCACTGCGTATTGATGCCGTTACGTCAACGCCGTCGAGCAGTACCCGTGATCTGCCCTGAGCGTCCACCGGCAGAGTCACGGCCATGGAGCGGGTGATATCGATCAGGGACGCGACATCGCCCATCGCAATAGCCGCGCGCTCGGCGATCAGGGCCAGCACCCGGTAGATCGCGCCACTGTCAAGGAGATGCCAATTTAAGCGCTTGCTTAGAAGACCGGCGACCGTCCCCTTACCGGCCCCGCTGGGGCCATCCAAGGCCAGCACTGGTACCTCAGGCTTGCTCATCGACGACCTCAGAGCGGATGCCAAGCCCGGCACCCGCGGCAAGCTCGACGAAGCCTGGAAACGACGTGGCAACATTGCGGCTGTCGTCGATGACGATCTCAGCATCCGAGCGTAGGGCGGCCATCGCAAAAGCCATCGCAACGCGGTGATCGCCTAGGGCGCGCACACGGCCACCCCTGGGCGCGCCGCCGACGATGCGAATACCATCCGGGCGCGGCTCGACAATGATGCCCAATGCCTGCAACCCGGTTGCCATCGCTGCAATCCGATCCGTCTCCTTGACCCTCAATTCCGCGGCGCCCTGCAATAGCGTTTCGCCCTCGGCACAGGCGGCCGCCACAAAAAGCGCGGGAAACTCGTCAATCGCCGCCGGGACCAGATCGGGTGTTATATGCGTGCCATGCAGCGCAGCATGGCGCACACGCAGATCCGCCACCGGCTCGCCCGCAACCGTGCGCTCATTGAGCACATCGATATCGGCTCCCATACGCCGCAGGATAACGATCGCCCCGCTTCGCGTCGGATTGAGACCGACCTCGCTCAGGCGCAGGTCGGATCCAGGAGCAATGCTCGCTCCGACCATAAAAAACGCGGCCGAGGAGATGTCCGCCGGAACCGTGAGCAGCGAAACGCCATGCAAGGGCCTTTGTCCGTTCAGACAAACACGGCCGGCCTGGCAACGCAGCTCATAACCAAATGCCATCAGCATGCGCTCGGTGTGATCGCGGGTCGGGGCCGGCTCGATGACGCAGGTCTCACCCCGCGCATAAAGCCCGGCCAACAACAGACAAGACTTTACTTGCGCGCTTGCTATTGGCATTTCATAGTGAATGCCATGCAATGGCTGACCGCCTTTTATTTGCAACGGCGCCGTGCCGGCCGCGCCGGTCTCTACTTGCGCTCCCATTCGGCTCAATGGGTCCGTTACGCGCTGCATGGGCCGCCGGCTTAGCGAGGCATCCCCCGTGAGCGTTGAATCGAAGCGCTGACCGGCCAGCAGCCCGCAGAGCAGACGCATAGAGGTGCCGGAATTTCCGAGGTAGAGCGGCCCAAGCGGAGGCTGCAAGCCGTGCAAACCGCGGCCCTCGATGACGAGCCGACCGCGCTCCGGTCCGGAGACTGGCACACCCATTGCCCGCAGGGCCGCAAGCGTTGCCAGCGCATCCTCGCCCTCGAGGAAACCTTGGACCTCGGTCGTGCCCTCCGCCAAGGCCGCCAACATCACTGCACGGTGCGAGATCGATTTATCGCCCGGCACGCGCAAAGCACCCGTCAGGCACCCACCGGGTTGGATGCGAAATTGCAGCTGACCTTCGCGGAACCCAGGCAAGACACTCCCCTTTGCAGTTTGAGCCGCACGTGAGAACAGCGCCCGGCGTGCGTGGCGGCTCACTCTGACTGCCTGTCAACGCTCGAGCAAAGACAGATATCGATCGCGCACGTCCTTGGCGTTGCGGAAAACTCGCTCCAACCCCTTCGCATCCAACTGGCGCACCAACTCGGTCAACACGCCGAGATCTTCGCGGTAATGTTGCAAGGCGTCCAATAGCGCCTCACGGTTGCCCAAGCAAATATCCCGCCACATGATGGGATCGCTCGAGGCGATGCGAGTGAAATCGCGAAAGCCGCCGGCGGCATACTGGAGTAGATCCTCGCCGCCATCCCAGCGTGCCAGGGTATCCACCAATCCGAAGGCGAGCAAGTGTGGCAGGTGCGAGGTGGCGGCCAGCATGCGATCGTGATGTTCGGCGTCCATGGAGATGACTTCAGCACCGGCAGACTCCCACAATGCCGTCACGGTGCGAACGGCCTGGGGGTCGGTCTGCGCCAGCGGCGTGAGAATCGTGCGCCGGTTCTGAAAAAGATCGGCCGATGCCGCCTCGACGCCGCTCTTCTCCGTCCCCGCCACTGGATGGCCGGGCACGAACATTGCCGGTATGCGATCGAATACCGCCTCGACGTCTTCGATCACGCAATGCTTTGCACTCCCTACATCGGTAAGGATTGCCCCGGCATCCAGGGCATAGCGAATCGTCATCAACACCGCACGGACATTGCCCAAGGGCACGCCGAGAACGACCGCATCCGCGCCGGCAACGGCTAGCGCCGGATCGGTTTGGTAGCAATCCACGACACCGAGCTCCACCGCCCGCCGCAAATTGGCCTCGCCGCGCCCACAGCCCACGATCTCGTTCACCATCCCGGCACGGCGCAGCGCCAGCGCCAGCGAGCCGCCGATGAGTCCCACGCCGATCACGCACAGACGAGCGATGTGGATCATGCGCTCACCTCCAGCAATTCACGCGCGCGGATCTCCCGTAGCGATGTCATGAAGCGGTCGTTTTCCGCGGCCGTGCCAAGGCTCACGCGCAGAAACCGCGGCAGCGCATAACTCACGAGCGGGCGGACAATAACGCCGCCCTGCAGCAAGGCCTCGTTGACAGCGGCAGCCTGGCTGCCGACTTCGACACAAAGAAAGTTGCCCGCAGCGGGCAATACCCGCAACCCCAACCCGCGCAGATCCCCACTCAGGCGCTCGCGCTCCCCATTGTTGAGATCCACCGCGCGCGCCACATGCCCCGGGTCACTCAGAGCCGCCGCCGCGGCCGCCTGCGCGATGCTATTGACGTTGAACGGATGGCGCACGCGATTGAGGAGCTCGGCGATCTCGGCGCCGCAAAGCGCATAGCCGACCCGCATGCCGGCAAGCCCATAGGCTTTGGAAAAGGTACGGGTTATGACGAGATTGGGGAAGCGATCCAGCCAGCCGCTCACTTCGCGGTAACCGGCCAAACCTTTAGCATACTCTACATAGGCTTCGTCTACGACGACGATGACATCGTCTGAGATCTTCTCCAGGAAAATCTCCAGCTCCTCCTCCGGGAGCCAGTTGCCGGTCGGGTTGTTGGGGTTCGCCAAAAATACCACCCGCGTTTTCTGGGTAACGCGGGCGAGCATTGCCTTCAAGTCGTGACCAAAGGGTTGCCGATGGCCGGGCGGATTGGCGGGTGCCACAATCCCCTCGCCACCCGCACTGCGAACGACGATTGCATAGATCGCAAAGGCGTATTGCGCGAGCAACGCCTGGCGTGCGGGCCCCAGGAAGGCGCGGGCGACCATATCCAACACATCGTTGGAGCCATTGCCGAGCACAATATGCTCGTGAGCCATCTCATGGTGCTCGGCGAGGGCGTTGCGCAGCGCATAGGCATTGCCATCGGGATAGCGGTGGACCTCCAACGCCGCCTTGCAAATGGCTTCGATGGCCTTCGGACTTGGCCCGAGCGGATTCTCGTTGGAAGCGAGCTTGATGATTCGGGACTCGCCAAGCCCATACTCCCGAGCCAGCTCGCCGATAGGCTTGCCGGGCTGGTATGGCTGCAATCCCTGCACACCCGGGACAGCTAGGTCGCAGAAATCGAACCCGCCCTCAGAAGCTGACATGTACGCTACCTCGCGCCGGCCATCGCGTCACCGCGGGATTCAGTGCGCCGCCCGAGGATAGGAGCCGAGAATCTTGAGCAGGCTCGCGAGCTGCTGCATCTCATCGAGCGCACGACGCAGGATCGGATCCTCGGCATGGCCGAGGATGTCAATGAAGAACACATATTCCCACATGCCCTGGCGCGATGGCCGCGATTCGATTCGGCTCATGTTGAGCCCGTAGCGCGCGAGCGGTGCCAGGAGTGTTGCAAGGCCACCGGGTTTATCAGCCCGAGCGACCACCACGGAAGTCTTATCCTCGCCGCTCGGTGGCGGCGAATGGCTACCTAGAACGAGGAACCGCGTCGTGTTGGCCGCACCATCCTGTATGTTTGCATGCAGCACGGTCAGTGCGTAGTGCTGCGCCGCGGCAACCCCGGCTACGGCCGCTGCATGCCGCGCCTCGACGGCTAGGCGAGCCGCCTCTGCCGTGCTGTTCACCGGGATGCGCTGTGCTCTCGGCAAATTTTGGTCAAGCCATTGCCGACATTGGGCCAATCCCTGCGGGTGCGAGAACACTTCGCGGATAGCAGCCTGATCGGTCTCCTTGGACGCCAGGCAATGTCGTATCGGCAGTTCCAGCTCGCCTACGATTTGCAAAGGCGAGGACATGAAACGATCCAAGGTGTGTGTTATCACCCCCTCGGTAGAATTTTCAACCGGCACCACTCCATAATCCGCATTCCCGGACTCGACTTCGCGAAATACGGCATCTACGCTCTCTTGCGCGAGCGCATGCAAACCGTGGCCGAAGTGCTTGAGTGCGGCTTCTTGGGTAAAGGTTCCCTGCGGCCCCAGGAAGGCGACCCGCAGCGGCTGCTGCAGTGCCAGACACGCCGACATGAGCTCCCGAAACAGGCGGATCACGTCGTCTTTAGGCAGCGGCCCAGGATTGGCCGCGCCGATGCGCTTCAGTACCGCCACCTCCCGCGTGGGGCGATAGAGATCGCCATCTTCACCGGCATCGCGCTTGATGCGAGCGACCTCTTGGGCCGCATGCGCGCGTTCATTAATCAGGCGCAGAATCTCATTATCGATCGAGTCGATCCGCTCCCGCACACTCTTTAGCTTAGCGGTTTCGCTCATGGCATCCGCGCCGGCTCAGGCACTCACGCTCCGCGCCTACTCGATGACACGCACGGCAAGAACCCCTTCGATGGCGCGGATCCGGTCAACCACCTTGGCCGTGATCTTTCCATCGACATCGGCCACGGTGTAGGCAAGATCACCTCTGGCCTTGTTATACATGTCGTCAATGTTCAAACTGGCTTCCGCCACGGCGGTTGAGATCTGGCCGAGCATGTTCGGCACATTGGCATTGACCACCGTCAGGCGATCACCTTGACCGTTACGCGGCAGCGCGATCTCTGGAAAGTTGGCCGAATTACGCACATTGCCCACCTCCAAATATTCGCGCACCGCATCGGCTACCATGACCGCACAATTATCCTGTGCCTCGTGAGTGGAGGCGCCTATGTGCGGCAAGGTAATACAACGTGGATGATCTTTGAGAACAGTGGTCGGAAAATCACAAACATAAGCATGCACTTTACCGGAATTGAGCGCCTCTACCACCGCGGCTTCATCAACGATTCCGGGGCGGGCGAAATTGAGCAGCGCTACACCGGCACGCATCAGCCCCAGGCGCTCGGCATTGACCATGCCGCGGGTAGTGTCATTCTCTGGTACATGGAAACTGATCATGTCGGCCTCGGAGACCAGCTCATCGACGCTGTAGGCCGGCTGCACATCCGAGGCCAGCCGCCAGGCACTGCGCACGGTAATTTCCGGATCATAGCCGATGACCTTCATGCCCATGGCCCGAGCGGTATTCGCCACCAGCACGCCGATGGAGCCAAGGCCAATGACGCCCAAGGTGCGGCTGGGCAGCTCAAAGCCCACAAAGCGCTTCTTGCCGGCCTCGGTCAGCTCGTTTATCTCCCGATCACTGCCCGTGAGGCCGCGGGCGAACGCCCAGGCCTGACAAATGTTGCGCGCCGCCAAGAACATGGAGGCGACCACCAGCTCTTTGACCGCGTTGGCATTCGCGCCCGGCGCATTGAATACCGCGACGCCGCGCTCGCTCATCTCCTGCACCGGAATGTTGTTGACACCGGCACCCGCGCGGCCTATCGCCTTGAGACTCGAGGCAATCTCCATTCTATGCATGCTCGCCGAGCGCAGCAAAATGGCATCAGGGCGCTGAATTTCCGAGGAAACCTCATAGTGATCGCGGGGCAGGCGCTCCAGGCCCTTAACCGAGATATTATTTAAGGTGAGAATCTTGTACATGCGTCAGTGCCTTTCATCAGCAAGCGGGCTGGTCATTTCGATGTTCGGTGGCATGGCGGCCAAGGTCAGCCCCAGCGCTTCTCGAAATCGCTCATAAACGCGATCAAGGTATCCACGCCCGCCTCGGGCATGGCGTTGTAGAGGCTGGCGCGCATCCCGCCTACACTGCGGTGCCCCTTCAGCCCCAGTAACCCGGCGGCCTTGGCATCGGCGAGAAAGCGCTCATCAAGCGTTGGCTCCGCCAGCACGAAGGGCACGTTCATCCAGGAGCGACAGGTCGGATGCACGGGATTGCGATAAAACTCACTGCCGTCAATTGCGGCGTAGAGGTTATCGGCTTTGCGCTTGTTCACTCGCGCGATCGCCTCCAACCCGCCTTGGTCCTTGAGCCATTGAAATACCAGGCCGGCGATATACCAGGCATAGGTGGGCGGCGTATTCAGCATGGAGTCGGCCTCGGACTGGCGGCCATAGTCCCACACTGCAGGGGTAGCCGCCGCGGCCTTACCGATAAGCTCTTCACGCACGATCACCACGGTCAATCCGGCGGGGCCGATGTTTTTCTGCGCACCAGCGTATATCAGGCCAAACCGGGCAACATCGATTGGTCTCGAAAGCAAGGTGGAGGACATGTCCGCCACCAGCGGCACTTCTCCGACCCGCGGAACCCAGTGAAACTCCACACCGCTGATCGTCTCGTTGGGGGTATAGTGCAGATAGGCCGCATCCGGATCGAGGCGCCAGTCGGACTGCGCTGGAATGCTCATGGGATCGTCATTGCCACCCGTGGCCACGACACTGACCGTACAGTACTTCGTGGCCTCGGCTATCGCCTTCTTTGACCAATTACCTGTATTGACGTAATCGGCGCGCGCGCGAGCGCGCAGCAGATTCATGGGAATCGCCGCAAACTGCCCCGTAGCCCCGCCTTGCAGAAACAGGATGCGATGACTTTGCGGCACCCCAAGAAGCTCGCGCAGATCCTCTTCGGCCTGGTTTGCAAGGGCGCTGAATTCCTTGCCTCGATGGCTCATCTCCATTACGGACAAACCGCTATCCCGCCACTCCAGGAGAGACTCCTGGGCCTGGCGTAATACCGCCGCCGGCAATACCGCCGGACCGGCGCTGAAATTATAGGCTCGCGCCATCTCTACTCGCTCCCAAGTCTTGTCCTAAAGACTCCCGTCAATCACCGAAGCACGGCGCAGGCGCGCTGCCCGCGCCAGGATCCGTCTCACGTCTCACGCCTCACGCGCCATTGTCCTCGCCGGTGCCGTTGAGCAGCTCGATCCGAGCCACCCCGGCGAGCCGCTCCTCATCGGCCAGCGCGATCAACTTCACCCCTTGAGTGTTGCGGCTCACCACGGAGATCTCCGCTACTGGGATACGCACCAAAGTGCCGGCATTGGTGATCAACATCATCTCATCCTCCGCGGCGGCTTGCGCCGCGCCGACGACGTTGCCATTGCGCTCGGAGGTCTGTATGGAGATCACTCCCATGCCGCCGCGGCTGCGCCTTGGGTACTCTGGCACCGGCGTGCGCTTGCCGTAGCCGTTCTCGGTTGCAGTAAGGATATCGCCCTCACCCAAGATAAGGAGCTGGATTACCGATTGGCCCGTGCCGAGCTGGACCCCACGCACACCGCTCGCCGTGCGCCCCATTGGCCTTACATCATCCTCCGTGAACCGGATGGCCTTGCCGGCATCGGTCAGCAGCATGATCTCGCGCTCGCCGTCGGTGATGCCGACATTGACCAGCCAATCGTCGCCCTGGAGGTTGACGGCGATAATCCCGGAGGCGCGTCGGCGCGAAAAATCCGATAGCGGGGTCTTCTTGACTGTACCCTTACGAGTGGCCATGAAGACGAAATGGTGGTCATCGAACTCCTTGATCGGTACCACCGCGCTGATCCGCTCCTGCGGATCCAACGGCAGCAAGTTGACAATGGGCTTGCCGCGGGAGCCGCGGCTGCCGTGCGGCAGCTCGTAGACCCGGAGCCAGTAACATTTGCCGCGGCTGGAGAAACACAGCAGCGTGTCATGAGTATTGGCGAGGAAGAGCTGATCGATGAAATCCTCATCCTTCATCTTCGTCGCGGCCTTACCCTTGCCGCCCCGATGCTGGGCCTGATAACTGTCGAGCGGCTGCGATTTGGCATACCCCCCATGGGAGAGGGTAACGACCACGTCCTCCGGCTGGATAAGATCCTCCAGCGTGAGATCGACCCGATTGGCGGTGATCTCGGTGCGGCGCGGATCGGCATAATGCTGCTTGATCGCCAGCAGCTCCTCGCGTATGACCTCCATTAACCGATCCCCGCTGCCCAGGATCTGCAACAGCGCGCCGATGGCCTCCAGCAATTCGCGGTACTCGTCAATAATCTTGTTCTGCTCGAGACCGGTCAGGCGATGCAGTCGCAGGTCGAGAATGGCCTGCGCCTGAGCTTCGCTGAGACGATAGGCCGCGCCGACCAAGCCCAGCGAAGAATCCAGCCCCTCGGGCTTGGAGGCTTCGGCCCCGGCGCGCTGGAGCATTTCGGTGATACCGGAGCTCGGTGGCCAGGAGCGCGCGATCAATTCGGCCTTGGCCTGCGCCGGCCCGGGCGATGCCTTGATCAGTGCGATCACCTCATCGATGTTGGCGAGCGCAATCGCCAACCCTTCCAATACGTGGGCGCGCTCGCGTGCCTTGCGCAGCTCGTAGATGGTGCGCCGGGTAACCACCTCGCGGCGGTGGCGCAGAAAAGCGTCCAGCACATCGCGCAGGCTGTGCAGCTTGGGCTGACCCTTGGCGAGAGCCACCATATTGATGCCGACCACGGATTCGAGCTGCGTGTGCTGATAGAGATTGTTCAGCACGACCTCGGGCACCTCGCCGCGGCGCAGCTCGATCACGACGCGAATGCCGTCCTTGTCTGATTCATCCCGCAGCTCGGTGATACCCTCCATGCGCTTTTCCTTGACTAGATCGGCAATCTTCTCGAGCAGCCGCGCCTTGTTCACCTGATAGGGCAGCTCGGCGACGATGATGCTGACTTTCCCGCTGCGCGCGGCCTCCTCGAATTCACAGCGCGCCCGGATCACCATCCGCCCGCGCCCGGTTCGATAGGCCTCACGGATTCCAGAAACGCCATTTATGATGGCCGCCGTGGGCAGATCCGGCCCAGGCACATAGGCCATCAGCTCATCGACCGTAAGGCTGTCATCGTCGATCAAGGCCACGCAGGCATCGATTACCTCACCGAGATTATGCGGCGGGACGTTGGTTGCCATACCCACCGCGATACCTGAACCGCCATTGATCAAAAAATTGGGCACGCGAGTCGGCAACACGGTGGGCTCCTGCTCGGAGCCATCATAGTTATCGACGAAATCGACCGTCTCCTTGTCGAGATCGGCTAGGAGCTCATGGGCGATGCGCGCCATGCGGACTTCGGTATAGCGCATGGCGGCCGCGGCATCGCCGTCGACGGAGCCAAAGTTGCCCTGGCCGTCGATGAGCGGATAACGCATGGCGAAGACCTGCGCCATGCGCACGATGGTGTCGTAGACCGCCGCATCGCCGTGCGGGTGGTACTTACCGATCACATCACCAACGACACGCGCCGACTTTTTGTAAGGTCTGTTCCAGTCGTTGCCCAGCTCGCGCATCGCATGGAGCACGCGGCGGTGCACCGGCTTCAGCCCATCCCGGACATCGGGCAAGGCGCGTCCCACGATCACGCTCATGGCGTAATCGAGATAGGACCGGCGCATCTCGTCTTCGAGATTGACCGGTAGAATCTCCTTGGCGATGCTGGACATTGGGCGCTCTAGGTGCCTCTAAATGGCATACGAACGAGACCGCGCCCCGGTCGAACCCGGGGCGCGCCGCAGGAAGGCTCGAGATAATAACATATTGATTAGGGAGGACGCATCCTGCGCAAGATTGGGTATTACACGCGCACCGCCCGCTTTAGCACGACGTTCACACGCGGCTGATCGCGGTGGGGGCCATGCTTGACCGTCGGTACGCCGCTGATCTTCACCGCCGACTCCATGCCCTCGACTACATGGCCAAAGACAGCATAACCGAAGTCGTTCTCACTGTGATCCAGCGAGGGGTTGTCCGAGAGGTTGACAAAGAACTGCGAGGTCGCGCTATCGACCTCCTTGACGCGGGCCATAGCCACTGCGCCACGCACGTTCTTCAAGCCGTTATCGGCTTCGTTTTTTATCGGGTCATGAGTATCCTTGCGCGTCTTATCCGTGGTAAAGCCACCGCCTTGTATAATGAAGTCATTGATGATGCGGTGGAAAGTCGTACTATGATAAAACTCCTCGTCAACGTAACGCAGGAAATTCGCGACGCTGATCGGCGCCCGATCGGGGTACAGCTCGATGGTGAAGTCACCAATTGTGGTCACCACTTGCACACGGGGCTTTTCCTCCCCAGCGGTGGCCTCCGTAGCCGCCATGGACGCCAGCGTCAAAAAGTTCAGCACACTCCGCATCTGCTTCTCTCCCCCCGCTCCCGCGGTTGATTGCCCTATGCTAACGTTACGCCAGGCTCTCCGAGCCGCCGCAACGCCCGGTGGGGGCTAATGCGGCCATACGCTCCCGATTCGGCCGCTCTACTGTACCCCGTTCCGTAATCAGCACATCCACAAGCTCGGCGGGTGTAACGTCGAACACAGGATTCCACGCCTCCAACCCGGCCGGAGCCAGACGCTGGCCTGCGAGCGCCAGCACTTCCTCAGGATCTCGCTGCTCGATGCGTATCGCATCGCCATTGGCCGTAGCAAAATCAAGCGTAGAACAGGGCGCCACCACCATAAAACCGACACCATGGGCTCTCGCGGCCAGCGCCAACCCGTAGGTGCCGATTTTGTTTACCACATCGCCGTTGGCGGCGATTCGATCAGCGCCGACTACCACCCAGCGCACGGCCTCCACACGCAAAAGCGCCGCGGCCGCGGCATCGGCGAGCACGCGCACGGGAATCCCTTCTCGCTGCAGCTCCCAGGCGGTCAGCCGGGCGCCTTGCAGCCAGGGCCTTGTCTCATCGGCATAGACGCACGAAACGCGGCCGTTCGCGTAGGCGGCACGGATGACGCCCAAGGCCGTCCCATAGCCACCGGTCGCCAATGAGCCCGTATTGCAATGGGTCAATACCGCTCCACTGGCGGTGAAATAGGCCGCACCCAATTGGCCCATACGGCGGTTCGCGATTACATCCTCGTCGTGTATCCGACAAGCCTCCGCGGCCAAGGCCTCGGCATCCGCCCCACCTAAGAGCTTAGCGCGCATCCGCCGCAGCGCCCATTGCAGATTAACGGCCGTTGGCCGAGCCCGTGCCAGGCGCTGCAGTTGCGCTTCACACTCTTGTGGATCGGCACACCGGCGCGCCGCCAACGCAGCCCCATAGGCCGCGGCAATCCCAATCGCCGGTGCACCGCGCACGACCATCGCCTGGATGGCATCCGCCACGTCCGCGGCGCTGGCGCACTCCTCATAGCGGATCTCGTGGGGCAACCGGCGCTGATCCAGAAGCACCAGCGCCTCGCCCGTCCAGCGCAGGGCGCGAACCGTATCATGCTTCATGGATTAGTCGATCACGCTTAACCTCTGTGGAAGATTGTCGCACACTATCCCCCACTCATGCCCAGTTGGCGGCACATTGAAGATTACACGATGAAGCAAGCGGATACGATTATAAACGCCCGCTGGCTGGTTCCGGTGGAGCCGGAGGGCGCGATCCTGAACCATCACGCCCTGATCATTCGCGACGGGCGGATCGCGCGGATCATGCCCCAGAGTGAGGCGAAACGCCAGTATCGGGCAGACTGCATACGTGAGCTAAGCAATCACGCGCTCATACCGGGACTGGTGAACGCGCACACGCACGCGGGGATGGTGCTGCTACGGGGGATGGCCGACGACCTACCGCTGCTGACCTGGCTCAATGAGCACATCTGGCCGGCGGAGCAGATACATGTCAGCGCCGAGTTCGTGCAACAGGGTAGCGAGCTTGCCATAGCGGAGATGCTGCTCGGCGGGACTACCTGCTTCAATGACATGTATTTCTTCCCCGAGACGACGGCGCGCATCGCCGCCCGAGCCGGCATGCGAACAGTCGTGGGCATGATCGTGATCGATCTGCCGAGCGCATACGCGGCTTCCGCCGATGAGTATCTGAGCCGGGGGCTCGCGCTTTACGATACCTTCCGCAATGACCCGCTCGTGAGCGCCGCGTTCGCTCCCCATGCGCCTTACACCGTCTCCGAGCGCAATCTCGAGCGCATTCGCACCTTGGCCGATGAGCTCGACGTCTGCGTGCACATTCACCTGCACGAGACCGCACATGAGATTGCGCAGAGCGTTGAGCGCTACGGCGCGCGCCCGCTCGCGCGGCTGGATGCAATCGGTCTGCTGTCACCGAGCCTGATCGCGGTTCACATGACACAGCTCGAAGTGGCGGAAATGGAGCGACTCGCCGAGGCGGGTGTCCACGTCGTGCATTGCCCGGAGTCCAACTTGAAGCTCGCAAGCGGCTTCTCGCCCGTGGCGGCGCTGCTGGAGCGCGGGGTCAATGTCGCGCTTGGTACCGATGGCGCGGCCAGCAACAACGATCTGGATATGTTCGGCGAGATGCGCTTGGCGGCATTGCTTGCCAAGGCCGTGGCGGGCGATGCAACGGCGCTGCCCGCTCAGCAGGCTCTGCATATGGCAACCCTGGCGGGCGCCAAAGCCCTGGGGCTCGGCGAGCGAATCGGTTCCCTGGTGCCCGGCAAATACGCCGATCTACTTGCGGTTGATCTCGCCAATCTGGGCAGCCAGCCGGTCTACAGCCCGATCTCTGCGCTAGTCTATGCCGCCAATCGATCCCAAGTCAGCAACGTCTGGGTGGCGGGGCGCGAGTTGGTCGCGGACGGGCGGCTCACGACCCTGGATCCAGCGGCAATACGCAGTCAAAGCCAGAGCTGGCGTGATAAGATAATGTCCTGACGGGTTCTCGCGCCTGCCGACGCCAGCGCGTATGCTCGGCGTCATTCTCTGACCTGTGGCCAAGCGGGGAAAAGGTCGTATAGAAGTGTCCTCGAATATCAATACGGATCCCCTGGAGCTCGCCAAGTTCGATCGCATCGCCAGCCGCTGGTGGGACCCCGAGGGCGAATTCAAGCCCCTGCACCAGATCAATCCGCTGCGCTTAGAATACGTCGAGAAATGTCTCGCGGGGCTCGCAAACCGGCAAATCGTCGACGTGGGCTGTGGCGGTGGCCTGCTGAGCGAGGCCATGGCACGCCGCGGGGCAAGGGTGCTCGGCATCGACCTGGCCGAGCGCAGCCTGGAGGTAGCGCGGCTTCACGCTCTAGAGACGCATACCGAGATCGAATATCGGCTGACCAGCGTAGAAGAGCTCGCACGGAGCCGCCCCAATGAATTCGACGCCGTCACTTGCATGGAGCTGCTCGAGCACGTGCCCAATCCGGCGCTGGCAATCCATGCATGCGCGCGCCTGCTGCGCCCGGGCGGCGCGGCGATCTTCTCAACCATCAACCGCAACCCCAAAGCCTATCTGTTGGCGGTGATCGGGGCCGAATACGTGCTGCGCCTGCTGCCTTGCGCTACGCATGACTACCGCAAGTTTATCCGCCCCTCCGAGCTCGGCGCCTGGGCCCGGGCGCAGGGACTGTTATTGCGGGAGCTGCGCGGCCTGGGCTACAACCCGATCACGCGTCGCTATTCGCTCAGCCAGGATGTTTCGGTCAACTACCTGGCACATTTCGTATACGACCAATAGGGCCTGTTGGCGCTCACCCAGTGGCGGCTTGCCGAGCTCCGAATGCATGGAAGGTTACCGCTGTTATGGGGGGTGTTTTGATGGCTAATCGTCCCGCTAGCGGCGCGCCTCGGCCGATCTCGCTAGGTGCCAAGGCCGTGCTGCTGGAACTGGATGGCACACTCCTCGATACGGCGCCCGATCTGATCGGCAGTCTAAATGACCTGCGACTCGAGCAGGGACTGCCTGCACTGGCAGCGGAGCCGCTCGCAGCCGCCGAATTGCCGAACCGCCATGGACGCCGTCGAGTATTGCCGCGCTAAGGCGGCCCCCGCCGGGTCAAGCCTGCATTATGCGCTGCTGTTCACCGAAGCGGATAAGCGGGAGGCCCTGCTTGCCTTGCATGCCTTCCACACCGAGGTCGGCAGGGTTGTGGCCGAGTGCAGTGACCGCAACGTGGCCGCGGCGAAGCTCCTCTGGTGGCAGGAGGAGCTCACGCGCATCTTCGAGGGTGGCGGTAACCATCCAATTAGCCAAGCGCTGCACACGCCGATTCGGCGCTATCGCCTGGACCGGCACTACTTCGAGCAAATGCTCGAGGGTGCGCAAATGGATATGCAGTACAACCTCTATCCAAGCTTTCGCGAGCTCTCGCTCTACTGCCATCGAGTCGGTTGCTCTGTTGCGAGCCTCGCGGTACAGATCTGCGGCTATCGTGATCAGCGTGTTTTTGACTTCGCCCACGATCTCGGCACGGCATTGCAGCTAACCCGTTTTCTGCGCAATGTCCGCCGCGATGCGGCGCAAGGGCGGTGTTATATCCCGGAGGCGGAGATGCGCGGCGCGGGGGTAAACCCGCGCGATTTGCGGCGCTCGACAACCAGCGAGCCGTTGCGGCGCTTGTTCAGCGAGCAGGCAGAGCGCGCCCGGCGTTTCTACGCCCAAGCCTCGCAACGCCTGCCACGCTCGGAGCGCTGGTCGCAACGCCCGAGCGTTGTGCTGGCCGCTTTGTACCGCTCGCTATTGGAGGCGATGACGGAGGATGACTTTCCGCTATTGGAACGGCGCTACCACCTGACGCCATTGCGTAAGCTTTGGCTCGCTTGGCGCAGCGCGCACGCGCGGCAGCGCTATCGCAAGCCAGGTTGAGGAGATCCGCTATGTCCGAGCGCGCCACCGAGGAGATCCCGAGAGATTATCGCCCCGCCGCCGGCGCGTTGGCTGGCCAGAAGGTGCTCATTACCGGTGCCGGCGCCGGAATCGGCCGTGCGAGCGCATTGGCGGCGGCGCAAGCTGGAGCCACGGTGATCCTGCTCGATCGACGCATTCCGCCACTGGAGCGCGTGTATGACGAGATCGAGGAAGCTGGAGGACCCCAACCGGCTGTCTACCCATTGGATCTGCTCGGCGCCAAGCCACGGGACTACACCGAACTGGCAAAGCGGCTAGATGAGAGCCTCGCCGGAGTGGATGCACTGGTCCACAATGCCGGCTCTCTCGGGCGGCCCTGCCCGATTGCTCACTACAACATCGAAACCTGGTTCCAAACCCTGCATATCGACCTCAATGCGCCGTTTCTGCTCACCCAGGCCTGCCTGCCGCTGCTGCAGCGCGCACCCCGTGGTCTCGTGGTTTTCCTAAGCGACCTCGCCGGGCGCAGCGGCCAGCCTTACGCCGGCGCCTACGGCGTTGCCAAATCAGCGCTCGAGGGCTTGATGCGCACGCTGGCCGCGGAGCTTGCGGACGACTCACCGATGCGCAGCGTAGGCTATGACCCGGGCGCGACACACACGGCGCTGCGCGCGCTCGCCTTTCCCGGGGAGGATCCGTGTGAGCTGCGCTCCCCACGCACCGCGGCGCGAGGGCTGATGTATCTGCTTGATCCTAATAACCCGGTTCGCCAAGGCGGCCTATTCACGCTTGCGCTAGACGATTACGGCGTTGATTGACAGTACGTGACCTAGTTCACATAAAGTGGCATTTCTGAGCTACTATAGTGTCATCGAGCCAACTCACTGGTAGGTGCTATGGACGCAGCCAAACTGTTGCAGCAGGTCATCGACTCCAGCTATCGCGTCGCCACGCTCAAGACCCAGGAAACCGATCGACTACTCGGCCTGTTCAAGCGCTATTCGCTCATGAGCGGGCAAGCGGTGTATCACTGGACCGCGCAGAGCGGCCTTTACCGAGTCGGCGTCGAGCACATTCTCATCCCGCGCACTCGCACCCCGGCAGATGTGCTCGCCTATATCGCCGCCAGCCGCCATTACGGAATCTACCTGCTGCAGGGATTCGAGCCGGCGCTTGCCAAGCCCTCGATTCAGAAGACCGTAGACGGTCTCTGCGACGCCGACGACGCAATACAGCGCCTAGTACTGCTGATCGGCGAATATTGGTACATACCGACCGCTCTGCAAGGCCGGATCGCAACTGTCCGGCACAACGTGCGCGATCCCGCGGCGCCTAAGGCAAGAATCGACAACCCCCTGAGCCGAAGCAGTGTAAATACACGGCGCCACCCGGTCGCGCACACGATAGGTCCTTACCTCGTCACGTCCGCCGGAAATGATACCGGGCGTTAAACGTTTCCGGCGATCTCCTCGATGCGGGTGAATCCTGGTCGGTTAATCGGCTCGGCACCGCGCGCGATGCTACCGCGTATGGCCGAGTAACGAGGCTGGGGCGCCGCCTGCAAGCTCGGCGGCATTCAACCGTGCGCGACCCGCCGCCTCGGCCAGGCGGGATCCAGATTAACGGCTCGATAGAGGCGGGCCATCTCAGCCCCGTCCAATTCCCTAATTTGCCCCTGACGCAATCCGGGAGGCAGCCGCGCCGGACCGAAGCGTAGCCGGATCAGCCGACTTACGCGCACCCCCTGCGACTCCCAAAGCCGCCGCACTTCTCGGCGCCGCCCCTCGGACAGTCGCACCCGATACCAGCCGTTGGCAGCCCGTGACTCGGACAGCCCCTCGATGCGATCAAACGCGGCACGCCCATCTTCGAGCACCACGCCCTGCTCCAAGCGGGCAATCATCGAAGGGGTGACCTCGCCATAGATCCGCACGGCGTACTCGCGTGCCAGACGCGAGGATGGGTGCATCAGACGGTTTGCGAGCTCCCCATCAGTAGTGAACAGCAGCAGACCGCAGGTATTGACGTCAAGCCGACCCACCGCGATCCAGCGCCCGTTTTTGATTCTTGGCAAGTGCTCAAAGACGGTGGGACGTCCGGCCGGATCCGAGCGCGTGGTCACCTCACCGACCGGCTTATGGTAGAGCAGAATACGCCGCGGCGATCTTACGCCGCCGCGACGCCGCAGCGGTCGTCCATCCACCATGATCCGCATCCGCCATGCCACGCGCTCACCGAGTCGGGCAACCCGGCCGTCGACCCGGACCCGGCCATCCTGGATCCAATCCTCCATCTGCCGGCGCGAGCCCATGCCGAGACGCGCCAACACCTTTTGCAGCTTTTCCGTCTCGCTCATCCCGCGGCCTGCGCGGTATTCCTGCCTTCTACTTCGGCTAAGCATGCATCGAGCTGCGAGTCGTAGTCGCTCCAATCCCCGAGCTCCGCCAGGGCGGGCATCTCATTCAAGCTCTTGAGGTTGAAGTAGTCGAGAAACGCCCGGGTAGTGCCGAACAGGGCCGGTCGACCTGGCAGCTCCCGGTGGCCCGCAACCCGGA
>JAKDMQ010000036.1 GCA_030452265.1 Nitrococcus sp.
CGCCGACCAAAGGATATCCATGATTGATGCCACGGACTTGGGGTCTTCCTCCATGTATTGCATCAGAGTGCGCACGATCGCCTCATACTGCGCATCCGCCTTAATATCCTCCTGGGCCACTTTTACGGCCTGCTCGGCGTCCATATGGGCAAAAGCCTCCAGCGCCCCGCGTAGCATCTTCTGTACGAGCTCGCCGAGGGAGGCGACCTCTTCCATCGGAGCGCGGCGACGATCCGCCTCCAGCAGATGCAGAGCCATCCGGCCGATGCGCTCGGCTTCATCGCCGATGCGCTCCAGATCGGTAATCGTTTTGACAACGGCGATGACGAGGCGCAGGTCGCTGGCGGCGGGGTGCCGGCGAGCAAGCACGTGCGTGCACGCCTCATCGAGGCGCACCTCGAAGGCATTGACTTTGTAGTCGCTGGTCACTACTTGCTTGCCACGCTCACTGTCCCCTTCCACCAAGGCCACCAACGCATCGCCGAGCTGCTGGCTCACCAGCTCACCCATGCGCATGACGTTGCTGACAATCCTCGAGAGCTCCTCGTTGTATTGGTGAGATATATGGTGAGAGAAGCTTATCTTGTCCATGGCGCACCACCCCGGGCGTATGCCCACTTGGACGTGGATTTCGTGGCTACCGATGTTTGCAAAAGCATTCTCAGTCCGGGGCGGTACGCTTTGGCGGGCCCGTCGGCGGCAAGGAGGCCGGCGTCGAGCCTACGTGCAGGTAATCACGGCGTGTTGCGCCAGAGCGCACCGCCCCAGGCCTCGGCACGACACCGACAATAGCCGTGCCGTGGAAATCAGCCATAACGGCCGGTAATGTAATCTTCGGTCTGTTTCTCGCGTGGCCGGGTGAAGATTGTGTCCGTGTCCGCGAATTCCACCAGTTGGCCCAGGTACATAAAGGCCGTGTAATCGGAAACACGGGCCGCTTGTTGCATATTGTGGGTCACAATAAGGATCGTGTACTCGCTCTTTAGCTCCTCGATGAGCTCCTCGATTTTCAGAGTCGAAATCGGATCGAGCGCTGAGGCCGGTTCATCGAGCAGTAGAATCTCTGGTTTAACCGCAACCGCGCGCGCAAGGCAAAGCCTTTGCTGCTGGCCCCCAGAGAGCAGCGTGCCGCTTTGCTTGAGCTTGTCCTTGACCTCGTCCCACAATGCCGCCTTCCTGAGCGCCCATTCCACGCGCTCGTCCATATCATGCCGGCCGAGGCGCTGATAGAGCTTCACGCCGAAGACGATGTTGTCATAAATCGACATGGGAAACGGCGTTGGCTTTTGGAACACCATCCCGACGCGCGCGCGCAGCAGGTTGAGATCCTGGCGTTTATGCAGGATATTGTTGCCGTTGATCGTGATTTCACCGGTCGCGTATTGCCTTGGATAGAGCTCATAGATGCGATTGAATGTTCGCAGAAGGGTCGACTTGCCGCAGCCGGAAGGCCCGATGAATGCCGTCACTTTGCGCGTATGCATCTCCAGGTTGATGTCCTGTAGCGCTTGGAACTTACCGTAGAAGAAATTCAGATTCCGGACCTCGATCCCAGTTTCCTCTGAAACGCCATTCGAGCGTTCAGCAGGCGTGGCGGCGGCAGGCGCCCAGTTCGGGCGCCGAGCGCGACCGTGCTCGGTGCGCCCGTCTTGCGCGTGCGCGCCAAGATCCCTTGGATGCAGGCGGCCTCGTGGGGATGATCCATCGTGAGCCATGCTCGTTCGCTCTATTTATGTGTTCTACCGAGGACGCGTGCAATGATATTCAAGATCAAAACGCCAGCGGTGATCAGCAGAGCACCTGCCCAGGCGAGATGATGCCAGTCCTCATAGGGACTCATGGCGAACTGAAAGATCACGACCGGCAGATTGGCCATGGCTTCGCCCATATCGAGACTCCAGAACTGATTGTTCAACGCGGTGAACAGCAGCGGCGCCGTCTCGCCGCTGATGCGCGCCAGCGCCAGCAGCACACCGGTCAGTATACCCGCTCGTGACGCCCGATAGACTACGGCGACGATGACCCTCCAGCGGGGAGCCCCCAGGGCGGCGGCCGCCTCCCGCAGGCTTACGGGCACGAGGCACAGCATGTCCTCCGTGGTCCGAACGACAACGGGAATGACGATGAGAGCCAAGGCCAAGCCTCCCGCCCAGCCCGAGAAATGCCCCGTGCGCAGGACGACGAGCTCATAGATGAACACGCCGATGATGATGGATGGGGCGCTCAGCAAGATATCGTTCACGAACCGGACTACCGGCGCCAAGCGGGTATTGCGCCCGAATTCGGACAGATAGGTGCCGGCCAGAATGCCGATCGGTGCGCCGATGGCAACGCCACAGCCGGTGAGCAGCAAAGTGCCGACGATGGCATTGGCCAATCCGCCCGCATTGCCGGGTGGCGGTGTTGGTTGAGTAAAGATGCTCAGATCGATCCAGGGCAGGCCTCGTGCCACGAGAGTCCACAATAGCCAACCCAGCCAGAACAGACCAAATAAAGTGGCCAGCACCGACAAGCTCAGGCTCAGGACATTCACGAGGCGACGACGGGCATACAGGCTCATGAGCTTGCGCGCCTCAGGTACGCTCGCCTTCCATCGCCGTTAGCCGCAGCATTAGCAGCTTGGCGAGCGCGAGCACCAAAAAGGTAATGCAAAAGAGCACCAGGCCGAGTGCGAGCAAGGCGGAAACGTACAAATCCCCCGTCGCCTCCGTGAACTCGTTGGCCAGTGTGGCGGAGATCGTAGTGCCGGGCATGAACAGCGAGCGATTGAGCTGGTAGGCATTGCCTATCACGAAGGTCACAGCCATGGTCTCGCCCAAAGCGCGGCCGAGTCCGAGCATGATGCCGCCCGCCACACCCACTTTGGTATAAGGCAGCACGACATTGCGCACCACCTCCCAAGTGGTGGCGCCCAGGCCGTAGGCGGATTCCTTCAGTACCGCCGGTACCAGCTCGAAGATGTCACGAAATACCGCGGTTATGAAAGGTATCACCATGATGGCGAGAATCAGCCCGGCGGTGAACAAGCCTATCCCCAATGGCGGCCCCGAAAACAGAAAGCCAATCAGCGGCAGGCTGCCGATGTGCTCGATGATCCAGGGCTGGACGTACTGGGCAAACAACGGTGCGAATACGAACAAACCCCACATGCCGTAAATGATGCTGGGGATAGCCGCGAGCAGCTCGACCGCGGTGCCGATAGGTCGTTGCAGCCAGCGTGGCGCCAGCTCCGTGATGAATACGGCGATCCCGAAGCTCACCGGTACGGCGATAATGATTGCAATGGCCGAGGTGACCAGGGTTCCCACCATAGGCACCAAGGCGCCATAAGTATCCGTTACGGGATTCCACTCGGCGCTTGTCAGGAAGCTAAAGCCGAATTGGCGCAGTATCGGCCATGCCCCGATCACCAGTGACAGGGTAATCGCCAACACGATCACGAGCACGAGCACGGCAAACAGCCAGGTGGTGCGGGCGAACAATTGATCAGCCAGATGGCTTCGGCGCAGCTTGCGTTGCAAGGAGCGATCCGCGCTCGTCTCCTCTACGCTGGCAGCCTGATCCACAAGCACCTCCGCGCGTGGTTACCGAGGTCGTGCTGGCGCCGTGCGGTTGCACAAAGGCAAAAGCCGCCCGACGGGCGGCTTTTGTCTATCAGCAAAAACGGCTTTGGTCAAATGCGGCGTTTATGGGCTCGACTTGGCGTGCGGCCAGATTGCCTCGCCATTTGCCGCGTGGAGATTATCGGCCCAGGCCGCTTCAACCAGCTCCACGACGCTCGGGGGAAGCGGCACATAGCCCAGCTCCTTCGCCATCTCGTCACCCTGTTTGAATGCCCAGTCGAAGAAATCCAGCAACGCCCGCGCGGTGGCAACGTCCTGCTGCGTCTCATGCAGCAGGATGAAGCTCGCTCCGCTGATTGGCCAGCTCTGATCGCCAGGCTGATTGGTCAGCACCACGTGGAAGCCGGGTGCGTGTGCCCAATCGGCACCCGCGGCCGCCGCTTGGAACGTTTCTAAAGTCGGCTTTACGAAATGACCCGCGCGGTTTCGCAGCCGCACGTAATTCATTTGGTTCTGCAGCGCATAGGCGAATTCGACATAGCCGATCGCGCCCGGCATTAGCTCCACGTAGGAGGCGACACCCTCGTTGCCCTTGCTGGCGATTCCGGTCGGCCAGTCGACGGCCGTGGCATTGCCCACCGTCTTCTTCCAGACCGGGCTGATTTTGCTCAGGTAATCGGTGAAAATCCAGGTCGTTCCCGAGGCATCGGCGCGGTGCACCACCCGGATCGGCTGAGCGGGCAAATCCAGATTCGGGTTGAGCTCTTTGAGGGCGGGGTCGTTCCAGTGCGTGATTTTGCCCAGGAAGATATCGGCCAGCGCCTGACCGGTCAGCTTCAGCGAGCCAGGCGTAATCCCCGGTAGATTGACTACCGGAACGACGCCACCGACTACCATGGGGAACTGCACCAACTCGGCATCATCGAGCTCCTGCTTGACCAATGGCGCATCCGTGGCGCCGAAATCCACGGTCCCGGCTTTGATCTGCCGGATGCCGCCGCCTGAACCGATGGACTGATAGTTCACCCTGACCCCGGTCAACTCGTGGTAGGCGGCGGCCCACTTGCTGTAGAGAGGGTAAGGGAAGCTCGCGCCGGCGCCATTGATCTGCCTGACCCCGGCCGCCGCGGCAACGGCGATAGCGGCCAGCGCGAGCACGGCAGCAAGTGTACAGGCCGGCATCCATCCTCGTCGCATTACGATCTCCTCAGGCGTTGAACTGGAATTATCATCCCACTCTTTATGCTCGAAACTGGCGCATGAGCGACGCCCATAGCCTATTTGGGCTTTGTTACACTTTGATGACAGCCGCCATGGGCGGTAAATCCGTCAGTTATGGCTGGATCCACCCGCAACGCCATATGCCCGACGCCAGCCAATAACGGTAACGATCGTGTAACCGTCCGGGACGCGAGCACCAGAACTCGATCAGATCCGGCACCAGCCGATAGCCGGTCCAATGCGCCGGCCTTGGCACTGGCTGATCGGCGTAGCGCGCCTCCAGTTGCTCGACCCGATCGTCCAGGTATTGCCGATTCTCCAAGGGCTCCGATTGTTGCGATGCCCAAGCGCCGAGTTGGCTCGCCCGCGCCCGCGTAGCCCAGTAGATATCCGCCTCCCGCGGATCGACCACGGCCACCTCGCCCTCGATGAGAACCTGCTGCAGCATGGGCTGCCAGAACAAGCACAGCGCGGCACGCGGATTCTCGCTGAGCTGCCGGCCCTTGCGGCTATGCGCGTTGGTATAGAACACGAAGCCGGCCTCGCTCACTTCTTTGAGCAGAACTGTGCGCGCACTGGGCCGGCCATGGCGGTCGGCGGTGGCCAAGGTCATCGCCGCCGGCTCGGGCAAACCCACCTTTTGGGCGCTCTCGAACAGGCGCCGAAACCGATCGATCGCCTCGCGATAGACTTCCATTCAGGCCCTGGATTGTAAAATTTGCGCCGTAGTGTAGCACTGCAACGGGGCTAACGATGCGGTTCCTCGACAGGCTCTACGCGCAGGTTCAGACCCTGCAAGTCGGTGACGCGAACCCGCTGGCCGGCGCGCAAGGCCACATCGCAGTGTGCCCGCCAGCGCTCGCCATGGATATGGATCCAGCCGCTACCGCTAAAATCGGCCATGGCGATGCCCTCGCTGCCCAGCATCTGCTGGTTGCCCGACACCACGGGCCGCTTGTGCGCTCGTAGCGCAAGAGCGGCGGTTGCCGTTAGCAACAACAGGCTGGTCGCCGCGAACCCGATGACGAGCATGATCGATAGCTGAAAGCTTGGCGCATCGGTGTCCATCAACATGATCGACCCAATCACGAAGGCGATGACACCGCCCAACCCCAAGGCTCCGAAGCTGGGCGCGAAAGCCTCCGCAACGATAAAGGTCATACCGAGCAAAATCAGCCCCAGGCCGGCGTAGTTGATCGGCAAGGCTTGAAAGGCGAAAAGCGCGAGCAGCAGGCAGATCCCGCCTAATACGCCCGGCAGGATGGCTCCTGGATTGGCAAGCTCGAAGATAAGTCCATAGATGCCTAGCAGCATTAGGATATAGGCCACATTCGGATTGGTGAGCACCGCCAATATGCGGGTACGCCACCCTGGCTCGACGCGCTCCACGCGCAGCTCCGCGGTAGCCAGAGTTACCTTACCGGTTGCCGTTTTCACGACGCGGCCATCGATCTTGCGCAGCAATTCTTCGACATCATCGGACATCAGGTCGATAACCCCCATCTCCAAGGCCTTGTGAGCTGGAAGGCTCGCGGCTTCGCGCACCGCTTTCTCCGCCCAGTCGGCGTTGCGCCCGCGCAGCTTGGCGAGCGAGCGGATGTAAGCCACGGCATCGTTCACCATTTTGCGATGCATCGGCGTTGCCGGCGTGGGCCCGCTGCCCTGCTCGCCCGTCTTGTCCGGTTGTTTGTTCGGTGCTCCATCCGGCTCTTTATCCGGGGCGGGCGTGGGCATGCCCGGCAGCCCACCGATCTGCACCGGCGTAGCCGCGCCGAGATTGGTGCCCGGGGCCATGGCGGCCACGTGAGAGGCATACAGAATATAGGTGCCGGCGCTCGCGGCTCGAGAACCGCTGGGTGCGACATAGGTGGCGACCGGCACCGGCGAGGCGAGGATGGCCTGAATGATGTCGCGCATGGCTGTACTCAGCCCGCCCGGCGTATTCATTTCCAGAATCACGAGCGCCGCACCCTGGCGCTGGGCGCGTGCCAGCTCGGAGCCGATGTAGTTGCTCATGGCCGGGCCGATTGGACCATCGATCGTTAGCAGCAAGGCGCGTCCATCGGCTGCGCCCGCCGCGGCCGCCGACCACAATGCAATAGCAAAAACGATCGCCCGCATCCTTTGTCTCCCGTTTGCCGGAGCATTGGCGGGCTTGCTGGCGCTCACGCGGTACGCAGCGCCGCGCGAATGCGCGCCTCAACCTCGGCAACGCTGCCGCGAGCGTCGACGATCGAATAGCGGGGTCGCTCCGCGTCGCCCTGGCCCGCCCAAGAGCTATAATACGCCACAAGGGGTTGAGTCTGCTCATGGTAGACGCGAAGGCGCTCGCGCACGGTGTCCTCGCGGTCGTCATCGCGCTGCACCAGCGGCTCGCCGGTCGCATCGTCGCGGTCCGGCACGGCGGGTGGGCTATGAATGTTGTGATAAACACGCCCCGATCCCGGATGCACCCGCCGCCCAGTCAGTCGGCGCACGATCTCCTCATCTTCGAGTCGCAGCTCGATGACCTGGTCGATGCGAATGTTTTCATCCCTTAATGCATCCGCCTGGGCAATGGTTCGTGGAAAGCCGTCGAAGAGGAAACCGTTGGCGCAGTCCGGCTGCTCGATGCGCTCCTTGACCAGTTTGATGATGGTCTCATCGCGTACCAGGCCGCCGCTTTCCATCACCGCCTTTGCCTCCCGCCCGAGCGGAGTGCCCTCCTTGACCGCGGCGCGAAGCATGTCACCGGTGGAGATCTGGGGTATGCCAAAGCCGCCGCACACGCAAGCCGCCTGCGTGCCTTTGCCTGCCCCCGGCGGACCCAATAGAATCATTCGCATGCGAGGAGTCTCCTGTAGCTCTCTGACGGCGCCGCCGCGCTGTTGCCTGCTTTTCTCCGCCATCCCATGACTACCCCCGTAAAAGTAGATTCCTGAACGGCTTGTGTTGCTTCCACCGATAGGATTTGAAATCGCGTTGATCCGTGGACAAGATACGTCCATCGCCTAAGTGCTCTGCCAGAACAATCAGGGAGGCGTCGGCAAGATCCATCGGCAGGCTTGCGTACTTTTTCATCAGTTTCGTTAACACCGGCGCGTGATTTTGAGATAAATCGAAGACCTCAAAGGCGCCGGCTTCGTAGCTCTGCATGAACTTAAGCTGTGCGGGATGGCCCAGTCGCTGCAGAAGCAAATGGCAGGTTTGCGTCAGAACGGGCCAAGTCGTGATCAATGGCTCTTCGAGCTCGAAGAGTCGTTGTTGCGCGAGCTCGTGGTGCTGATCCTTGCGATTGCCCAAGGCCAGCCAGAAGCCCGTATCAGCGATCACCATGCTTGGTTCCCATCGCCCTTGCGAGCTCCTCCTTGTAGTCTTGCGAAAGACCGGCCGGCCCGCAACCGCAGCCGACAAAACCGGACTTGCTCAGCAAAGCCGCGGCGTCGCCGCAGGTTCGTTTCATTCGGTCATAGTAGGCATCGATGGCCAGCTTGACGATCTCGCTGACTCCTGCGCCACTTATCTGCTGCAGATAACCGAATTTTCGGCTTCGGTCCTCGTCCAGTCTGGCGTTGATCCGCATTGAATTGTATCCATGCAATGAATGTCATACAACGGTATGACATTCGCGCGGCGGCGTCAACGTATTATTGGGGTCAAGTCTAGTAATAAGCATTTATTGTGATCTTTCGCCGATAGCGCGGCCACTGCGTATCGAATTTGCCGGCGCCTGGTATCACGTGATTGACCGAGGTGCATGGCCCTAGGGTATTGACCTGGAGTAAACAGTTAAATTGCTATTACTAGATTTGACCCCATGGACGCGCTGCATTTCTCCGCACGAAGCAGAGCACGGTTTTGTAATGCCAGCCGCCTGTGTTTCTCCCCTGGTCCCAGAAGTGGGCGCGGACATACTCCTGAAACTCCTGCTCGGTTGGGGAACGGGAGAAGGCATCGGCATCTCGGTCACACAACATGAATCGAGCGATCTTGAGGGTATCCTCGAACGAGGTCGTGGAGAGAGAACCTGGCACACACGTAAAAGAAAAGTTGAATTCCGTATGAAGCCGAATTACTCCGGCTAAGCTCTCATAGAGATTGAAGCGGGCCGCCCCGAAGTATTCAAGCATCTGATTACACCCCGAATCCGGATCTTTTAGGATCACGACAAGTACACCATCCTCGGTGAGCTGATTGGCAGCGCGAATCGTATAGGCACCCCATTTGTGATCGGGAGCATGGTAAAGCACATGACTGATAAGACCAGCTTCAACTTTGGTGGGCGGGATTACTGAGGTGATGGTGCCTTCGAAAACTTGCGCACGCGGACATCTCCTCGCAAGCACCGCACGCATGCCCGCATGTGGCTCCACCGCATACACGTGTTGAAAGCGTTCCAACATAACTCGGGTAAAGTCTCCCTCTCCAGCACCCCAATCGATCGCGCGCGCCTCGGCCGGATAATGGGAAAAGGTCTCTCGGAGGATCTCGCGTACATAAATCCGCGCCACGGAGTATTTCAAAACAGTGCTAGAGGCATCCACATATTCTGGAGTGTCCCAGTGAAAGCGCTTCACAGGCTGCACTGTCTAATCCTCCTGTCCTGGGAAAATTGCTGACACATCGACCTCGAGCGTTCCGTTTATTGAACGTCAAACAAACTCGTTCCTTATCCAATACGTCGTATGTTTTTCTACCGTCAATCCAAGAAGAGCGCGTAGACTGACAACAATGCGATTCGCCTATTGTCGATGATCCGTCGGTGAACCGTGTGGCGGGGGTAATGCATTATGGGGTCCGCCCCGAATGGCACTAACTTAATCTCTAATTTGCTGATTACAAATACGTAATTCCGAAAACACGTAGGGTGGATAAGCGTTAGCGCATCCACCGCCTTCTGATTCGGAGGCTTGTTGGTGGATGCGCTGCGCTTATCCACCCTACGAAGCTCCCGCTGTATTTCTAACATTCAATGAGTTGGGCCTTAAGTAAGTGCCATTCGGGTCTGCCCCCTTTATTATTTTATTAACCTCAACAAAAAGCAATTCCAACGCCACCACTTCCGGCCTACAACCGTTCGGGTGCAACCCTGAATCTGTGTGTTGGGGTTCCTCCGTCACCCCAACCTACGCGGGCTTCCGCCACTTCAACATCCGCACGGAACTCGGTTGGGGTGAGCTTGCGAGCCCCAACGATTGCCTAAGCGGCCTGAATCCGCTCAACCACGGTACCGATCGGATCGCCCTGGCGATCGAAGCTGCGCTCGGCGAACAGAACTTCGTTGCGCTCATTTATGATAATGGCGGTAGAGCAGCGCGTGCCGTAGCGGTGTGTAACGATGAACATCGGCGCGAGCAGCCTTTCCCACTCGAGTCCGATACCGGTCTCGGGCAGAGCGGCATCGCCGGGGCGATGCCGATCGCGAAGCAGCTCGAATAGCCCTTCGGGCTCCGGCCGGCCGTGGCCTTTGAGGTAAGCGAGCAGCCGCTCTTTACCACGCACGACTTTTGGCCAGGGCGTGTCGAGACCGTGGTTGCTCAAGCCATAGACCCCCGCTGGCAGCCCGGCGCGCGGCTCCCCGTG
Organism: Nitrococcus sp.; assembly: GCA_030452265.1. Taxonomy (GTDB): domain Bacteria; phylum Pseudomonadota; class Gammaproteobacteria; order Nitrococcales; family Nitrococcaceae; genus Nitrococcus. The sequence goes on from JAKDMQ010000036.1 coordinate 10,347, forward strand.
ATTAGAGAGATAGAGCAGGCGCCGCGCTGACCCGAACAGCAGATTGAAGCCGTTGTACCGATGGCCCTCACCTTGAAGATGCTCCAGCAGCTCGTCATCATCACGCCCGGCGAGCGCCGCCACCGGCAACTCGCCTCGAGAGGCCACGCCCGGCTCGGTAATCGAGGGATCACGATAGTTGGTCACCGCGGCGATGCGCCCGCCGCGGGAAACGCCCATCCAAGTGCCCCCGGCCTCGCGGTCACGGCCGGCGAAGATTTGCGGCTCATCCCACCAGTGCGCCGGCGCGGCGGCACGCTCATGGAACTCATCGCGGTTGGCGGCAACGATTATCGGATAGTCGGCATGGACCCGGTAGGCAACCAGCAACAGGCACATAGCGCCCTCCGCTAAGCTCAGTCGCCGCTCGCCTCGAGCTCATAGGCAGCCAGCCGACCGCCCATCGACTGCACGTAGACACGTTCACCGGCGATGAGCGGGGCTGCGTTGAGCCGCGTGTCATCTACCTGCTGGCGCGCGAGCAGGCGACCGTCGTCGACCGAAAGCCAATAGAGATAACCGTCCGAGCCGCCGACGACGACATAATCTTCGTAAACGGCCGGCCCGCTCATGCGCTCGCCCTGAAACACATCCTGGCGCCACACGGACGCGCCGTTGAAGCGATCGAAGGCCCAGATACGGCCTTCGGCGTCACTAGCGTAGACATTGCCATCATCGGCGGCGATACCCGCGTATACGGAGAGATCGCGCGCCCAGACGATATCGCCGTTGCGCAAGCTTAGCCGTGCAATTCGGCCCTGATAGGTGGCGACGAACACGTCACCGCGGCTAACCACGGGATCGGCGTCCACATCGACCATCTGCTCGAGCTCGGTGCGCCCCTGAGCAATGCCGACGGTTTGCTCCCAAACCGGCGTGCCCTCCGCCAGGCTCAGCGCAACGACACGACCCGTATCAAAGCCCACGATTACGCCGCCGGGCACGAGTACCGGCGAGCTATGCCCGCGTAGCGTAAGCACCGGCACGTTGCTATTGTAAATCCAGTGGCGCTCCCCCGTCTTGGCATCGAGTGCGAAGACGCGGCCGTCGCTGCTCCGTACCGCGACCACGCCTTGGCCGATCGCCGCGGGTGCGAGCACTTCACTGGTCACTCCGGAGATCCACAGCACCTTGCCGTCGGCGGCCGCGAGCCCTAATACTTTGCCCTCATGCGTGCCGACGACCACCAGGCCATCGCCCGCCGCCGGCCCTCCGGAGATGGGCCGATCCAACTCCTGACGCCAGATCAGCTCGCCATCCTTGGCATCGAAAGCCGTCACCGTGCCGCCGCTCGATGCCGTATAAAGCCGGCCGTCAGCCAGAGCCGGCCGCAGCCGCTCGCTCAACTGATCGGTGCGGCCAATATCGACGTCCCATATTAGGCGCACCTGTTGCGGCGCTGCGATCTCGTTCAGCTTGGGCGCAACGGGTGTCGACTCCAAGAGATTCGGCGTCGCACAGGCGGTCAAGGTCAACACGAGCAGCGCGAGCAGGAGTGCTCGTATCACAACGCGGGCTCCGCCGCCGACCCGAGGTCATTGAGCTTGGCGTGGATGAGGCCGCGGTTTAGACCGGTGGCCTCAGTGGCAAGCGCCGCCCTATACGCCTTGATCGCGGCGGCTTGATTGGACTGCGCGACATGGATATCCCCGATCAGCTCCTGAAACTGGCCGGCGAACGGACCTTTCGGTGCCGGTTGCGCCACCTTCAATGCGGCCTTGGCGTCATTTGCGCCCAGCAGCACTCGCGCCAACCGCAGGCGCGCGATCGTATGAAAGGCCGGCAACTGTGTATGATCCACCGCCCAACGCAGCTCTTCGGCCGCCGCTTGCAGGTCATCGTTGTCCACATATCGTTGGGCCATCTGGAAGGCGGCGAACACGGCATAGGGGCTGTCGGCGTGCTTGTCTCGTAGCTGCTTGGCCCGGTGCTGCGCCGCGGCCGTATTGCCGTCCCCGAGATCGGCGATCAATGCCTGATAGGCGGCAGAGGCGGCGAGCTGCTGGCGGTCCTGATAGGCCTGCCATTGCTGCCAGCCGAGAATGGCCGCGAGCGCTATGATTACCCCGACGATTACCGAGCGCCCGTACTCCTTCCACCAGTGACGGATTTCATCCATCTGCTCTTCTTCCGACCTATAACCCACCACGCTGTGTTTCCTCGTTTCGTGTGCCTAAGTACTGGGTTGCCACTACCCATCAACGCAGCGCGCGAGCAGCGCAGTAAGCTCTGCTTCGCTTAGGCTAAGTTGGGCGGTGTCATCGCGCAGGTCCTTGAGCGAGACGCGAGCGGATGCGACCTCCTCGGCGGCGAGGATGATCGCGTAGCGGGCGCCGCTGCGATCCGCCCGCTTGAATTGGCTCTTGAAGGACCCACCACCACTGCTCACCTGCAATCGCAGCGGCGGCAGGCGATCGCGCAGCCCCTCCGCCAGCCGATAGGCTGGCGCCACCGCCTCAGCTCCGACGACCACCAAATAGGCGTGCGGAAGCGGCGTCGGCGGCACCCGGCCCGACTCCGCGGTCAGGGCGACGAGACGCTCGATTCCGCTCGCAAAACCGATTGCCGGTGTAGACGGACCGCCGATCTGCTCGACCAGCTCGTCGTAGCGGCCACCCGCGCAGACGGTGCCTTGCGCGCCGAGGTGCTTACTCGTCCACTCGAACACCGTGCGGGTATAGTAATCCAGACCGCGCACCAAGCGGGGGTTGAGCGTATAGGCCATCCCGGCGGCATCCAAAATCGCGCTGACCTGCTCGATATGTGCCTGCGAGGCTTTGTCCAGATGCTCCAGGATGCTCGGCGCCTGGGCGATTAGCCCTTGCATGGACTCGCTCTTGCTATCGAGGATCCGCAAGGGATTGGTATCCAGCCGGCGGCGGGCGTCTTCGTCGAGAAGCTCATGATGGCGTTCGAAATAGTCCACCAGCCGCTCGCGATAATCGGCGCGCGACGCCGCCGTGCCGAGCGAGTTGAGCTGCAGTTCGAGATCGGCGAGTCCGAGCGAGCGCAGCATGCGCCCGGTCATAAGGATCATCTCGGCATCGACATCCGGCCCCGGGACGCCGAAGACCTCGGCGCCGATTTGGTGAAACTGACGATAACGCCCCTTCTGCGGCCGCTCGTAGCGAAACATCGCGCCGCGATACCAGAGTCGGGGCTGGTGCTTGTGCAGCAGCCCGTGCTGAATACAGGCACGCACGCAGCCGGCCGTCCCTTCGGGGCGCAAGGTTAGGCTTTCGCCGTTGCGGTCCTCGAAGGTGTACATCTCCTTCTCTACGATGTCGGTCACCTCGCCGATGGCGCGAGCAAACAACGCCGTCTTCTCCACCGCTGGCAGGCGGATCTCCTGGTAGCCGTATGCCTGCAAAACCTCGCGTAGGGTGGTTTCGACGAAGCGCCAAATCGGGTTCGCCTCCGGCAGGATGTCGTTGAAACCGCGGATGCCCTGGATCGACTTCCCCAATAGCCTACTCCCAATGATCGGGGTACTGGATACGATCTTTTTGACCTGCTCGTTCTCAACCGTGCGTGGGTTGTGCTGGGGACGGCAAATCCAACCCTGACACAGAGCCACATTGAGGAGGGCAGGTCAGGACGAAGTTTAACCCTTCGCCGAAGACTTGCGAAACGCCAGTGGCCTGGGAGCGGGCCATGGGGCAACCGTCCGACTGCCGGTAGCCGCTAATTTGCGGACTCCATTTGTTCGTGTTCTTCGCGTTATTCGCGGACTACCAAACCAACTGTGGGCGTCAGTGAAAATCCCGAGACGGATTTTCAGCTGGTCGAGCCGGTCGTCGCGAACCTGGAAATCGCCGCCTACGCAATGCCGGACTTTTCGGTCTTCCCGGGAGGGGCGGCACCACCTCAACGTGATGGCCACTCGCCAGCCTCAGGCTGTCCAGCCCAGAACCTCAAAGGCGCCGTACTGCGCAAAATGATGGTCGAAACTGAAAGCCGCAAACGCACCGCGCGCCTCGATGACCGCAAACGATATCGCATCGCAAAGACTCCAGTTCTTGTCGCTGTATTTAGCAATTATCGCTTTGGCGCGCTGCTCTTCGACCGAGTGCGCGCAAACAACCGCCAGCCCGCCGGCCAACAGCCATTCGCGGGCCAGGGATCGCCCAAGTTTGCGCAACAGCAGGGCGTGTGTCTCTGCTTCGATGTAGTTGGTGATAAAGCACGGTCTTCTCTGGATTGCCAACTCCCGCGCGATGCCCGCGGCCTTGGCATGATCGGCGTCATCGGCATCAAGCAACGCCAGAATGGCGCTGGAATCCCACAATACCGATCCGCGCATCAATCGAGCAGGCTGTGCTTTTCCCGCGCGCCCGGCGCTTGGCCGCCGCCTTTGCCGGCGCCGACCAGGCGAAAGATGGGATGGTTTTCGTCGAGTGCCGGTATCTGATCGCCATCTTCATTGCGCGCATGCATGGTCAGAGCCTCGCCGGGGACGAGGCGACGGCCGTTCTCCAATACGCTCGGCAGGCGCCCGCGCCGGATCATCCTCCACACCGTGGACGCGGAAACGCCAAGACGGCGTCCAGCTTCCGGAACGCCATACAGCGCTGGCTTACTCTCAACCATGGCAGCTCGTCCAACGTCATGTCATTGTGTCAATCCTAGCACATCCCTTGCGTGGTTCAATGCCTGTATCCCGTGGATGCCGTCAGGGCATGCGCAGGCGCTTCGTTGGAGCGTTGCCGATGCCAGCAAAGCTCGGCCCTATTTTTCACCGGTGTTTGATATGGATTGCATCGCAAAGATTTGTCGGCATTCTCCGGCTCGTCGATCAGAATAGCCACGAGCGCGATTATCACATCATCCCCGATCCTCTTGAGCGGCATCGGACAATGGTTGGCCCCAGCGCGCTAACGCCCATAGCGCAGGTTGCACCCCGGCTCCCGCGTGCATTACTTTGCTGGGAATGAGCAAGCAATCCGATCTACTCACCACCAGCCAAAAGGCCCTGATCATCAACCTTGACCAGGGCAAATATGGCACCTTCGCCGAGATCGGCGCGGGGCAGGAGGTGGCCCACAACTTCTTTCAGGCGGGTGCCGCATCGGGAACCATTGCCAAAACCATGTCGGCCTACGACATGACGGTCAGCGACGACATTTACGGCAAGGCGCCCCGCTACGTGTCGCTGCAGCGGCTGCTGCACATGCTCACCTGTGAGTACAATCTGCTCATCGAGCGTCTGGAGGCGCAACGCGGCGATCGCTCCTGTTTCTTTGTTTTTGCCGACACCGTCGCCACCCGCAACCATTCCGGCACCAATGAAGCCCATGGTTGGATGGGCATCCGCATGCAATCCGCGCCCCGTTCCCAGCCCTGCGACATCATCATGCACGTTCGCATGTGGGACCGGGATGCCGTACTGCAGCAGGAGGCGTTGGGCATCGTCGGCACCAACTTGGTGTACGGCGCCTTTTTTCTGCGCGACGACCCGAAGCAGTTCATCCAATCCCTGCTTGACAACCTGGGGTCGGATCGCATCGAGGTCGACATGTTGGAAATGCACGGCCACTGCTTCGCCGGTGTGGACAACCGGTTGCTCTCGCTTCACCTCGTTGAGCTTGGCCTCACCAACGCTGTCATGTTCGGCCCCAAACGCGCCGTGCTGCAGCCCTCCGAAGTGCTCTACAAAAAGCCTGTCCTAGTCGAGCGCGGCAGCTTCCGTCCAGTCACCCATGTCAATGTCGACATGCTTCATTGCGCCACTGCCCAGTTCAAGCGTGAGCCGCTCGTCAGGGACAAGGACTTCGTCGTGCTCATGGAAATCACCATGAACAACCTCCTCGCAAGCGGCTCCCTCAACGCCGACGACTTCCTCTCCCGTGTAGACCTGTTGGCCGATCTCGGGTTCACCGTGCTCATCTCCAACTACTTGGAGTTCTACCGCCTCACCTCCTATTTCCGCCGTTACACCAAGGAGATGGTCGGCGTGGCCATGGGCATCAGCAGTCTCATCGAAATCTTCAACGAAAAATTCTACGAAAATCTCGAAGGCGGCATCTTGGAAGCGTTCGGCCGCCTCTTTCGACACTGCGTAAAACTGTACGTATACCCCATGCGCCATTGCGCCTACCAGCACTACCTCGCGACGGGCAAGACCAACGCCTTGCACCAGCTCGGCCCGCCGCCTTCGTCATTCGCCGCCGACGACAAACTGATAACCGCTGAAACGATTGAGATTCCCGCCAGCCTAAGCCATCTTTACCAGCATCTGCTCGGCAACAGCTATATTGAATGCATCACCGGCTTTAACGCCGATATCATGCACATCTTTTCGAGCGACGTATTGGCCCGTATCCAATGCCATGACAACAGTTGGGAGCAGATGGTGCCTAAAAGCGTCGCTGCGGCGATCAAGGAAAAACGCCTTTTCGGCTGCACCGAAAAACCCGCCGCCTCTTCCTGAACCTGCGTTACCCGTCCGCGATTGAGAAACGACCTGCATTGCCCACGATGCTTGATCGGTTGCGGGCGCGGGGAGTCGCTTTCAGCGTTGCTCGCTGCTCGGCTCCTCCAGTGCAACCCGGGCGTATTGCTTGCGCTCTGCCTTTAGCACCTGGGAAACGCGCAATGTTTCGTCGTTGAGCCGAAGGCGGTAGATCACCTCGTTGAAAACGACCGCTTTGAGGTAGCGGCGCGTTTCGCCGAAGAGAAGCGTCTCGATCCAGCGGGCGCTGCCGGGTGGCGGCCCGGTCATATCCAGCCACTCGCCGACGTTGCCGGGGCCCGCGTTGTAGGCGGCCAATGCCAGGATGTGGCTTGCGAAGCGCCCGCGCAGATAAGCGAGATAGTCAGCACCAACCGCGATGTTGTTCCCTGGGTCGCTGATGACCGTGGTGAGGTTGGAAGAGTGCTTGCCACTGCGCTCCAGCATCCAGCGGGCCGTGGCCGGCATTAGCTGCATAAGGCCGCACGCCCCGGCGTAGGAGCAAGCGCTGCCGCGAAAAGCGCTCTCCCGGCGTATCAGCGCAAAGAGCCAGGCGGGATCGATGCCGCTCGAGCGTGCGCTGCGCTGTACCTCTTCCGAATAACCTCTCGGAAAGCGCAGAAAAGAGGCATTATTCACCCCCGCCATGACCGCGGCATACAAGGTCGCCCACGGCCAGCTCTGCTCCGCGGCGATGCGCGCCGCCGCCAAGCGGTCACGTGTGCCCAGGCGCTCGATAAGGGAGCGCCACTCGAGCTGGGCGAGATCATGCTGCTCGGCCTGATGCAGCAGCACCGCCCGCTGCACGCCCGAGCGCTGGCGCAGCTCGCGTTTACGCCGCGGGTCCGGCGAAGGCATGGATCTTCCCCAGAAATAGGGGGTATCGAGTGCATCGGCCGCAAGAAAGCCGTAGTAGGAAAACTCGCCTGCGATGGTGCGATAAAGCTCCTCCGCGCTCTCGCCTTGGCCCCGCATTTCCAGGGCGCGGGCCTGCCAGTAGCGCCACACCTCGGCATGGCGCTGTTCGGGAGCCATCTCTTCGACCGCGCGGGCGACTCCCTCCCAGTCACCCCGGCGCAGAGCGCTGCGCACGCGCCAGGCATGGACGAGCGTATCCGTTTGCGCCGCGGGAAGGGCTTGCAGCCACGCCCCCGCGCTTGGCAGGCCGTTGTAGGCAGCGCGTAGGGCAATGATACGAGCGATGGGGCCGCTCACGGCTTGCGGCCAGGAATGGCGGGCCTTGATCTTGGACCACAAACGGTAGGCCTGCGTCGGATCGTCCCGAGCCAGATCGCCCAACGCGGCCGTAAGCAGCCGCGATACGACCTCATCGGAGCCTAACGGTGGATGCTGCAGGGCCGCCTCCGGGTCGCGGTACACCTCGATCCAATGCGCGGTCTTGGCGCGCTCGGATGCCGGGAGCCGCGCGAGCAGGTCCGTGGCAAGCCGGCTATGACCGGCTGCCAACGCCAGTAGGATGCGATGCTCAACGCGCTGCGGTGTCAACACACCGGCTCGTTCCAGCAAATCGAAGGCGGGATTACAATTTTGCGGCTGCCGATACCCTACCGACCACAGACGCTTGGCCTCGCGGATGGCTTGCTCCTTGTCCCCCATGGCGAGCTTGGCCTGGACGAGGGCGCAACGCAGGTCAGCGTCGCGGCTTCCTTGATAGACTGCCAAGAACGTGGGCCAGTCCTGGCGTCGGGCGAGCTCGCGCAACCAGGCGGCGCGCAACAGCGCGGTTACCGGCAGCTCGGAATAGCGGTTAAGGTAAGATTTGACCGCAGCCGGTGTTACCGACTCGATCCGCTGGCGCAGCTCGGCATAGCGCAGATAAGGGTAGAGCGGGAATGTCTCGATCCGTGCTGCCGATGCACGAAAGCGTTGCAGTTCGTTGGCCTCGAGCGCATGCAGGGCGGCTTGGTAGAGGGACAAGGGGTTCGATGCACCCTCCTCCTTGGCTTTGGCAGTGCCCAGGTTGGTCAGAAGTACCAATACCATGAACAGGGTCGATGGTAGTGCCGCGCGAGCGGTCGGTCGGCAGCGCGATTGCATGTGGATCCCCCTCCTGTAGGTATCTTTTGTCCCTATGCCACCTCGCCGGTGGACCTAGCCTAGCAGCTCGCTGGGATGGCTGAGCCCGAGTTGTTATGGCTGATCGTGCGCTTTTCCTCAAGGTACTAAAACCATGGCTTCAGCGCCATTATAGCGTCGCCGCATAGCGAGCCGGCATGCATCGACCTGGCGCCAGCGGTTGAGGCATGCGGGATAGTGCTGCAACATTCCAGGTGAGCGCAGGCAGTCCAACGCGCCGCTTGCCGCGTCGGCAGGATTCTGTCGCCAGCCGGCCGAGCAAGAGCGGTCGCCGCCGAGAGCGCTAATCCGGATGACGCAATGGAGGTTCCCCGATGCAGAATATCGAGCTCGCAAAGGCCTATTTCGAGTCGGTGCTGGACAAACCGCTTTCCCAGATGCAGTACGTTCAGCTCGGTGGAATGCGAGTGCTCGAGATACTCTGGCCGGTAAACGATATCTTTCGTCACCGGCTCAATGAGATACGCGGCATTCCCTACAGTAAACACCATGGGCGCGAGGCCGATGCGGCCATAGAGGCGTTCTCCGCCAAACCGGTTGCACAGACCTGGCAAGACTTCGAGCCAATCGTATGGAGAGTGCTTCTCGAGCGCCACCATCAGATGCTGATGGTCGCTGCTACCAACGAGGTGCAAGGCTTCCCGCTTACCAGCGTTCCGGACGATCTTCCAGAAAGCGCGGTGCTTCCCGCGGTGATGCTGCTTTTGCTGCACGGCATGCAGCTACCGTGGCCGCCGGGCGATCGCTCCGAGCTCGAATTGCCCGAAGCAGACGGGCCGGAAACGATGCTGCATCGCTGAGTGCAGCGCCGCCCATGTTATGATTGCCCGCCTTGCGTGCAGCCAGAGCGCGGACACGGACAGGCATGACGAACTTGAATTGCCTCGACTTCGAACGCCCCATCGCCGAGTTGGAGGCAAAGATCGAGGAATTGCGCAATGTCGGCGATGACGCCGAGGTCAATATCAGCGAAGAGATCAGTCGGTTGCAGCAGAAGAGCCGGCAGCTCACCGAACAGATCTTCGCATCGCTCACTCCTTGGCAGATTGCGCAGCTTGCCCGCCACCCCCAACGGC
>JAKDMQ010000222.1 GCA_030452265.1 Nitrococcus sp.
TTCATTCTCCTTTCATCGGTGGTACACGCCGATCCACGCATCTGGGTTCTCATCGACACGGAGCACGATCGAGCCGAAGTGCTCCGTGGCGACGACCCGCTCGCGCTTTTCTCAAATATTTCCTGGGGCCGGGGCGGTGTCGCGCCGATTCATACCGCGGGCGATGCAACGACTCCTTTAGGCCGTTATCACATCACCCGGATCGAGCACGACAGCCGCTTCCACGTCTTCATCGAGCTCAACTACCCGACGCTGATCCACTTGGATCGGGCTTTTCGGCAAGGTATCGTCGACCTCGGGACCTACCAGGATCTTCTCGACTATGCTCTTGCACATGGACGCTTGCCGCCGGCCACGGAGCTCGGCGGGCATATCGGCATTCACGGGGTAGGTAAAGGCGATCCGGCGGTACACGCAAGATTTCACTGGACGAAAGGCTGTGTTGCCCTGACCGACAGCCAGGTTGACCAGCTCCTCGAATACGTGCAGGTCGGAACCCCAGTCGTCATTCGGTAGCAGATCTTTCCCATTATAAATTCTTTCATATGAAACAGGTAGTTATACAAAAATGGCCGGGCGAAATAATTATCCGTGCAGAAAAAGCTTGAAACACCGCTGGCGTATAGTTAATGATTTCAACCAGCGGCATCGTATAACGCCGCGTTTTGTAGTATGAAATGGATCGTGACAGAGCCGTGAGAGCAACGGCTGGTCAAGAAGAAGCAAGGAGATTTCCCATGTCCCGGACGCTTAATACAACCCTGAAGCTCTCCGCCACCGTGCTGTCCCTGTTCTTTGTCGTGGGCTGCGCCACCGAGGCAGCAGTGCAGGACGCCGCCCAAGGGGGGCTTGCTGATACGACCGACCAGGCGGGCCAAGCCATGCAGGCCCTGCAAGCCGCGCAAGACGCCCAAGCCCAGGCCGAGGCCGCTTTGGAGGCTGCGACCGCTGCACAGGCAATGGCCCAAGAAGCGCAGGGGATGGCCCAATCGGCGCAGTTCTCGGCTGATCAGAACAGCCAAAAGATTGATCGCATGTTTAAGACGTCGATGCACAAATGATTCCGGACTGATCCAAGAACCACCCCAAGCCCCGCTAGGCGGGGCTTTGCGGGGGGTTCTGCGCCAGGTCTACTGCTCTCGCGCGCGCTAGCCTCAGGCCGCTACAGCGCAAGTGTTGGCGAGCAGTAGGGTCTGTCAACCTCCGCTTACGGCGCCGTGGGCGGACATCAACAGGCCCTCGGCCAGTACCGCGTTCCTTGACTGCATAGCTTGCTCGCGGAGCGCCGATTACGATTGCCGTAACGGAGATCTCGTGCCCGAATGGGTACCCAGGCAGGGATGCTGGAGTGGTAGCGGTAGGATTTTACCGTTGTCACACACGTCGAATGGAAATCCGCCGTCAAAGACCACTAGCGAGCTCGGAGCCATTGTGGTCCATATCTCATTGCTGGTAAGCGGTCGAGTGGCTATGACGGTCACCACATCATCAGGGGTGGTGACCTCCGTAAAGTCCACCGTGAGCTCGGTATCCAGCAATCTTGCCTCACCGAACGGCGCACAGCGGGTAAGCCAGGCCAAATGGGTGCTGCAGAAGGCATAGAGCACATGGCCGTCGCTCATCAGCATGTTGAAGGTGCCCAGGGTATCCAGCTCACGCGCTAACTCGGCCAAGTAGCGCCAGAGTGTCGCACGACGCCGTGGGGGGTTGGGGAATCGCTCCCGAATCCGGCCCAGGAGCCAGCAGAAGGCGTGCTCACTGTCGGTAGTGCCCACGGGGTGAAAGTAATCACTGAGGGGCCAGCGCTTGACCGCCTTGAGCTTGCCGTTATGGGCGAAGACCCACGGACGACCCCAGAGCTCACGCTGGAAGGGATGGGTATTCTCGAGCGCAACTCGGCCATGGGTGGCGCGGCGGATATGACAGATCACGTTGCAGCTCTTGATCGAGTAGTGTAGCAGCAAGCGCGCGATCTCCGAGTCGATGCTCGGCCGCGGATCCTGAAATATGCGGCAGCCACGGCCTTCGTAGAAGGCCACGCCCCAACCATCGCGATGCGGCCCGGTATGACCGCCGCGACGCATCAAACCGGTGAAGCTAAAGCAGATATCGGTCGGCACGTTAGCACTCATGCCGAGAAGCTCGCACATTGCGGCCGGACCCTCGTCAAATCGTTCACATGGGCACCTGCCCGGGGCTGCGCTGCACGCTTAGCAGATGATAAAGATTGCGCAGAATTGCGGCGGTAGCGCCCCATATATAATACGCATGATACGGTATTGCCCAGCAGCTAATCTGGCGCCCTTGGGCCGTCAACCGCAGTGGCTTGTAATTGTTCGGATTGAGTACAAATGTCAAGGGAACCTCGAAGATCTCGCTGACCTCCACCGGATCCGCTACCAATTCCGCGCTTGGCTCGACGATACCCACCACCGGATAGACTACGAATCCCGTACCGGTGCGATAGCGGGGCAGCTCGCCCATGAGCGCGACCGATTGCGGCCGCAGGCTGATTTCCTCCTCGGCCTCGCGCAATGCGGCCGAGGCGGCCGAGACATCAGAGTGCTCGATGCGCCCTCCGGGAAAGCTGATCTGCCCGGCGTGCTCGCGTAGATGTACCGCGCGCCGCGTGAGAATCACCTGCATTCCTCGACGGCGCTGCACCAATGGAACCAGCACCGCCGCCGCGGTAAGATCTTGCTGATCTGGATCCGCGTCGACATCCGGCTCCTGGATTGAATTATTGGCAAAACGTCCTTGAATCCAGCAGCGATCCTGTACGGTATCCGGTGGCGCACTCATAAGCCCTCGACGCCGGTTATCAGCTTATTGTATCGATCATGGGGTTCGGGGAACCTGGTAGACTGTCCTGGTACTTGCATCTTCCCGACCGTCGGCTAAATTTTCAACTAAAGAGACACGACATGATCGATATACAATACCAACAGCCAATGCACAGGGATGTGGGTCGCAAGATGCGTACGCGTTTGATAACGATTCTTTCCGCCGCGATTCTGGCTCTGACCGCCACGCCGGCCCTCTGCGCGGGTAATAATGATGCGATGGCCTGGCATTCGCCGATGCACCCTCAGTTCGAGCTGGTTACCCCGCTCTCGAGTCAGCTTGACTTTCGCTTCGGCATCAGCCGATTCGATACCTTCTCCCCGACGGGTCAGCTAGAAAACGCATTGGCGAACGAGACAACCCCTGTCTTCTCGGCTTCCGCGCTCGTCGACTGGCAGGCGTTGCCAGGAGGTCTGCATCTTACCGGCGGTGCGCTCTATGGCGATCTGGGCTGGTCATACATGCAGCATACGGCTGGTTTCCTAGGCGCCGCGGGCGGCCATCGCTCCCTCTCCAGTCGTGCGCTGGGCCAAGAGCGCAGCTATTTGGATGAGGTCAAGCCCTACTTCGGGCTCGGCTGGAATGATCAGTTTGGGCCCGATGGCAACTTCCGCCTGCAGCTCGACTTGGGCTTGGTCTTCCAGAGCGTAAATCCGGGCAGCAAGGGGTCGCTAAGCTCGGATTACCTCGATAACTCGGGTGCGGAGGCTGGGCTCGGGCAGACCTTCCAAAGCTTCCGTTACTCGCCCGTGTTCTCTGCTGGTTTCCGTTATCGATTCTAGGGTTAGGGGTTGGTATCCCGTCCGCGAGAGATCTCAGTGGCTCGACACCGGCTGAACCGAAGCATACTGATCGCGCGCAGTCGCTGCGGCCTACTGTGCGCCATCACCGTTGCGACGAGGGAGCAACCGTGACCGAATCCATCTTGGACCTACTGGAGGCCCGCCACGGTATCGTATGCACCGTTGGCGCCGGTGGCAAGAAGACCACGATCTATCGTCTCGCCGCTGCACATCCCGGGAAGGTCGGAATAACCACCACGGTCTATATGGCGCCGTTCCCCAGGGACCTACAAGCCGCGCGTGTTGTCGTCCCCCAGGCAGAGCTTGCGGCGGCGCTCGCTGCGAGCGCGCGCGAAAATCGTCAGGTGGTATTCGCCTGCCCGTCGGAGAAGAAGGAGCGCCTAGGTGGCTTAGCGCGAGATTTTGTACAGCCGCTGCACCAAACCGGCGGCTTCGATCTGACTCTCGTCAAAGCCGATGGGGCCAGGATGCGGCAGATCAAGGCGCCGGCGGCGCAGGAGCCCAATATTCCGGTGGGCGCCGATGTGGTACTGTTCCTTGTCTCCGCCGGGGCAATTGGTCAACCACTCGACGAGGCTGTCGCGCATCGTGTTGAGTGCTTGGAGAGCGTCACCGGCGCACGCCGTGGCGAACCGATCGAGCCGCGCCATGTGGCACGGCTGCTGACCGCCACGGCCGGGGCGCGGCAGAATGTGAGAGACGCGCTTTTAATCCCGATCATCAATCAAGTCGACACCCCGGAGCGGCGCCAGCAAGCCCGGGCGGTAGCCGAGCAAGCCTTGGCGGAGGGCGATTTTCTGGACCGCATCGTACTCACTTCCATGCACGAGGCCGATCCCGTCGTAGACGTCATTTGGCGCAACTGAGCCGGCCGCCACCCGCCTGTGCTAGGCTGTGATTCTGCGCGCGCGGAGGCAAGAGCATGGGCGGTAAGTACCCGCTCAATCGCATCACAGGCGTGATTTTGGCCGGCGGTCGCGCCACCCGCATGGGTGGCGTCGATAAGGGCTGGGTAACGCTAGATGGGCAACCCTTGGTAGCCCATGTGCTGGCCGCATTGCGCCCGCAGGTTGCAAGAGTGCTGATCAATGCCAATCGCAACCTCGATTCTTATGCGGAGCTGGGCTGTCGAGTCATAACCGACGCTCAGCAGGGCTATCCCGGGCCACTCGCCGGGCTTGCGGCGGCTCTTGGGCAAGCCGAAACCCCCTGGGTGCTCACGGCCCCATGTGACGGCCCGCTGCTGAGCGCGGATCTCGGGCCGCGTTTGTACCATGCGCTGATGAGCGCCGGTGCGGACGTGGCAACCGTGCGCGATAGCGAGCGGCTGCACCCGGTATATGCCCTAGTACCCACCCGGCTATGTGAGAGCGTGCAGGATTATCTGGCCGCGGGTGAGCGCAAGCTCATCGCTTGGCTGCGGACTCGGCGGCTGGCCATTGCCGATTTCTCGGATCAAAATGAAAACTTTATCAACCTGAATACCATCGAGGAGCGTGACGCCTTGGCCCTGCGCCTGGCCGACCATCACGCCCGTATCGGGAGGAAGGCATGAGTACGACAGCAGGCGGGATGGAGTCACGCAAGGGCTGCGGTCATGACGCGCCGTCCATGTCCGTGGATGAGGCGCGGCGCCGAGTTTATGCGGCATTGCAGCCCCAGCCGTTGGTGCTGCGCGTGCCGATCAGGGACGCGCTGGATCGGGTGCTTGCCGAGGACATTCGCTCACCCATCGATGTGCCTGGCCACGCCAACTCCGCCATGGACGGCTATGCCCTGCGCGCGCATGACCTCCAGGCTAACGGCTCCGCACCCCTGTCGCTGATCGGTAAAGCGCTTGCCGGGCATCCCTTCGAGGGTGAGGTCGGTGTCGGTGAGTGTGTGCGCATCATGACCGGTGGGATGCTGCCGGCGGGTGCCGATACCGTCGTGATGC
>JAKDMQ010000223.1 GCA_030452265.1 Nitrococcus sp.
CCGTCCTGTTTGTTCATCGACTGCGGCCCGATCGTCTGGCACGTTGAGACGCTGCGCCTCGAGCCGCGTAAATATCCGTCGATTCGTGGCATCCCACGCCGCTCCACGAATGCTCATCCACATAGGGGGAGAAACTGACGGATTCGCCCAAGCGCATGGCTTGCCCAACGGAGAAAACATCTCCTTTCCGGGAGATCGAGACCGAGTTTGCCCGTATCCCTCCCGCCTGGATTCCTACCTTCCGCCGGCGCCTTCGCGGTCTGGAACGCCGCAAGCGCCAAGGCCGACCCTTCGGGCGCGGCCTGGGTCGGCTCGAGCAAGACCTGGCGGATGTGCGGCAACGCTATGAGCAACGCCAATCCCTAGCGCTCGAGCCGGATTTCAGCGCCGCACTGCCCATCCTGGAACGGCGCGCCGAGATTGGCCGTACCCTTACCGAGCACCAGGTCATCGTAGTCTGCGGCGACACAGGATCGGGGAAGAGCACTCAGCTACCGAAAATCGCGCTTACCCTGGGCTTGGGAATCGAGGGCATGATCGCCCATACGCAGCCGCGGCGGATCGCCGCGCGCAGCCTAGCAGCCCGGATTGCCGAGGAGCTAAACACCGAGGTCGGCGCCGGCGTCGGTTACAAGGTGCGATTCAGCGATCGGGTGCGCTCCGGCACTCGCATCAAGCTTGTCACCGACGGCATGTTGCTCGCCGAGACCCAAGGCGATCCGGATCTCGCACACTACGACACCATCATCATCGATGAGGCACACGAGCGCAGCCTCAATATCGACTTTCTGCTCGGCTATCTCAAGCTGCTGTTGCCGCGCCGTCCCGGGCTGAAGGTCATCATCACCTCGGCGACCATAGACCCGCAACGCTTCTCGCGGTATTTCAACGACGCCCCCATCATTCAGGTCGCCGGCCGAACCTATCCGGTCGAGATCCGCTACCGGCCGTTGGTAAGCGAAGATGAAGACGAGCGCGATCGCAGCATGGCGGAGGCAATCCTCGATGCACTCGATGAGCTCGCTCGGGAGACAACGGGCGATGTCCTGGTATTCCTCCCCGGCGAGCGGGACATCCGCGACGCAGCCGAGAGCCTGCGCAAGCACCACCCGCCCGGCACCGAAATTCTGCCGCTTTTTGGGCGGCTATCAGCCGCCGAGCAGCAGCGGGTGTTCGCGCCCCATGAGCGGCGGCGAATCGTGCTCGCGACCAATGTCGCGGAGACCTCGCTCACCGTGCCGGGTATCCGCCACGTGGTGGACAGCGGTCTTGCCCGGATCAGCCGCTACAGCTATCGAACCAAAGTGCAGCGCCTGCCGATCGAGCCGATCGCGCGGGCGAGTGCCGATCAGCGCGCGGGCCGCTGCGGGCGCGAGGCCCCTGGCGTGTGCGTACGACTCTATGCCGAGGCGGACTACCAGGCCCGCACGCAGTTCACCGAGCCGGAGATCCTGCGGACCAACCTGGCCTCGGTCATTCTGCAGATGCAAACCCTGAAGCTAAAGGAGATCGAGCAATTCGATTTCATCGACCCACCGGATCCCCGCGCGATCCGCGACGGACTCAAACTGCTCTATGAGCTCGGCGCCGTGGATGCAGACAACACGCTGACCGCCATGGGCCAACGCCTTGCCAGACTGCCGGTGGACCCGCGGATTGCGCGCATGCTGGTGGCAGGCGAGGCGGAGCGCTCGCTCGCTGAGGTGTTGGTGATCGCCGCCGCGCTGAGCATCCAGGATCCGAGGCAACGCCCCATGGATGCGCCGCAGGCCGCGGATGCGGCTCAGGAGCGCTGGCGCGATCCGCACTCCGATTTCCTCACTCTGATCAAGCTCTGGCGCGACGTTCAGGAGCGCTCGCACCACCTTTCGCAGCGCAAGCTGCGCCTGTGGTGCAGTGAGCATTTCCTTTCTTTCGTGCGCCTGCGTGAGTGGCGGGATATCCATAGCCAGTTGCGCGAGCTCGTCAAAGGCATGGGCTCGCGCGAGAATGAGCAGGAGGCCGACTATGCCGCCGTGCATCGCGCGCTGCTTACCGGGTTGCTGGGCAACATCGCCCTGCGCGCCGACGATCAGGGCTATAGCGGGGCGCGCGACTTGAAGCTGCTGATTTTCCCCGGCTCCGGCATCGCCAAACGCCGGCCGAAATGGATCGTGGCCGCGGAGCTGGTGCAGACGAGCCGGGTGTTCGCGCGCACGGCGGGCGAGATTCGGCCCGAGTGGGTGGAGCCGCTCGCCGCGCATCTGGTGCAGCGGTGTTATTTCGAGCCCTTCTGGGACGAAAAACGGGGTCGCGCGGCAGGCTACGAGAGCGTCACCCTATATGGCCTGCCCTTGGTGGCGCGGCGCAAGGTCGACTACGCTCGCGTGGATCCGGCCGCGGCCCGGGCGCTGTTCATCCGCGAAGGCCTGGTCAATGGCCGGATACACACGCGGGGGCGCTTTCTCACGCACAATCAACAGATCATCACCGAGATCGAGGCACTCGAGGCCAAATCGCGCCGGCGCGATGTGCTCGTGGACGAGGCGATATTGGAGGCTTTCTACGCCGAACGCCTGCCGGCCGATTTGCTGGACGCCGCGAGCTTCGAGCGCTGGGTTCGCCAACCCGAGCACGATCGCGCGCTGTTCATGACACAACAGATGCTCATGGAGCATGAGGCCGTCGAAGTCACTCGGGATGATTATCCAGAGCACCTTAGCGTCAATGGCATGCGGTTGCCCTTGTGCTATCACTTCGAGCCCGGCCATGCGGCGGATGGAGTGAGCGCGGTGATTCCGCTTGCGGCCCTCAATCAACTCTCCCAAGAGCGTTTCGAGTGGCTGGTGCCAGGACTGCTGCGGGAGAAGCTCGTGGCCCTGATCCGAGCATTGCCAAAAGGTCTGCGGCGCAACTTCGTCCCGGCACCGCAATTCGCGGCGGCAATCCTGGATGCGGCCAGCCCGGGCAATGGCTCGCTTTTCGATGCCGCTCGCGCCGAGCTCGAACGCATGACCGGGGTAACCATCCCCTCTGACGCCTGGGAGGGCAGTGAGCTGCCGCGGCACCTACGCATGAATTTCCGTGTGGTCGATTCGAACGGGCGGACAATTCGCGAGGGGCGCATGCTCAGTGACCTTCAACGTGACCTCGGCGCGCGCGCCCGCGAGCAGCTCGACGGCGACCGAAGCCGCTGGGAGCGGCGGGGGCTGCGGCGTTGGGATTTCGACGAGCTCGCCGAGCACGTGGAGCTCAATGAGGCCGGGATACTCCTGCGCGGTTATCCGGCACTGGTCGATGAGGGCGAGAGTGTGACCTTGCGGTTGCTGGACTCACCCGAGCAGGCCGCGCGCGCGAGCTTGGACGGTATACGCAGGCTCTTCATGCTGCATCTTCCCGATCAGACCAAGTATCTGCGCCGTAAGCTACCCGGGATCGAGCGGCTGTGCTTGCTCTATAGCGTGCTCGGATCCTGTGATGCGCTGAAACAGGACTTTCTTGCGGCTGTCTATCAGCGCGCTTTTATGCCGGAGCGCGCCTTGCCACGCACGCGGGAGGCTTTTGAAGCGCGGTTGCAAGCGGGTCGGGAAGAGCTGATTCCAACGGCAACCGAGCTCGCCCAGACCTTGCTCCAGGTTTTGGAGCATTACCAGAACTTGCGCCGGCGGCTCACAGCGCAGGTATCGCCGGCGCAGCTCGAATCCCGTCGCGATATGCGCGAACAGCTCGATGCCATGGTCTATGCGGGCTTCGTGCGAGAGACTCCGGCCCAATGGATTGGCGAGCTGTCGCGCTATTTGCGGGCACTGGCGCGCCGCCTAGAGCAGCTCGAGCGAGATCCGGCAAAAGACCGGCGCGGCATGCAGGCAATCCGTCCACTTTGGGAGCAATATCGGCGCCGCGGCGAGCAGCACGCGCGCAAGGGCCTCCACGACCCGCGGCTCGAGCGCTATCGCTGGCTGCTGGAGGAATATAGAGTGTCGCTGTTTGCCCAGGAGCTCGGCACGCGTGAGAAGGTCTCGCAGCGGCGGCTGCAAGAAGTCTGGCAGCAAGTGCCCTGAGGGGTATACCAAGCTCGCCGCGCGCGCTGTTATCATGCTCGTTGCACCAACCCGTCGCAACGCAAGGCAAGCCATGGTCGAGGTCAGCGGACTGATCGCAACTCTCAATGATCTCCAGGGTCGCGTCGAGTCCCTGAGGGGGTATCTTTGACTACGAGGCGCGCCAGGAACGTCTGGAAGAGGTCTGCCGTGAGCTGGAAAATCCAGACATCTGGAACAATCCCGAGCGGGCTCACGAGCTCAATCGCGAGCGGGTACGCCTGCAAACGCTGCTATCACGCCTGAAGCAGTTGACCGGCGGGCTCGCCGAAGCCGTCGAGCTGCTGGAGCTCGTGCGCGCGGAAAATGACGCGGCGACCTTGGCCGAGCTCGATTCTGAGGTTGCCGGCTACCAGAGGGAAATCGAGGCGCTCGAGTTTCGCCGCATGTTCTCCGGCGAGATGGACGACAAAAACGCCTTCCTCGACGTTCAGGCCGGCTCCGGCGGCACCGAGGCACAGGATTGGGCCAACATGCTGCTGCGAATGTATCTGCGCTGGGCCGAGCACAAGGGCTTCAATACCGAGATCATCGAGCTCTCCGAAGGAGAAATCGCCGGCATCAAGAGCGCGACCTTGCGCATCGAGGGCGATTACGCCTTCGGTTGGCTGCGCACCGAGACGGGAGTGCATCGGCTGGTGCGAAAATCCCCATTCGATTCCGGTAACCGCCGCCATACCTCCTTCGCCGCCGTGTTTGCCTCGCCGGAGCTCGATGACGACGTGGCGGTAGAGATCAATCCAGCCGACCTGCGCATCGATGTCTATCGCGCGAGCGGCGCCGGCGGTCAGCACGTCAACCGCACCGAGTCGGCGGTGCGCATTACCCATATGCCAAGCGGTCTCGTGACCCAGTGTCAAAACGATCGCTCGCAGCACAAGAACAAGGCCACCGCGATGAAGCAACTGCGGGCCAAGCTCTACGAGCTGGAGATGCAAAAACGCCGCGAAAAAGCCGATCAGCTCGAGGAGACCAAGGCCGACATCGGCTGGGGCAGCCAGATCCGCTCTTATGTCCTGGACCAGTCCCGGATCAAGGATCTGAGAACCGGTATCGAGATAGGGCAAACTCAGGCCGTGCTCAATGGCGCCTTGGATACGTTTATCGAAGCGAGCCTAAAGGCCGGCCTTTAGGCCCTGGCCTGCCCGCTTTCGGAGCCCCGCCAATGAGCAATCGCAACCGAGCTGATTCTGCCCAACAGGACCAGAACAAGCTCATCGCCCAGCGTCGGGAGAAGCTCGCGCAGTGGCGAGCAAGCGGCGGCGCCTTTCCCAATGACTTTCGTCGCGACAGCCTGGCCGCGGAGCTGCATCGCCAGTTCGGTGATCGCACGGCGCGGGAACTGGAACAGGCGGGCGCGGCGGTAAAGGTCGCCGGGCGCATAGTCGGCAAGCGAGTCATGGGCAAGGCGAGCTTTGCCCATATTCAGGACATGAGCGGGCGCATCCAGC
>JAKDMQ010000037.1 GCA_030452265.1 Nitrococcus sp.
GCCATGGGCCGCAATGAGCGCCAACAAGCGAACGGCGTGACGCTGCGATTCACATCGACGGCAGTGTACGCGGAGCTGTTGGAGAAGCTCGCCCCGGACGCGCCGGTCCAGCGCCCGCCGACGCAGGGGAGTAATACGGCCATGGTCGTTGGTGACGAGCTTTTCCTCAAGGCCTATCGTCGCATCGAGCCAGGCGTCAACCCGGAGCTAGAGATGGGCTGCTTCCTGACCGAGCGCTCGCCTTTTGCGCATATCGTGCCCGTGGCGGGCGCGCTCGAGCACGAAGACCGCGACGGCGTTGTGACAACCCTCGCCTTGCTGCAGAAGTGCGTTGCCTCCCAGGGCGATGGCTGGTCCTATATGGTGGACTACTTGCAGCGCTTTCTCGGCGACGCGCTGCTGCGCCCGGCCGCTGAGATTGAAGCCGAGCTCGAGGCTTTGCACGCAGGCAATCGGAACATGCTGCATACGCTCGGTCTGCGCAGCGGCGAGCTGCATCGTGCCCTGGCTCCGGTCACCGGCGATTCCGCCTTCGACCCGGAGCCCATACGCTCCGAAGACCTCGTCGCCTGGCGCGAGAGCGTGCGTGAGCAGGCACAGACCACTCTGGTGCAGCTCGAGCGCCAGGTCGAAAGGCTTGCCGGGGCGACACGCGCCGCGGCCGAGCGCCTCATTGCCGAGCGGCAGGCGTTAATCGACTACATCGAGCGCATTACGCCACCCACATTTGCGGGCCTCAAAACCCGCTTGCACGGCGACTACCACCTAGGACAAGTGCTCGTAGTCGAAAACGATTTCGTCATTATCGACTTCGAGGGCGAGCCGGCCCGCCCGCTCGACGAACGCCGTCAGAAGCACTCACCGCTCAAAGACGTAGCGGGCATGCTGCGCTCCTTCAGCTATGCGGTGCACTCGGCACTGGCACATGTCACGGCCGAGCGCCCGGCGGATCGCGAGCCGCTCGCCCCCTTCGCGCGGGATTGGCAGCGCCGCGCCACGCAGGCTTTTCTCGAAGGCTATGTGC
Organism: Nitrococcus sp.; assembly: GCA_030452265.1. Taxonomy (GTDB): domain Bacteria; phylum Pseudomonadota; class Gammaproteobacteria; order Nitrococcales; family Nitrococcaceae; genus Nitrococcus. The sequence continues at coordinate 1,025 of JAKDMQ010000037.1, forward strand.
AGGGGAGCGAGGGCAGCGGAATCTACCCCGAATCGATCGAGGCCGCCTGGCCGCTCATAGCCCTGTTCACGCTAGAGAAAGGACTCTACGAGCTGCGCTATGAGCTGGACAATCGGCCTGACTGGATTGGCATTCCCCTAACGGCGCTGCTTGCACAGCTGGAGAGGCCCGAATCCAACGCTGGTGTGCAGGTTAAATGATGCCCAACATTATCGCGCCCAGAAACCCTACATCCGATATCACCAAAAGAACCCCGAAGACTTTGAGCCAGAGTATTCGGCTGCGTATTCCGAAGTAACAACACCCAACGCCTATTAAAAGCCCATAGATGGCCGCGGCAGCTAACAGTCCATCCATCTCAATGGGAGCACCCGCCGCGCCTGTACCTGGATCTATTCGGTAAGCCATTAAACTCTACTCGCTCTCCAACCACCAGAAGGTATCCCCGCGCTCACCTTGGGTAGACCCATGGGCGCCAAAGTCGAGCTGCCGAACCGAGCGATGCGCTTGCACCTGCTTGCGTTGCCCCCATCCAAGGCGGAAAGCAGATCATACTCCATCAGCGCTGTTATGCCTCAACACCTTTGGACTTGATGAGCTTCACCTGAAGCTCACAACCCACCGCATGCGCATGCCGTCGCAGGGTCGCCACTGATGGCGAATGCTTGCCGTTGCCTAATGATGACTCAAGTCGAGTGACGAGTTGGCTTGCAACACGCAATTATCGCATATACGATTATTGTGCATGAGCCACAATCCCGCAAAGCGCCGCAAAAACGTGCGCAAGCATAGTATCGACCTATGAACGTGAAGCCTACTACCGCGCGTACCCGCAAATCTGATGTTCCCTACGACCCCAAGGACAAGGCGGCAACGCAGAAGTATTGGGAGGAGGCTACTGCACATCAAGGCGTAGGGGAACTGCGTGCGAAACGCGGACGACCCGCCAAGCCACCGGAGGAGGGCAAAGAGCAGATTGCCTTGCGCGTGGACAAGGATGTGTTGGAGTGGTACCGCGCCCAAGGCGCCGGATGGCAGACCCGCATGAACGCGGTGCTGAAAGCGTTTCGAGACGCGGCGGGCTGACAGCGGCGGCGCGTAGCGCCGTCCGCTGTGTGCTGTTGGACGACATCAAGAGCCGATCACCCACCACCGAGCTTGTCCAACAACCGGCTGACATCGTGGCTCGCTTGGCTCGCACGATTTAATCTTGTTCGTTAGCTACCGTTGTCCTCGCGCTCGAGCGACCGCTGGCGAACGCGCTCCCGATCGACCACGGTAAACTTGCCTGAGAACCTGAGCTCTAAATCACCAAGGAGGTCCATGAGAATGGTTGCTGGCTCCTCCGGCGCTACTGGGGCAAATCGAAGGAGTACGATTCCCGCTGGCGCTGAGACCAAGTGCTTGAACACTAAGGTGCCGAAGTCTCTGTCGAACGTGACCAAGATGCGATGTTCCACTCTGGCCCGCGCGAGAACCTCTCGATCGCCCGCGCTGGGCATCGACTCGGATACGGAGAGAACATCGTGACCCTCGGCTCGGAGACCTTTAACGGCTGCCAGCGGAATATTCTCGTCGGCCAGGAGTCGCACTACATCGATCGCCGCCGCAAAGGATAAAACTCTTCCTCGCCCAGTGTCTGAGCGGCAAAGGCGAACACTGCGCGAAGGGAGTCAGGGGTCAGTTGGGGGTAGTTGTCGCGGACCTGAAGTTCAGTCCACCCGGCAGCGAACAAGCCAAGAAGAAAGTCCACCGACAGCCTCGTGCCTCGGATCACGGGTTTCCCGGCTAGAATCTCGCGATCGCTCACAATATGATCACGCCAGTCCATTCCTCTCTCCTTCCTCTCTAGAGAATGCAACAGTTTACCAGGTCGTTCGGCTGCAAAACCCGGCGTCGCTAACTGAGTAGCGATATGCGGTCCATCGAGGGCCGGGAGCGATGCCGGACTTCCGATGGACGTATCGTTGTTAGTCCTGCTGCTGGAAGGCCAAGTGGTATCCGTTACAGTCTTTTATGCCGAACGCTCTGGAACCGTACGACATGTCTTGGATGGGCCAAGCCACAACAACCTTATTTTGTACGGACGCAAAGTAGTTGTCCGCATCCGTGACCGTGAAATAGATGGTGCCCGAAAAGGCTGGCGGGCTTTCCCAAAGATCGCCGGACGTGAAGATGAGCTTACCACCGTGCTTCTCAGCGGTGAGCGTGCCTTCGGCCGAATCGAACACGTTGAAGCCAAGTGCCGAGTGATAAAACTCGCGGGTCTCTTCAAGGTCGCGGCAGCGGAGAAGAAGTGTCAGTGACATATGAGGCTTTCCTGGCAGGCCAAACTACAAGCAGTTCGATAGGTTGGGGTGAGCTTGCGAACTCCAACGTTTGCCCAAACGCGGCTACCGGAGGTGTTGGGGTTCCTCCGTTACCCCAACCGACGCGGGCCCAATATGGGCCGCGCAGCCCTTGTAGCTCATCGGTTTCAAGGCTTATCCAGCGCCTTTCCAGCTCAGATTCAACTCGCGGGCGGCCCGCACCTCATCGAGTCGGCGTACCGGTAGCTTGTAAGGGGCGTTTTTGACGAAGGCCAAGTCTTGGCGTGCCTCATCGCGGATGCCACACATTGCCGCCACGAAGCCGTCCAGCTCTTCCTTGGTTTCCGTCTCCGTGGGCTCGATCAGCAATGCCTCGGCAACGAGTAGCGGGAAGTAGGTCGTAGGGGCGTGAAACCCGTAGTCCAACAGGCGCTTGGCAAAATCCATGGCGGTGGCGCCGATTTCCTTGGCTTCGCGCTTCAAGCTCACGATGAATTCATGGCTCGCCCGACGCTCGGGGTAGGCAATCTGAAAACCGGCGGCGCGCAGCCGCGCCATGAGGTAATTGGCGTTGAGCGTGGCGAATTCCGCCACCCGGACCATGCCCTCACGGCCGAGCAGCCGCGCATAGACGTAGGCGCGCAGTAACACCCCGACATTGCCACCGAAGGTGGACAGCCGGCCGATGCTTTGCGGGCGGTCAGCTTCGGTATGCCAGCGATAATGCTCGCCCTCGCGGGCGACGATGGGGATCGGCATGAATGCATGCAGGCGCTCGCCGGCGCCGAGTGCTCCGGCGCCAGGGCCGCCACCACCGTGGGGGGTGGAAAAGGTCTTGTGCAGATTAAGATGGATGACATCAAAGCCCATATCGCCCGGGCGCGCCTTGCCGAGAATGGCGTTGAGGTTCGCGCCATCATAGTACAACAGCCCGCCGGCTGCGTGCACGAGGTCGGCGATCTCCTCGATCCGCCGCTCAAAGACGCCCACCGTGGATGGATTGGTCAACATGATACCAGCCGTCTGCGGCCCCAGCGCCCGCTTCAGAGCGGCCATGTCCACATCGCCATCCGCGGCCGTAGCGATCTCGCGCACCTTATAGCCGCACATCACCGCGGTGGCCGGATTCGTGCCGTGAGCGGCATCGGGAACGATGATCTCGGTGCGCTCGTGCGCGCCGCGCGCCTCATGATAGGCGCGGATCATCGCGACTCCGGCAAATTCTCCCTGAGCGCCCGCCATGGGTGCAAGCGAGACGCCTTGCATGCCGGTGACCGCGGCCAATATTTCCTGCAGCTCCCATAAGCAGGCCAGCACGCCCTGGCCGAAGTCATCGGGCGCATAGGGGTGGCGACTCAGGAGCTCCGGCAGCATAGCCAGGGTATTGCAGGCGCGCGGGTTGTATTTCATCGTGCACGAGCCCAGCGGGTACGGCTGGGTATCGATGGAAAAATTCTTCTGCGACAATCGGGTATAGTGGCGCACGACCTGCAGCTCGGAGACCTCCGGCAGCAGCGCGCGCGAGCGGCGCCGATAGGACGCTGGAATATCCGCCAGATCAGCGAGCTGCCGCGGCGCCTGCGCGTACGCCCGGCGCCCCTCCCGGCTGTGTTCGAAGATCAACATCGCCTGCCTTTCCTCCTGGCGTGCACGCAATCTGCCGGCTTCGGCGGTCGCTTAAGCTAATTTCGCGAGGACGGCTTCGTAGTCCGGCTCATCGGCCAGCTCGGGGACGAGCTGTGTGTAAAGCACGGTATCATTGGCATCGAGCACGACCACGGCGCGCGCGGCCAAACCGGCAAGCGGCCCCTCCTCGATCAATACACCGTAGTCACGGGCGAATTGTTTATTGCGCATCATAGAGAGCGTTTTGACATTGCTGATCCCCTCGGCCTCGCAGAAGCGCTTCTGGGCAAAGGGAAGATCGGCCGAGATCGCCAGAATAGTCGTGTCCGGGCGCTCGCTCGCGCGTTGATTGAACTTGCGCGTAGAAGTGGCGCAGGTCGGCGTATCGAGGCTCGGCACGATATTGAGTACCTTTTTGCGCCCCCGCAGATCTCCCAGACTGACCTCGCTCAGATCGCTTGCGATCAAGCCGAAGTCCGGCGCCTTCGAACCGACGGCGGGAAGCTCCCCGCTAAGACGAATGGGATTGCCTTTGAATGTGACTGTAGCCATAGCTGCTGCCTCCTCAGTTGATTAGACACCTTCACGCCCGCCGGGCCACCGGGAGGGCGTCCTGCATTGCCCGGGCGTAGGCGGCGATATCCTCATCGGTACGCTTTTCGGTGGCGCAGGCGAGGATAGCGTGACCGAGCTCCGGATAATCCTGGCTCAAGTCATAACCGCCCAGTATTCCGGCACCCGCCATGCGCTCCAGTGTGGGTCGCGCCGGCGCATCGAGTTGCAGCACCGCCTCATGGAAGCTCGGCCCGATAAAGGCCGGGCGCACTCCTTCGATTCCGCTTACGGCAGCCATCAGAGCTCTGGTATTGGCGTGACAGGCCGCCGCTACCCGCTCCAAGCCGCCGGCTCCGAGCAGGCTTATGTAGAGCGTGGCGGCCGTCACCATCAGCCCCTGATTGGTACAGATATTCGAAGTGGCCTTGGAGCGGCGAATATGCTGCTCTCGCGGCTGCAGGGTAAGCGTGTAGCCCGCGCGCCCCTCAAAATCCACTGTCTTGCCGACGATACGCCCTGGCATCCGCCGAACGTGGGCATTTTTACAAACCATGAAACCGAAATAGGGACCGCCTGAGGACAGCGGTATCCCCAATGGCTGGCCTTCGCCGCAGGCGATGTCCGCGCCGGTTTGCCCCCATTGTCCTGGCGGGCTGAGCACCGCCAATGCGATCGGGTTGACCAGCGCGATCACCAGCGCACCCTGCGCGTGCGCCCAATCGACCAGTGCGTCCACTTCCTCCAGACAGCCGAAGAAGTTCGGCTGCTGGATGACCAGCGCGGTCACGTCCTCGCCGCTTAAGTGCTCTAGTGCGGCAAGATTGAGGTTCCCGGCTCGACTTTCGTAACCAACCGTTTCGAGCTGGATCGCCTGATTGCGCACAATGGTCTCGGTGACCCGACGATAAGCCGGGTGTACCGTCATTGGCATCAGCACGCGCCGGCTGCTGGATTTGCGGTTGCTGCGCACGGCCATCAGCACCGCCTCTGCCAATGCCGAGGCACCGTCATAAAGTGAGGCGTTGGAGACATCCAACCCGGTGAGCCCGACCATCATGCTCTGGTACTCGTACGCTACCTGCAATGTGCCCTGCGAGGCTTCGGCTTGGTACGGCGTATAGGCGCTGTAGAACTCACCCCGAGTGGTAAGCTCCCAGACCGCCGCGGGTATGTGATGATCGTAAGCACCCGCGCCGATGAAGCACAGCGGCTGCGCGTCGCGGCGTGCCCGCTCATGCAGCAACCGCGCGATCTCCATCTCCGTAACTTGCGCCGGCACACTCGGCGGCAGATCGCTGCGCAAGGACGCCGGGATCTCATCGAACAACGTCGCGATCTCAGCGACACCGATCGCGCTCAGCATGTCCCGGATATCCTGCTCGGTGTGCGGAATGAAAGGCATGGTCAATCCTTGCGATAAAACAAAAACCAGGCTGCGCTTGCCGGCATCATGTTGCCTCGGCGAGAAGCTTCTCGTAGTCCTCGGGATCGAGCAGGCGCTCGAGATCCCCGGCATTATCCGGCTGAATGCGCATGACCCAGCCTTCCCCATATGGCGCGCTGTTGATCAGCTCGGGCTCCTCGGCTAGGCGGGAATTGACCGCGACGACCTCGCCGCTGATCGGAGCATAGGTATCGGAGGCGGCCTTGACGGATTCGACAACGGCACAAGCCTCACCGGCCTTGAGCCTGCGGCCCACCTGCGGTGTTTCGACGAAGACGAGATCGCCGAGCGATTCCTGCGCGTAGTGTGTAACACCCACGGTAACCGCGCCGTCTTGCTGCAATCGAAGCCATTCGTGACTGTCGGTATATTTCAGATCGTCCGGCACATTGCTCATGGTAAATCCCATTCTCAAACCAAAACCCGGCCGCGGCGTACGAACGGCGGCTTGACCACCCGCGCCGGGAGGAATTGTTTGCGGATCTCGACTTCACATTGCTCACCGATGGTGACCGGCACCCGGGCGAGTCCGATGGATTTGCCCAATGTCGGCGCGAAACTGCCGCTTGTCACCTTACCGGTGAGCTCCCCGGCGCGAACCCCTTGGTGAGCGCGGATAACGCCACGGGCCTCGAGCACGAGCCCGACCAGCTTGTGCTGCACCCCGGCGCGTCGCCGAGCCTCCAAGGCCTCACGGCCCATGAAATCTCGCGCGGCCGGCTGCCAAGCTACCGTCCAGGCCAATCCGGACTCCAATGGGGTGACCGTCTCATCCATGTCCTGGCCGTATAGGTTCATGCCGGCCTCGAGGCGCAGCGTATCACGCGCGCCTAGGCCGCAAGGAGACACCCCTTGCTCGCGCAGCGCATCCCATAGCGCGGGGGCATGGTCGCTCGCCAGCATGATCTCGAAGCCGTCCTCTCCAGTGTAGCCGGTGCGCGAGACGAAGACCCCGCCCCGTTCGCATCCTGTAAACGGCGCGAGCGAGCGCGCCCCGGCGGCGAGATCCGAGGGCAATACCCGCAGTACCTTGTCGCGCGCCTCGGGGCCTTGCACCGCGAGCATCGCCAGATCGTCACGGTATTCGACCTGAGCGCGAAAGGCTTTGCTCTGGGTCCTGATCCAATCCAGATCCTTATCCCGAGTGGCGGCATTGAGCACGCCGCGGTAGTGATCCTCGGCGAGACGGTAGACGATCAGATCATCGATCACACCGCCGCGCTCGTTTAGCAAGCAGGTGTAGAGTGCTTTGCCTTGCTCCTCGAGCTTCGCCACGTCGTTGGCCAGCAGGTAGCGCAGGCAGTCTTTGATGTCTTGGCCGGTTAGCTCGATGATGGCCATGTGCGAGACGTCGAACACTCCGGCATTACGGCGCACCGCTCGGTGCTCCTCGATCTGCGAGGCATATTGGATCGGCATGTCCCAGCCGGCGAAACCGACGATGCGGGCGCCGGCCTCACTATGCTTAGCATAGAGCGCGGTACGATTTCCCATGATTGTATGCTTTTGTCGTTCTCGCTCGCTGTGAAAATTCACGGCGGAATCGAGGCACCGGAACCGATTGCCCGACGCATGAAGAACCGCTTTGCGAAGCCGATCCGGTGCGTGACCCCGAGTCCGAGGCTGCGTAGTCGAGCCAAGGACGGCTGGTTGGGCGCGAACAGCCGATGAAATCCATCCATGGACCATTCCATGAGCAAGTTCTCGCCCCTGCGGGCGCGCTCATAGCGCCGTAGCGCCAACCGACCGCCGATATCCCGGCCGCGCCGCTTGGCATCGATCACCACCTTGGCGAGCACCGCGGCGTCCTGAAACCCGAGGTTGACGCCCTGACCGGCAAGCGGATGGATCACGTGGGCCGCATCGCCGACGAGCGCGGCCCGCTCTGTGCAATAATGTGCGGCGTGCAGCCGCTGTAGCGGAAACGCCCCGCGCTCGCCAACTTCCAGAATATCACCAAGCCGGCCCGCCGAGCCTCGAGTCAAAGCCTCACGGAAGGCAACCTCGTCCAGCGCGAGGCGAGCCTGCGCCTGCGCGGCCGGCAGCGACCAGACGATCGAGCAACGCTCGTCGGCGAGCGGCAGAAAAGCCAGAGGCCCACCTGGGAGGAACCATTGGCGGGCAATTTCGCCGTGCGGAACTTCGGTGCGAATCGCGGCCACGATAGCCTTTTGCGCATAGCTTGTGCAACGTGCCGGGATGCCGAGCAAACCACGTATTGCCGACCGAGCGCCATCGGCACCTACGACCAGGGCCGCCGTAAGGCGACTACCGTCGGTCAAACGCAGGCTCACCGCCTCATCACCGGGCTCCAGGTTCTCGATACACGCCGGCATTCGTATCTCAACCCCAGCGACGGCACTGATCGATTGATGCAGCACGCTGCGAATGAGCTCATTCTCGATGATATGGCCTAGATGCGGTTCACCCAAGTCGGCGGCATCAAAGCCAATATGACCGCCGCCGAGCGAATCCCACACCCGGATCGCCCGGAAGGGGCTGATCCGCTGCAGCCCTTCCCAAACGCCGAGCGCGCGCAGCAGGCGTTCGCTCGCGAGATTGATGGCGCATACCCGCCGGCCGTACTGCTCCACCCGCCAATGCGGCAAGCGGTCGTTGTCGAGCAGCATCACCCGCAGCCCGGCGCGGGCTAAGGCCGCGGCAAGCATTAAGCCGACCATTCCCGCGCCCTGTATCGCCACGTCCGCCTCGGTGCGACTCATTCGGCTCTCTCCCGACTCGCGCGCTCTAGCGGCAGCCCACGGGCAAGCCGCGGCAGCCACCCAGAGCGCCCCATGGCCTGGCGCATCAATACCTGCCGGCTGCCCGGGAACAGCTCCAGCAGCGCAAGCCCCAGATTGCGCGCAAACGTCAAGCCGGGCAGCCGATTGGAGAAGATCCGCACGATCCCGTCAGTAAAGGCCAACGTGCGCCGGTAATCGGCGCCCCGCAGATGCCGATAACGCTCCAGTAGCCGCGGCGCTCCCGGATCGCCGCCGGCCATGAGGGCCTCCGCCACGAGCTCGGCGAGGACGGCGACATCGCGCATCGCCAAATTGAATCCCTGCCCGGCCACTGGATGCAGTGTATGCGCCGCGTTACCGATTACGAGCGCGCGCTGCGCGCTGCAGCGCTCGGCCGACAGAGCGGCGAGAGGATAGGCCGAACGCCCGCCGGCGGCAATAAAACGCCCCAGCCGATAACCGAACGCATCCTGTAGTCGGGCTAGAAACGCCTGCTCATCCAAGGCCAAGACCGCATCAGCCTCCTGCGCCGGCACCGTCCAGATCACCGCACAGCGCCCATTGGCCGCCGGCAATACCCCAAGGGGGCCGCTCCGAAGGAAGCGTTCATAGGCCCGCCCAGCGGGATTGCGCTCTGGCCTCACATTGGCGATCACGGCCACCTGCTGGTAGGAACGCTCGCGCAACCGGATCCCGAGTCGCTCGCGGATGCGCGAGCGGGCGCCGTCGCAAACGGCGAGCAAAGGCGCGCTCAGGCTTTGGCTGCCTTGATCGCACTCGATGCGCACCCTCGCCGCAGCCTCGTCCATTGTCACATCATGCGCCTTGGCCGGGCAGTGCAGTGTGATCTCCGAGCGCGATCGCAGGCGCTGAAACAGCACGCCACCGAGCCGGCGGCTAGGCAATATGTGACCTAAGGCATCAAGCCCTTCCTCGGCGGCCGACATCCGAGTGATCCCAAAACCACCCCGATCGGAAACATGAATCTCGCGGATTGGTGTCGCTTCCAGCGCGATCGCCGACCAGAGTCCCAGGGCCTCGAAAATGCGCCGGGTTGAGGGCGCCAAGGCAATCTGGCGCTCATCGAAGCTTGGCTGGGCGTCGACCTCTGGCGGGAACGGCTCGACCACGGCCGCCCGTACCCCAGCATTCGCAAGGGCGCAGGCAAGACTCGCGCCGACCAGCCCGCCGCCGACAATGACTACCTCGTCCGCCACCGCCGCGCTCAGCTCGCCATCAGCGACTCGATCTCATCGATCGTCCTGGGCGCGTTGGCGCTCAACACCTCGCAACCCTCCCGCGTCACCACCACATCATCCTCGATGCGCACGCCGATGTTCCACCAACGCTCGTCGACACCCTCACTACCCGCCGCGATATAGAGCCCCGGCTCTACCGTAAGCGCCATCCCTGGCTCGAGCTCCCGCCACTGGCCATCGATGCGGTAATCGCCGACGTCGTGAACATCCATGCCCAGATAGTGCCCGGTGCGGTGCATGAAGAAGCGCCGATAGTCACGTTGCTCGATAATACTGTCGCGCTCGCCGCGCAACAGCCCGAGCTCCAGCATACCGTCGACCAGGATTCCGGTGGCCGTCTCATGCGGCTGATTCCAGTGATTTCCGGGCCGCACCTCGGCAATGGCCGCGCGTTGCGCGGTGAGCACGAGCTCATAGACTGCGCGCTGCTCGCCGCTAAAGCGGCCATTGACCGGAAAGGTGCGGGTGACATCGGATGCGTAGCAGTCGAGCTCTACCGCGGCGTCGATCAACAGCAAGTCACCGGCGCGCAAAGTCGCCGAATTCTCAATGTAGTGCAGAATACAACTGTTGCCGCCACCGCCTACGATCGGTGGATAGGCCGGCCAACCGCCGTGGCGCCGGAAAATTGCCTGGAGCTCTGCCTCGATCTCATACTCATGGAGGCCGGGCCGGCAAGCCATCATGGCATGTCGATGCGCCTGTGCGCTGATGTTGGCGGCCCGGCGCATGATCTCGATTTCCGGGCGGGCCTTGATCAGGCGCATCTCGTGCAGCAGATGCTCGAGCGAGACGTATTCCGCCGGTGCCCGCGCCCCGGAGCGCACCCGCTCACGTATCTGACTCACCCAACCGATGACCCGATGGTCAAAATCGGCCTCCACACCCATGGTGTAGAAAACCTTGCGCCGCCCCTCGATCAGCCCAGGCAGGATATCGTCGATGTCATCCACGGGAAACGCATCGTCCACCCGGTAGTCGCTGACCGCCCGCTCCTGCCCAACGATCGGGCCGTCCCAAACCTCCTTGGCAAGGTCACGCTCGCGACAAAACAGCAGATACTCGCCATGTTGGCGACCGGGGGCAAGGACCGCCACGGCGTCCGGCTCAGCAAAGCCACTGAGATAGAAAAAGTCGCTGCTCTGCCGATAGGGATAGAAGACATCACGGTTGCGCCGGCGCGGCGGCGCGGCGGGAATTATGGCAATCCCGTCCTCCCCCATCATGCGCATCAATTCGGTTCGGCGCTTGGCAAATTCGCTGCGGTCCATAGCTCCTCTATGACAGCTCAGTCAATGCAGGCGCGGCCTGCGTGCGTGGCCCGCGGGTCGTCTGCGAGCGCTATCCGCGCCGCGGACATGCTCGCGTATTAGCAGCGTACCCATGCGCACGTACTCGACCAACTCCTCGTAGGCATGCTCATTGTCCTCGTCGTCCTCAGGGTCGCTCTCCACTTGGGCGATCTCCGCTAGATCGCGCAGGATCTCCCGTGCCTCGTCCGGCAAGTCAGTCTCGCGTGTCAGGCCACCCACGGCCAAGCCCAGCAGATAGCCCTCGCTCCAAGCGCCGAGCGCAACGCTGCGCACGGCAAGGGGCTCGGCATCGCCAGGCAGCAGAACCCGCCAGCCGAGCTCGGGGTCTGCCAACGCCTGCTGCGTCTCGTCGTAGAGCTGGCTTAGTAGCTCCAAACAAGCTTTTGCCGCATCTCCACGGGGAGCGGTATCCTCCAGCACCATGGCGATCCAGCGCGCGCGCTCGGTGGCTTCCGAGGCCGTCAGCATACCGCAGAGCTGACCGTGCGCGGCGGCCGCACCTGAGCTTGCCTCCAACGCCGCAAGCGCCTGCTCGAGGGGTTCATACAGCTCTAACATGTCTGCGCTCGCGAGCTATACGCGGTCTTAGCCATTTACTTGGACCTATCGTAGCAGAGCAGGCGCCGACTGGATCGTTGACCGGCTACGCTCATGCCTCTATATTCAGCATATGACGAAGTATCCAGGCCAAGCTACTGATTCGACGAACGAACGGATCAACCAGCTCGAGCGGCACATCGATGCATTGCTGCGCGTCGTGGAGCGGCTGCGCCGGGAGAACGAAATGCTGCATCATTCTCAAGCGACGCTCAATGTCGAGCGCGCTTCGTTGCTCGAGAAAAACGAAACCGCCCGCTCCCGGATCGAAGCGATGATCATCCGCCTCAAAGCCATGGAGGATCATTAACGCCTATGCCTGGACCAGTTAAAGTAACCATCCTGGGGAAGGACTATTTCGTCGCTTGCCCCGAAGATGAGCGTGCCAACCTGCTCGAGTCCGCCACCTATCTCAATGAGCACATGCGCGAGATCCGCGATTCGGGCAAAATCGTGGGTATGGATCGAATCGCCGTGATGGCCGCTTTAAACATCACCCATGAGATGCTCGAGGCCCGGCGCAATGCCGGCCAACTGGAAGCGGTGGACGAGCGGCTGCGCCGATTGAGCCACCGCGTGGCCGAGGCGCTCTGCACCGAGGAGCCACAGCGGCAGAGCTAATGAATCCGGCCGACTCAAAGAGTCTACTTGATAAGAGAATCGTCGTTACTCGCCCAGCGCATCAGGCTGAGCCTTTTTGTCGAATGCTGGAGCAGGTCGGCGCAAAGGCTCTGCGCTGTCCTTTATTGATTATTTCCCCCGCGCCAAATACCCCGTCGCTTCGGCGCCTGATAGAAGAAATCGACTCATTTGATCTGCTGTTATTCAATAGCCCTAATGCCGTGAAGTTCGGCATTGCGCAGCTTGGCTCGCGCTGCAATCTGCGCGCTCGCGCAAAAATCGCGGCAATCGGAGCCAAGACCGCGCAGGCGATCAGCGGTCTTGGTTACCCAGCCGATATCTGCCCCGAAGCGGGTTTCGACAGTGAATCTCTGCTGCAACTGCCCATCATGCAGAACGTCAGCGGCATGAGGATTGCCATCCTCAGAGGCTCCGGGGGGCGCGACTTGACCGAGTCCGTGCTGCGCTCGAGAGGCGCCGAGGTTGTCCACGTCCAGGTCTACGAGCGCCTGCCGCCGAGTAAGGATCAGCTCGAGCAGATCGAAGCCCTGTTGCTGCGCGAGAGCTTCGATGCCGTGACCATCACCAGCGGTGAAGCCTTCCTCGCCCTCTGGAGCGGCTCCGATTGCAATCTGCAGCACTTGCTCAACCAGTCAACCTTTATCGTCGGCAGCCGGCGCATTGCCGATATCGCCCAAGCAGAAGGATTGCGGTCTTTCATTGCCGTCGCGGACGATCCCAGCGACGAATCCATGTTCTCGGCACTCATCGAGTGGGCGGCGCAGGCGCCCTAGGATCAACAACGGCCCAAAACTGCGCCTATAGCCGCTCTTGTGGTTAGCCGACGGCGGCTCGGCCAATAGCCGTGCTCAAAGGACATAGCCCCCGGACGCTTCCGACCCACAGCCGCCCTTCCAACGATTCCAGGTGCGCTCAAAGTGAGCATGACGACCAGTCGCGCTAATCAGAGCGTGCACGATTCCAAGGCCAGACCCCCTGGTTAACCCATGATTGACTGTTTCGCCTGTTCTTCCCCGAACTAGGCGCTCCATCAAGCAAAGCCCCGCACCCTAGAGTAGGGATGCGATCAGCCGAGGTCGGCGCTCCATATGAGCAAGCACCGGCATGGACCTCGTCGTGCCTAAGAGCCACCGGCAAGCGCGATGGCGTCTTGGCATGCTCCACACCGTCGAGCCAGCGCAGCTCCACCCCGAGCCCTCTCTCCACCCTGCCTGTCGATAGATATTCCGCAGAGTACCGAGCGCAGGCAGCCCCTATTGATCGGGCGAAGCGCTCGAGCCAACTCGAGAGCTGCGACAATTTGTCGCATCCACTTCTGGCCGCCGTTTCTCTACTATTGGCCACCGTAACCCAAATGCCTGATCGGAGTCTGCCGCCATGCGACACTTTGTCTCCACTATTGCTGCCATCGTTTTCAGCGCTGTCGCGGCTCGCGGCGCTCTTGCCCACGTCACCCTCGCAACGCAAGAGGCACCGGCGGGCTCGAGCTACAGAGCGGTGCTGCGCGTCCCTCACGGCTGCAACGGCAGCGCCACCACGGCGATACGTGTGCAGATTCCTAAAGGCGTCATCGCGGTTAAGCCCATGCCAAAGCCGGGCTGGGAGCTGAGCACCAAGGTGGGCGACTATGAGAAGAGCTACGAGTACTACGGCCACGCGCTGACCCGTGGAGTCAAGGAGATCGCCTGGACCGGGGGTCATCTGCCTGATGCCTGGTATGACGAGTTCGTCTTCCGCGGCCGGCTGCCGGAGGCCCCGGCCGGCACGGAGGTTTATTTCCCCGTGGTTCAGGAGTGTGTGCAAGGCGTTCAGCGCTGGATCGCTATTCCGGCGCCAGGCAAGAGCGCGGAAGACTACGACGAGCCGGCCCCCGGCCTGACGTTGACCGAGCACCCCGACTGAGCATGGAATGGCCGGCCCAGGGGGGGCGTCACCGGCCCGCGCCGGCAGTGATGATCCGACAGAGCGTTTATGCGCTTGCGTTTACGCTCGCCGCGCTTGCTCCTACCGCGCTGTGGGCACATGCCGTACTGCTCGAGACCGTACCCGCGGACGGCGCGGCGTTAGAGGCTGCGCCGGCGCAGTTGCGGCTGACCTTCAACGAGCCGGTCCGACCAATCTTTCTGCGCTTGATCGGCAGCAACGGACGCCAGCTCTTGGCTGCCGATGCGGTGCGCGCGCGGAACGCCACCATCACGGCGACGGTGCCCGAGCTTTCACAAGGTGCCTACATCGTCTCCTGGCGGGCGGTTTCCATCGACGGCCATCCCATCGGCGGCGCGTTTACATTCCGCATCGGTGCGGCGCCAACGGCTGCAACGCCCGATATGGCGCCCGCAACGGAAGCCGGCTGGCTCGCCGCATCGGCCGTTGTCCGATTTCTGGTCTACGCTCTGACGTTGCTGGCAGCCGGGGGAGCGCTTTTCATTGCGACCGTGCTTCACGCCAGCAGCGCTCCCGCCGCGGTTCGCCGCTACGTGTTGCTGTGCGCCGTCGGGGCAGCCGCGGCGCTCATCCTAAGCCTCGGTATCGAGGGTGGCCTGCTGACGCTCGGGCCTTGGACGGCACTCTTCGATCCGGCGCTCTGGCGTCTTGCCGCGGCCGGCACCACCGGCGCCAGCGTGGCGCTGTCCCTGCTTGGGCTGGCTGTGATCGCCGGCGGGCTCTGGCACCGGGAGGCGACGCACCCGAGGCTGGTTCTGTTCGGCGCCATCATTGCCATTGCCGGCTTCGGTGTCACCGGCCATGCCGCCACGGCCGGGCCGCGCTGGCTGACCACGCCGGCGGTCGTCACCCATGGGCTGGTGGCCGCTTTCTGGGTGGGCGCGCTGTGGCCGCTGGCCTGGTTTCTGCGCCATCGACACACGCCGGTCGCCGCCGGCGTAATCCAGCGATTCTCACGTCTTGCCGTCGTTGCGGTCGCGCTGCTGGTGCTCGCTGGGACCATCCTTGCAATCGTACAGGTTGCCGACATTGCTGCGCTTTGGCGCACAATCTACGGTCGCGTTCTACTTGCGAAGCTTGCCGCCGTGTTGGGCCTGCTTGGCCTCGCGGGCCTGAACAAATGGCGTCTGACACCGGCGCTGGTGCGCAACGACACGCCCGCTGGTCACAGGCTGCGCCGCTCGATTCACGCCGAGATGGCATTGGCGATAGCCGTGCTCGTCGCCACCGCCGTGCTTGGCACCGTGCCACCGCCGCGCGCTCTCGCCGCGCAGCGCGCCCATGCCGATCAGCGCCAGATGACCGGCTACAGCGTGTCAGTTCCGGCGCCTCCCTACACCGCGCTGATCAAGGTCACTCCGGCACGCCCCGGCGTCAACACCATCACCGTGCACCTCTCACGCGACGGAGATAGCGCTCCAGTGCAGCCATTGCAGGCCACTCTCGCTTTCTCATTGCCGGCGGCGCGTATTGAGCCGATCACACGTACGCTGGCGCCGGTCGGACCCGGCTTGTTGCGCTATACCGGCCCGGAGCTGTCGTTGCGCGGGCGCTGGACGCTGCGCGTCGAGGCGCTGATTAGCGATTTCGAGAAGGCAATCTTCGAGGCCGAGGTTCCGATCCGCTGAATAACCGCAAGTACTCGCCCCAGACGACAGTGTATGAATCAGCACCGGGCTCGATACGGGATCCGGCACTATGGAAGCGCGGGCATCCGGGCCCGCACGGCCTGGCAGGGCCGTTTTCGCCTTGCCTGGCGGGGTAGGATGCCCGCGCTCCGTCGACGGTGAGCGTAGGTAGCCTACGAGCCAACTAATGGGACCCCCGCGGTATGTTATTTGCGGACAAGATGCTGTTGACCTCGCCGCCAGTGAGCCAGAAGCTGCTCTGCTCGCCAGGAGTAGAATTGAAGGTGGCAAGGCCGCTGTACTGATTCCTCTCCCACTGAAACTTCTTCTTGGCGGTGCTGTCCTGCTCTCCTCCGTAGTAGTAGCGGTTGCCATGGGCGATGTTGCCGCCCAGCGTATCGCCTAGCAAGAGCCAAGCAGTGAGGAGCTGTTTTCCTGGATCGGTGGCACCAGCGATGATGGCATTGTCGTACACCTCGATACCAGTGTTCTGAGCGCGGCGCCCGCCGCCGATGTAGGCAAAGCCGTCCCGGTTCCACGCCATGACATTGCCGGAGATCTCCACGTTTCCCGAGTCGTGCACATAGATGGCGCTCGAGTTCAACGCAGTGGATGGCGTCCCGACCCAGCCGTTTTCGTACAGTACGTTGTCGCGGATAGTAACGTCGGACGCAATCTCGATATGAATGCCTTGCTCGTCGTTGTGGTGAATGCGGTTATTGGCAATCAACACGTGGTTCGCCCCACCGTCCAGCCAAACCCCGGCGTGATCGTTGTTGTAAAACTCACTGTTGGTCAGGCTCCGCCGGCCCGTAGAGGTTCCATGGACTTTGATGCCAGAGCAGGAGAACGTCGTATTGTAATGAACATCAGGCAGCGACGAGCAGTTGTGGTGAATCCGGTTGTGATCGAAGACAAGCGGGCTCTTATTGGTAATGACTCCGGCTGCGCCGGCGTGGTGCACGTCCGTGCCGGTGATCTCACACGACACGCCGCCCCCACAGGCGATAGCTGAGCCATGGACCCAAGACACCTCGGAGTTTTTTACCGTCAGTTGCCGGCCGTTGTTTTTGACCGCCGGCCCGGTTCCGGGACCACGCGACCCTACCGTGTTGCCGACCTGAGTGACCGCCACATGGTCGAGCACGGTTGCGGCGGAGCGGCTACCCAGGCGGAGCCCCACTTGGCGCACGACCACTTCGACCAAGGCGTTGCCCGGGTTCGAACCAAGTACCACCCGACGTTGGCTATCCATGGCAAACTCACCGGGCCCCGGATCGCTGCCGTTAGGCACCTGGCTCAGGTATGTGCCATTGACGAACACCATCTCGGCCTCCCGGCACATAACATCGTTGGGGGCCTCACATAGCGTTCTATTATCTGAGTCGTCCGTCGTACTGGGCTCCTCCAAACCCGGCACCGTGCGGCTCGATCGGTAGTTGCCACCGGCGGCAGTGAAGTCGCCACTCCAGTTATCGGAGCCCTTGATAGTCAAGTTCTTCAAAGTGAGACGCTTGCGCAGCGTCACGGCGCTGCGCTCAACGCAGCCCGCGCCGTCTATGATGCCGCCCGGCGAGGCCTGATCGATCCGCTGCTGCAGGTTGCATGGAACCTCTCCATGGCAAACGCCGCAAGCAACGATGAGTAAGAGCGGGAAAATGCGCACGAACCCGTAACATGAACGAGTCATAATGAACCCCCCAGAAAAAGGCGATAAAAAGAATTCGAATGCCAGTCCTTTAAATTAGTAGTGCCCGGTTAAATTGAACGCGTCATCCACCTCCTCTTGCGCACGGACGTCGGTCCCAAGGCCAACTCAAGCATTACGCAACACTCATACCAAGTAACCCATGCGCCCAAACAAGCGGTATCATTCGCTACATGGCTGGATCAAACGCCGAAGACCCGTAGTCATTAAACGACAGATAAATACTCAGATATTGGCGTTAGGTATATGCGTCCCTCGGCATGGGCTTTTCCCGGACGCCTGGCGGAGCTGTCGCTGCCAGGCAACAGCATCACTGGATCCATGCAGCTTTTCAGCGCACGGCTCAGGGCATATTCGCGAAAACGAGCGCCCAACTCGGGAGGCTTGAGAAGGAATTGCAGCCGTAGCTGAAAATTGCAGAGCTTATCGCCACATCCATAACGGGCTACGCGGGATTCATACGCGAGAGCCGCCCTTTATCCATTAGGGCGGCAATGGCATTTGTTAGCTGTATCGCGTCACCCATGCCGGGCGAGGGAATGAAGCCAACTAAGGGGATTTCATGGGTATATTATTCGCGGACAAAAGGCGGCGGACCTCATCGCTACTCAGCCAGCGGCTGTTCTCCTCGCCCGGTGTGGAACTGAACTCGGCAAGGCTTTCGTACTGTGTTCTGTCCCACTGAAACTTCTCCTTGCCACTGTCGTCCTGCTGTCCTCCGTAGTAGTAGCGATTGTCATGAGCGATATTGCTACCGAGCTCATCACCCATTAAGAGCCAACCGGTGAGGATCTGTTTTCCTGGATCGATGCCGTTAACGATGATGTCGTTGTCGTACATCTCGATACCCGTGTTCTGATCGCGGCGCTTCCCGCCGATGTATGCAAAGCCGTCTCGGTTCCACGCCATGACGTTGCCATAAATTTTCACATCTGCCCCGTCGAGGATATAGATGCCGCCCGAGTTGAACGCATCGGATGGCGTCCCGACCCTGCCGTTTGCGAACAGCACGTTGTCGCGGATAATAACGTCGGACGAATTCTCGATCTCGATCCCTCGCTCTTCATTGTGGTGGATGCG
>JAKDMQ010000224.1 GCA_030452265.1 Nitrococcus sp.
CATGGCAAGTGTTCGTTGAAAATCCAATGAGGCTTTTTTAGCGTATTCCTTAGTAATGAACTTGGCCACTTACTGTAGGCAGGCCGAATTCAAGGCACAGGTGTTCAAAGCTGTTGGTAATGGGCTACAGAATCACTTGCGCGACACCTTTTCGGAACCGAACAGTAAGTATCGCATGCTCGAACCGTTTGCGGAGAAATATCTGCAACTAATGATTAATCCTGAATTGAGTCCTAGCAACAGGGTGATTTTGCGCGTCCTTTTCTGGTTCAATAGGGTCCTAACAGCCTTTACCTCCTATTTGAGGACTGTTTTTTCGCAGGAGAAGCTCCTCCCAGATGCAGAGGACAGGACAGGTCAAGGGAAGAGTCTTGAGACGCGATGGCAGGAATTTTGTGACGCAATGCATGCATTGTCTACGAAGAATAAAGACATCCCTCCCAGAAAATTTGATGCCCCCCCACTTTCTGGAACCGGTGCCAGTTCATTGGATATGTCGAAGGATATCCTGAATCATGCGGAGATGGTGGTTGATGAGTTGCACGCGATGTATGAGCAATTTGTCGGACATTTGAAGCCGTATGAAATAAAGGGTCCCGTTCGTTCCGAAATTGTGATCCTGTACGATCTGGCAAACTCAAGTGGCTACCGCGTTACTGATCGAATGAAACTGTTGCAGGACATTCAGGACAATCTCGCAGCGAGGACCGGTGCCGATTCTAACGTGCAATTTGAGCGAACAGACAACGATGGTACTTGGCTAAGAGTAAAATCGATAGCTAATGCCATCCATCTAGCTTATGGACTTCGGAACATTGCGTTGCTATTTGGGGTGGCACTTGCGATCGAGATGTGCTCGACGAAGGAAACGGCTCCGTTTGTAGATTCGCATGTCACCGAACTTGGTTGGTCCACAGCGATACCGGTCTGCGCTAGGATTGAATCGGAAGTGAAAGCAACGGTGAGAAAAGATAATCGAGAAACAACTTGTGTAGTAACGGAGTACATTGTAAACTTAGCAACAGACGTTGGCGATTTGGCCGATACAACTCAATTTGAAAAACTGGGCCGCATTGATCCTCGCGGTGAAACCCTTCCGCCGTTGAACCTCTTTAAGTTTTTGTTCAATGATGAACAAGACCACGGCAGCTATCCATACTAACAAGTAATTTCATACGCCAGTGAGTACTAGTCGTTTTATTGAGCATCGCGAAGTGCGGCTGAGGTTGGTACGTAATCAGGCCCGCCCCTAACTGCCAGTGCAGACGCCGAGAGCGAGATTGTATAAAGAGTCTTTTATACCTACTGAGTTGTCTCTGCTCGGCATTATTTGGAATTGGCCGAACGGCAGCTCTGGGTCGATTCCGGCCGGGCCCGCTGTCCATCAGCGTGCTGCGGCCTGTCGCGCTTATGGTGGACAAATAGTCGCTTTTTTTTGATTTGGGACCTATAGGGATTCTCTCGCGGTGGGGCGTCCATAATTCGCACGAATACAAGGGGTATACCCCGCAGCTGTGGTGGCTGGTGCGCCCTGCCCATCCGCACCGCCCGTTACCGCCTAACGCGGGCGAAAGGGCCCTAATCCGGTACCAACGCGGCCAGGCTCGACCGACAGACCGAAAGCCGAGTTCCACCCTCCGACCATCGCCTTGCCCACCGCCAACAGCAGCCGGGCCGACGAAAGACGGCACAGACGAGGTTTTGAGCATGGTGGTCAGCGTATACGCCAAACGGCAGTTAGAGCGCCTGGCACGGCACTACGGCGAAACCTAGCGGGCGATGCTGGAGCGGCTGCTCGGGGATGGGGAACGTTGCGCGGTGGACCGCCTTCGAGTGAGGACATGAGCCGCTACTACGATGGCGCTGAGCATGTCCGATCAGCCGCCCACCGTTTTCAAGATGTTGGTTATTATGTTGGGTTAACCTGACAACGTGTTATAAGTATCTGGTTGACATAGTGTATTGGCGGAGAGGGAGGGATTCGAACCCTCGGTACCCTTGTGAGGTACACACACTTTCCAGGCGTGCTCCTTAAACCGCTCGGACACCTCTCCGAATAGCTTAGTCCCGTGCGACTTGACAAGCGTCCTGCCCGCGTTATGCACGGCGCACGAAAGGCGCGCGCGTAGCGTAACCTTATATTACAAGCGCGCGCCGTTCAGCGGCCAACGGTCAGCGCTCGCCGCCCCCGCCCCGGTCGGGTCGATACATGGGCAACGGGAAGTGGGCCACGTTGCCTTCGGCATCCGTGATCTTGGCGACACCCTGCTTCTCCACCTCGTCAATGCGGATGATGGCGTGCATGGGTATGAAAACCCGCTTGACCCCGTCGAACTCACTCTTAAGCCGCTCCTCCGCGGGATCGACCACCACTTGGGTGCGCTCGCCGAAGGCGAGCTCCTCGATCTGCACGAAGCCAAGAATTGCGCCATCGGCAACCTTTCTGGCATAGATCTCATAGACCTTGCCCTGATTGTGAAAGATTACCCGGTATATATGTCGAGCCGCCATGCGTTGTCACTACTGTCGCTGTGCCAATAAGCTGCCGCAGGATAGCACACCCATCTGGCCAAGATGTGGCGTCTGTCACTCCCCGATCACGCTGATGGTAATGCGCCGGCGTTGGGCGATGTAACGATGCTCCCATAGAAAGACGCCCTGCCAGGTACCAAGTGCCAGGCGGCCGCCGGCCACGGGGACACTAAGCGCGCTCTGGGTGAGCACGGTGCGGACATGGGCCGCCATATCGTCCGCGCCTTCCTGTCGGTGTTTGAACATCGGGTCGCCATCCGGAACCAGCCTTTGAGCGAAACGCTCCAGATCCTCACGCACCAAGGGATCGGCATTCTCGCAAATGATCAGCGACGCGCTGGTGTGATGGACAAATAAATGACACAGACCGATGTCGATCCCGGACTCGTGCACGACAGCGGCCACATCCGCCGTGATCTCCCGTGTGCCGCGCCGGGGCGCGGTAATCTCTAGCGTCTGCTGATGCATTTCTCGATTGCCCAAATCCCTATCTATTCGTCTATTCTTGGCATGATGCAGACCAAATTCAATGGATAACACCATGGCGATGTACGGTTGGGAAGGCAAGAAATTTCAGCAGGTGGCCGAGATGGCGCTCAAGCGCGATCCACGGCGCTTTAATCAAGGCTGTGCTACCGCTGGGGCGGATGGAACGGAGGTAATCCAGTGGTTCCGCTCGGTAGCCGAGCTTACTCAGTATCTCACCCGCATGGAGCCCCAGCGCTGGGGCATGAAGTTGGGCGATCTGGTCGCGGTGAAGCCAAGGCTGGTGGATGTTTTGACGCCGGTCGATGTCATCGGCTGCAACGATAAAGCATTAGCGGCTTACAACTCCTGTGTCCACCCGTTTTTCCAGATCGTGTGGTGGGGCACATTCGACGAGTTGCTCGAAGCTGACGCTACTTGGCCTGCAACCCTGCTTGCGCGCGCCAAGGCGGCGGAGCTCACCGGAGAGCAACGCCGCGAGCGCCTCCTCGCCTATCTGCAAACGCGCAGTGCGGATAGCTGAGGCGCGCGCTGTTGATGTGCGTGCGCAGAGATTCAGGCTCGGTGCGAGCCCTGCCGTTCGTTGCAGCCAAAGTGCGCCGAGGAATAAAAGCCGCGGTGGGATAGACTATGCTCTGTGGTAGGCTGTGCAGTAGCGCCCGCGGAGGATGCTGGCATGCGTGCGATGCAGCGTGTGGCGGCAGTTATTGGCGTACTTGCGCTGGGTATCACGGACTCGGCTGGTGCCGGCGGCTTGCGGCTGAGCTCCGAGGCCTTTACGCACGGCAGTGCCATACCGGCGCGTTATACTTGCGATGGCAGTGACATCTCGCCTCCTCTTGCCTGGCGCGGCATACCAAAAGGCGCCCATAGCTTGGCGCTCATCGTCTCGGATCCTGATGCACCGGATCCGAATGCACCGCGCCTTACTTGGTATCACTGGGTGCTCTACGCGATTCCAGCGAAGCTATCCGGGCTACCCGAGGATGTTGACCCGCAGCATATCTCGGCAGCTATCCGCACAGGTCTCAACGGCTGGGGGCACGCCGACTACGGCGGTCCCTGCCCACCGGTCGGTCGCCATCGCTACTTCTTTCGTCTCTACGCCCTGGATCAAAGGCTCGATTTGCGGGAGCAACCGAGCGCGACGGCGCTGCGCAAGGCCATGCAGGGACATATCATCGCCGAAACGGCGCTGATGGGAACGTATGCAAGGACTCGCGAGTGATCATGCATGCCCCCGATACGGCTTCGGCAGGCCTCTGGTCGATGAATGCGCGCTAAGCACTATCTCAGGCGCAATGCCTGCGCCGCCTTGATCAGCAGCGCGGCCTCACGGCGAATTTCGGCGCGTAAAACGGCTACCTCTGCTGCCACTTCGGCAATAACCCTAGGCTCTAGATCAAACGGGTCTATGCCGCCGGCGGATGCTATGTAAGCGCGATCGGACACGGAGAGCGTGGTGAAATCATCATAGGCTGCATCGGCATAAACACCCGGACAATCCGCGATGGTAACGCCGCCGATATGGACCACCTCCGCGATGAACCCCGCCAATCCAATCGCCACCGCGTCACTCGGCAACACATTGGGTTGTAGCATAGTCTGGCCAGACCAGTACAACGAGTGCCGACCACCGTTTATGGGATAGTAGAGCCGTGCACGCGCCCAATAGCCGCGTCGACGCGCGACCACTAGATGCCCGGCCTCATGGATGGCGGAACAATGCAGCTCTTGGCGCCAAACCTTGTTCCACGCGCATGCAGGGGGCGGGATGTTCATGTGCTCCATTCCCATCTGTCGCCAGACCGCCCCTGAGGGGCCGCCGTCGCTGCCTGACCCTGCCCGATACTCTTTGCTCTCTCCCATATTAGCCTACCCCGCCGATTGCGGTTGCTGTCTTGACAAGCTGCCTTTGGCGCACCTACCAAGGCGAGCAGCCATCACCTGTTAAGACAACAATCAGCTCCAAAATGTCAAATAGCACGCACTCCGAGGTCACGCAAGCATTGCGAAAGGGATTTGCAGCCCATGCACTGAATGTCGCAGGCCGACGCAGCGGTAATTCGTTGCCACGGCAAAGAATTTGCCCTCGCCGCGCCCACCCGCTGCTGCGCTCGACCTACCGTCCCACGACCGAGCTTATGTTTGCGCCGCAGCATAGAGCGCCGCGCCTTTCGCAGCGGGCGAACCTGGCGTATAGATAGGGATAGGTAAGGGGTTATCCAAGGAGCAAACTCATGCAGGGTACCGACAGTCAGATCCGTTGGGCCCAGGAGATCCTGGCCAGGCATCTACGGCTGGCGCAGTCGCACCTACCGCAAATCACCGCGAAGATCGAGCGCGCCATCATCGCGGCGGAGGAGGAGGATAGCCGTTGGGGCGCCGCGTACGAACGGGCGCGGCTTGCGGTCGCGTGCAATTACGCCAACCGGCTGCGGGAATGGAGTAGCAGGGACGTTATCGACGCTCAGATCCTGCTTACGAGCCCATACG
>JAKDMQ010000038.1 GCA_030452265.1 Nitrococcus sp.
AGCATTTGTCCAGCGGCTCCTGTCGGCTGGGGGTCAAAATTAGAATTGCTGTCAATCTCATGTGTCGTTGGAAAAGGCTGACCCCGACGCACCGCAACGCCGTAGGAGCGGGCTCTCCCCGCGAACGTCACGCCCCCGTGCTTCCCCCACCCCGTAGGAGCTGGCTCTGCCCGCGAATCTCTCGAGCCTTGTTGTTCGCGACTAAAAGCCGCTCCTACACCTACAATCGCGCTATGGGTGATCGACACTATAGATTCCACGGCGAGAACCTACGCAAGGGGCGCTATTCGCAACCCGGCGCAATGTACCTGGTCACCACCGTTACCCGGGAGCGACGCCCGGTCTTTGCGGACCATATCGCCGCCCGCGCTTGCGCGCGGTTGCTGCATAGCCTGCCGGGCGCCGCCGAGGCGGAAAATCTGGCTTGGGTTATAATGCCCGACCATGTTCACTATTTGCTGTGCTTGCGAACCGCCGATCTAGCTGCAGTCATGCGGCGCTTCAAATCGCAATCCGCCAAATCCGTCAACGCGCTAACCGATCGCACCGGCCCGTTGTGGCAAAAGGGCTATCACGATCATGCGCTGCGTGCCGAAGAAGACATCAAACAAGTCGCCCGCTACATCATCGCCAACCCCCTCCGTGCCCGCTTGTGCAATCGCGTAGGAGATTACCCGTATTGGTTCGCGGCCTGGCTCTAGCCCGCCCATCCCACAACGCCACAACCCCGTAGGAGCGGGCTCTGCCCGAGAACGACAACCCAAACGCCCCGCAACGCCGTAGGAGCGGGCTCTGCCCGCGAATCCCGCGCCTTCGTTGTTCGCGGCCAGAGGCCGCTCCTACACCCGAAAATCGACGTGCGGGGCTACACGGCTACAGCAACGCGCGCCTTCGGTTGACCGGTCATTTGTTTCAAGAACGTTTTGGCTCGGTGGCCATGGGCGAAGCCCACCTGTTGGCGGCTTTTCGCTATATGGCCATGAACCCCGTCAAAGCCAAACTCGCTCAGCGGGGCGTCCGGGAAAAGCACGAGTGGATAGCCGGGAAGCAAATTAGCGTTAATGGTACCGTATCACGGAAATCCCGGTTACCCAATTAGGCGGCTTCGCTAGCCTTGGCCCGTTCATACAGAGTTTCTGGCGCGATGTCTGCGCCATTGGGCCAAGCGACCGTACCGCCGTCAACAAAAAAGCGAGCAAAGTACGCAGGCTCTTTCAGTGGCTCAAAGACTGGTCCATTGAGCCAATCCGAGAAATCAACGACTCCTTCAACTCCATCATTAAAGACGAGCCGAATTCTGAATTCTCCGCGATAGTCGGCGCCGACAACGGCGGGAAGAGTATTCATCTAGACGCTCCTCAGTCTAACGGGGCGATCCCCTCCAAGGGCTCGCCAGCTCTGGCCCTGCTCCAGTTTGCTTGCAACTCCACGTTATGTGCAAGCGCCCATTCCTCGATCAGACGTCGAGCCGTACGAGATCGAATAGACCCTGCCAGAATCTCGCCGTCAAACGTAAAGGACGCCTGCTGGCCCTGATGCTCGGCATGGAAGTGCGGAACGCCGTGTTCACGGTAGAACATGCGGATCACTATTCCAAAGAACGTCGAGACCACCGGCATGTCAGTATTCGACTCCATCTCCTTGCCGCCTAACGCCTTCCGAATCAGTTGTGCTTGCGAACCGCCAATCTAGCTGCAGTGATGCGGCGCTTCAAATCGCAATCCGCCAAATCCGTCAATGCGCTAACCGATCGCACCGGCCCGCTGTGGCAAAAGGGCTATCACGACCATGCCCTGCGTGCCGAAGAAGACATCAAACAGGTTGCCCGCTACATAATCGCCAACCCCCTCCGCGCCCGCTTATGCAATCGCGTAGGAGATTACCCGTATTGGTTTGCGGCCTGGCTCTAGCCCGCCCATCCCACAACACCACCACCTCCGTAGGAGCGGGCTCTGTCCGCGAACGACAATCCCAAACATCCCGCAACGCCGTAGGAGTGGGCTCTGCCCGCGAATCTCTCGCTCTCCGTTTTTTCGCGGCTAGAAGCCGCTCCTACTACACCCGAAAATGGACGTGTGGGGGCTACGCGGTTACCGGCTGCGTCAGTCGGCCAAGAATCTGGAAACGATCGTGGTACTTGCCGACATGGGCCATTGGCGAGACCCATCGCCGCTACAGCGGCTACAGCAACGCGCCTTCGGGTGAGCGGTCATTTGCTTCAAGGTCGTTTTGGCTCGGTGGCCATGGACGAAGCCCATCTGATAGCGGCTTTTCGGAATGTGGCCATGAACCCCGTCAAGCCCAAGTGGGGCCGGCGGCCGCTCGACTGGCCCTGGTCGAGCACCCCGCCCCATCTAGCGGGTCGCGACGACGCACGGGTCAACGCCCAACCGCTGCTTGCGCGGGTTGACGAAGTGGCGCAGTTCTTATCCGGCGAGGCGGCCCCGGCATTGGAGCAGAGACTGGTCACCGGCCAGAGCATCCGTCGGCCGTTGCTGGATTATGCGCGCCTTGCCGTATTGGAAAAGCAACTGCAACGAGGCCTGCGAACGGCGCCGCGGGGGCGTCCGAGAAAAGCACGAGTGGATAGCCGGAAAGAGAGTAAGTGTTAATGGTGAGGTGTCACTATAATACCGTCATGTACCGCGACCTCAAGTCGGCGCTGTCCGCCAGCCGCAACCCGCCCTGATGCAGCGCAAGTTTACATCAAATTCCAACTGCCGGATGTTCCTGTATGCGAAAGAATCTGTCGGCGGTAGTCAACCCCTTTCGGCTTACACGCGTGTGGAAGAGCCGAAGAAACCAAAAGCCAGTATCACCAGCTGTTCGCGAAGGTTGTTACTTCACCCCTTCGAGTAGCTCAATACCCTTACGCAGCAGGTTATTGCTGACTCATTGACCTCGACGTTTTTGCTCTTGACCTTATGGTAGTTGCGCGCATCGGCATCGAGATAGATCGGCAGGTTCAGCTCGGCATCAGGCCGATAGAACTTGCTGCGTTTCGGCCTAAATGGCCCGCACGCGCTCGTACTGCCGGTCGAGCCGATCGAGCGCCGAGCGCAGCTCGGCAAGCTTGGCGCGCTCTTTATGCACTACCGGTTCCGGCGCCTTGGCGAGAAAGTCCACATTGGCCAGTTTCCGTTCGGTCCGCTCGAGATCCCGCCCGAGGCGCTGGCGCTCCTTATCAAGACGCATCAGCTCGGCGGCCTTGTCGACCAGACCGGCCATGGGCACCAGCACCTCTAGCTCGCCGACCAGGGCGATGGCGGATTCCGGAGCGGCGTCCTCCTGCGTCAGATACGTGATGGACTCAAGCCGGGTCAGCACATCTAGAAAGGCGCGGTTATTGCTCAGTCTCTCCCGATCGGCGGGGCTTGCATGACGCAGCAGCAGCGGTATGGCCCGGCCCGGGGGTATGTCCATCTCGCCGCGAATTCGGCGCACGGCCATCACGAAGGATTGCAGCCAGGCAAGCTCGATCTCGGCCGCCTCGTCTATGCGCTCCGTCATTGGCTTGGGATAGGCTTCCAGCATAATCGACCTGCCGGCCCGCCCGGCCAGCGGCGCGACCCGCTGCCAAATTTCCTCGGTAATGAAAGGCATGAACGGGTGCGCCAAACGCAACACGGCTTCCAGTACTCGCACCAGGGTGCGCCGGGTACCCCGCAGCCGCGAGGGGTCGGCCGAGTGCTGGAGTATGGCTTTGGACAGTTCCAGGTACCAATCGCAATACTCGTCCCAAACGAATGCATAGAGCGCCTGGGCGGCGTGATCCATCCGATAGCCGCGGATGCCTTCGATAACCCCCTGCTCCGCCCGTTGCAGCCGCGAGATGATCCAGCGCTCGGGCAGCGCGAGATCGATTGCGCCCCCTTCGAGCCCGGTATCGTGGCCTTGCGTGTTCATGAGCACATAGCGGGCGGCGTTCCAAAGCTTGTTGCAGAAGTTGCGGTAGCCTTCCACACGGCCCCGGTCGAAGACGATGTCACGGCCGGTCGTTGCGAGCGAGGCGAAGGTAAAGCGCAGCGCATCGCTGCCGTGCGCGGCAATACCGGTGGGATAGTGCGCGCGCGTGGCGCGCGCTATCGCGGGTGCGCGCTGAGGCTGCATCAGACCGCTGGTGCGCTTAGCAACCAGCGCGTCGAGCTCGATGCCGTCAATGATGTCCAGCGGATCCAGGACGTTGCCTTTGGACTTGGACATCTTCTGACCATCGGCATCGCGCACCAGCCCGTGGATATACACCTCGCGAAACGGCACCTCGCCCATGAAGCGCAGGCCCAGCATGATCATGCGCGCCACCCAGAAGAAGATGATGTCAAAGCCTGTGACCAGCACGCTGGTGGGATAAAAGTGCCGCAAGGCATCGGTCTGCTCCGGCCAGCCCAGGGTTGAGAACGGCCACAGAGCGGAAGAGAACCAGGTATCCAGAACGTCCTCGTCTTGACGCAGCCGCATGTCGCCGAGACGGTGTTTCTGCCGGACCGACTCCTCGCTGTGACCCACGTAGACGTTGCCAGCTTCATCGTACCAAGCGGGAATCCGGTGGCCCCACCAGATCTGGCGGCTGATGCACCAGTCCTGGAGATTGCGCATCCATTCGAAGTAGGTCTTGCTCCAATTCTCCGGCACGAACCGTATTTGCCCGGATTCCACCGCGGCAATGGCAGGGCCGGCCAACAACTCGGACCTCACGTACCATTGATCGGTCAGGTAGGGCTCGACGATGGCGCCGCTGCGATCGCCGCGCGGAACCATGAGGCGGTGCGCATCGACTCGCTCCAGCAAGCCGAGCGCCTGCAAATCCTGCACGACCTTCTCGCGCGCCTGGTAGCGATCCAGCCCGCGGTAGGCCGCGGGCGCGTTGTCATTGATCTGCGCCGCCGGGGTGAAGATGTTGAGCAGTGGCAGAGCATGGCGCTGCCCTACGGCATAGTCATTGAAATCGTGCGCCGGGGTGATCTTCAGGCAACCGCTGCCGAATTCAGGGTCGACATAATCATCGCCGATGATCGGAATCTCGCGCTCGGCAAGCGGCAGACGCACGGTTTCGCCGATCAGGTGGCGAAAGCGCGGATCCTCCGGGTGCACCGCCACCGCGGTATCACCGAGCATCGTCTCGGGGCGGGTGGTGGCCACCACCAAATGAGCTTCGCCCCGCGCCAATGGATAGCGGATGTGCCACAGATGACCCGCTTCCTCCGCCGAGACCACCTCGAGATCGGAGACCGCCGTGTGCAGGACCGGATCCCAGTTGACTAGGCGTTTGCCGCGATAAATCACTCCCTCCTCATAGAGCCGTACGAAGACCTCGCGTACGGCAGCGGATAAGCCCGCGTCCATGGTGAAGCGCTCACGCTGCCAGTCCACCGAAGCACCCATCCGACGCAGCTGCTGGGTGATGGTGCCGCCTGATTGTGCCTTCCATTGCCATACGCGCTCGATGAAAGCCTCACGGCCCAGGTCATGACGCGTGATGGCCTCGGCATTGAGTTGGCGCTCCACCACCATTTGCGTTGCGATACCGGCGTGATCCGTGCCCGGCTGCCATAGGGTATCGCGGCCCTGCATGCGCTGATAGCGGGTCAGGATATCCATGATCGTATCCTGAAAGGCATGCCCCATATGCAGAGTGCCGGTAACATTCGGCGGCGGGATCATGATGCAGTAGGGCTCCCCCCGGCCGGACGGCGCGAAGTACCGGCCGGACTCCCAGCGCTCATACCAGCGCGCCTCGATTCTGCTAGGGTCGTAGGTCTTCTCCATGGATGTCCCGATGGCCTTACTACTCAGAGTTTCGTCACCCCGGCGTAGGCCAGGGTCCATCTTGTAGCATCCTGTAGGGGCACGGCGCCTGCCTGGCAGGCCGACAGGCGCGGTGCCCCTACGCCGGCTTAGAGCTTGCCACCCGGTGGTAGGTGGGCTTCGCGCCGCCGTCGCGGTAGCTGCGAAATCGCTCCCGCGCACACGCCAGAGCCTCCGGATGCTGCGTGATAATCTCGGCGATCCGGCTCAGCCGCTGCCACTGATCCGGGCATTGCGCCGTGAGGTTGATCAGCAGGTCAATGGCAGCGGCCGGCGGCTGCTCACCGAGCACAACGGGCTCCTCTTCTGCCTGCGCGGCCATTGCATGAGGTATAAAGCTGCCGGCGCGGAAGGTCCAAAGACGCAGATCCAGCGCTCGAGTCGCTGCACCGCCGGCGTTGAGGATGAATACTCGATATCCTTGCCGATAAGCTTTCTCGGTGAGCCGGCAGCAGAATAGCTCGCGCGCATCGGCTTCGCTGGTATCCAGCAGATAGAAATCGATGCGAGGGGGTGCCTGCGCCATCGGCTAACCGTGGTCCCTGACGTGGTCGAGGATGAATTGGACCAGCAGAGGTACCGGCCGGCCGGTCGCTCCTTTCTGCTCTCCGCTTTTCCAAGCCGTGCCCGCAATGTCGAGGTGCGCCCAACGCTGCTTTTTGGTGAAGCGCGAGAGAAAGCACGCGGCGGTGATAGTGCCCGCATCCCGCCCGCCGATGTTCGCCATATCGGCGAAATTGCTCTTGAGCTGCTCTTGGTAATCATCCCACAGCGGCAGCTCCCAGGCTCTATCGCCGGCGCCATTACCCGCGGCCAAGAGCTCATTTATCAGGGGCGCGCTGTTGCCGAGCAAACCATGGGCGTGGTGGCCTAATGCGACGATACAGGCCCCGGTAAGTGTCGCGAGGTCGACGATGGCCGCTGGCTCGAAACGCTCGCTATAGGTGAGCGCATCACACAGGACCAGACGCCCTTCGGCATCGGTGTTTAAAATTTCCACCGTCTGCCCCGATAGCGTGGTAACGATGTCGCCTGGCTTGCTCGCGTTGCCATCCGGGAGATTCTCGCTCGCCGCCACCATGCCGATCACATTGACCGGCAGCGCCAGCTCGGCAACGGCCTGTAGGGTACCGAACACGCCGGCCGCGCCGCACATGTCGAACTTCATCTCATCCATGGCCTGACCCGGCTTGAGCGAGATGCCTCCGGAATCGAACGTGATGCCCTTGCCGAGCAAGACATAAGGGCGCGCCATTGCCCCCGCGCCTTGGTAGCGCATGCTGATGAGCCGAGGCTCCTGACGACTGCCGCGTGCCACCGAGAGCAAAGCGCCCATCCCCAGCTTTTCCATCTCCTTGGGGCCGAGGATTTCGACCTGCACGCTCTGGAGGCGATCGGCGAGTTGCTCTGCCTGCTGCGCGAGATAGCTCGGCGTGCAGATATTCGCGGGCAGATTGCCCAAGTCCTTGGCGAGCGTCATGCCGCGCGCAATAGCGCCACCGATCTCAGCGGCCCGCTCACCGGCGCCGAGATCGCGACGGCTCGGTACACTCAAGGTAAGCTTGCGCAGTGGACGCCGCGGGGTATCGTGTTTGCTCTTAAGGCTATCGGACCGATAAAGGGAGCCGGCAACGCTGATTATGGCATCGCGAACCCGCCAGGCCACATCGCGGCCTTTGACGTTGAGCTCCGGCAAGTAGGTGATCGCTTCCACCGCGCCGCTTTCTTGCAATCGGCTCGTCATCGCCGCGAGCACTTGGCGATAGGCGTTATCATTGAACTCTCTCTCGTGACCACAGCCAATCATCAGCACGCGCTCACATAGCACGTCTGGTACATTGGTCAACAGCAGATTTTGGCCCAACCTTCCCTCCATGTCGCCCCGGCGTGCCAGGCTGGAGAGAAAGTTATTGCTCGCCTTGTCCATCTGGGCGGCGGCTTGGGAGAGGCGGCGCGGCTCGAAAACACCGACGACGACGCAGGCGGAACGCTGTTTCTCCGGGCTGCCGCTTTTGACCACATATTCCATCGCTGGCTCCTTGTGCTTATTGAGAGAATACGCTAACTGCCGCGCTCCCATGGCGACGCAGCGCTCCGCCCGCCGGGGCGGGAATGACCTGGAAAACTCTATCGTAATGCCGTTACGGGCGCACTTTGCAGAATAATGCAGATCAGGGCAGATTTGTGCGCATGAGCCGGATAAGCCGTTACTTGATGGCCGAAGTCGGGTGGAGCTGGTTAGCTGTGACCGTGGTCCTCCTGGTAGTGCTTTTGACCAATCGGCTGGTCCGCTTCCTGGCCGATGCGGCTAGCGGCGATGTTCCCGCGAATCTCGTCT
Organism: Nitrococcus sp.; assembly: GCA_030452265.1. GTDB lineage: Bacteria > Pseudomonadota > Gammaproteobacteria > Nitrococcales > Nitrococcaceae > Nitrococcus. Next base: position 8,144 of record JAKDMQ010000038.1, read on the forward strand.
TCGTGCTGTTGGGCCTGAAGGCCCTGGCCAATTTGGGCAGCGTGCTCCCAGCAAGCTTTTTCCTCGCTATTGTCATGGCGTTGGGGCGCTTGTATCGCGACTCCGAGATGGCGGCTATGGCGGCCTGCGGCGTTGGGCCGCGCGAGCTTATCCGGGCTTTGTTGCTGCTGGCCGCGCCATCCGCCTTGCTGGTGGGCTATCTCTCGCTGGTCGTCGGCCCCTGGGCCGAGCATACCGTGCAGCGTGTCCTAGCGCAGGCTCAGCAGTCGAATCGCCTGCAGGGCGTGCGCCCAGGTCGGTTCCTCGAATTGGGAGATGGGCCGGCGATGGCCTACGTCACGTCAGTAGATGCCGAGGGGATCATGCACGGCCTCTTCGCGCGGGCGGAGCAGGACGGCGAGCCGGTTCTGGTCACGGCGCAACGGGCGCGCCGGGAGGTGAATCCCAATACCGGCACTCAATTCTTGGTGCTGCTCGATGGCTACCGTTATCGGGGCGTGCCCGGACAGGGCGAGTGGCGGATAATCCACTTCCGTCAACACGGCCTGAGCCTAGGCTCATCAGGGCCCGTGCATGTCAACGTCCACCGTGATGCGCTCACGAGTTGGCAGCTTTGGCAGTCGGAGAGCCGGGCGGCCCAGGCCGAGCTGCAATGGCGGCTATCCATGCCGCTGGTGACTCTGGTGCTGACCTTGCTTGCCCTGCCGCTTAGCAAGAGCGGCCCGCGCGAGGGGCGCTATGCGAAGCTGCTAACGGCGGTATTGGCCTATGTGCTCTACTTCAACCTCCTCGAGGTTGCAAAAGGGCTGCTGAGCGACGGGCGTTACCCGGCGGGCGTGGGCCTGTGGTGGGTGCACGCCCTCATGTTGGGTATAGCGCTCAGCGCGCTGCAACTCCGCTTCCAAGTTCTGCGCCGACGGCCGTCCACCGGCGGCAGGCGCAGGCTATGAGGCTGCTCGACCGCTATATCGCACGCAACGTGATCGCCGGCACTCTGGCGGTGCTGTTGGTCATCGTCTCACTCGATGTGCTGTTCGGCTTTCTGCAGGAAAGCCAGGATAGCGAAGGGGATTACACGGCATGGCTCGCGCTGCTCTATGTACTGCTTACGACACCCGCAAGTGCTTATCAAGCGTTTCCCTTCGCCACCCTCATCGGCAGCTTGGTCAGCCTCGGTGGGCTAGCGGCACGCTCCGAGCTCGTCGTAATGCGCGGGACAGGGATCTCGGCGCTCGCTATCGCACGCCCCCTGGTGATAACGGGCGTGCTCCTCGCCCTGGTGGCCATGGGAATCGGTGAGTGGCTCGCGCCATGGTCCAACCGCCTCGCTATCGAGCTGCAGACAAACGCCCTCGGCGGGCGGCTATCGGTGAGTGGGGAATCGGGCTTCTGGGCACGCGATGGCACGCGCTTTATTCACGCTCGGCACGTACCGCAGGCGCAGGTGCTGGAAGATCTCGAGATTTATTTCTTGCACGGCGCTCGTCTGGACCACATCACGACCGCTTGGCGCGCTCATTACGACAATGGGGCCTGGGTGCTCCTTGCGCCGGTCACCACGTGGTTCGTCGCCGACGGCAGCGTCCGCGTCACCCGCAGAGCCCGTGCCCGCTATCGCAGCGAGCTCGAGCCCACTGTGCTCGATGTGGTGGTGATGGAGCCGGAGACTCTGCCTATCACGGAGCTTTGGACCTACAGCCGTTATCTGGAGCGCAATGGGCTTGACAGTAGCCGTTATCGGCTGGCTTTTTGGATGAAAGTGGCCACGCCGCTTGCCACCGTGACCATGCTATTGCTGGCCGTGCCACTGGTTTTCGGCTCGCTGCGCAGTGCCAACATGGGTCAGCGCATATTCATTGGCGTGCTGATCGGCATCGCCTTCTTTCTGCTGAACCGGTTGCTAACCCGGGCCGCTCTGGTCTTCGGCCTGCCGCCGCTGATCAGTGCGCTCGCGCCGACCGTTTTGTTCTTGGCTATCGCAATCGCTGGGCTCGCGCGGCTTTCACGCCGCAGTGTATGAGTAGACATAGGCCTTGGCCCGTTAGCGCTCGACGATCACTCGAGTGCCGGAGAGGCGGTCCTGCCAGGTCAAGCGATCGCGGTCCACCAGCAACCAGAGAACGCCCATTCCCAGCGGCAGCCAGGCAAGCAGCGCCGCCACGAAGCGCACGGCGGCGTCACGCGAGCGCAGCCGCGTGCCGTCGGCCCGGATCAGACGCAAGCGCCAAGCTTGCATGCCGAGGGTACAGCCGGCACGGGTCCAGGAACCCACAAAAAAGCCAAATGCGACCAGCAATAGGCTGAGCTGATAGACATGATAGACGGGCGCCCCAGGTTTGATTGCCTCGCCGTGGCTCGCAAGCAGCAGCCAGAGAGCCGTTGTAAGCATCCACAGTGCAAGCACTACCAGGGCATCGTAGAATGCGGCCGCTAGGCGCCTGAGCAGGCCGGCCGTTGGGAAGTCGATCGAGCGGGTATCGCTTGTCATGCAGGCGTGGTCGCGTCCGGCTTAAGAATCAAACGAATTCAATTGGTTGCTGTGATCGCCCTGCTCAAGACTGTAATCGATGTTCGCAACCGTCTGTTTTATTGCTATGTTCTCAAGCAGAATAAAGCGAGAAAATCTGTAGCACAGTATAGAGCAAGGGGTCGAGGCTGAGCCTCGTGGTCGAGGTTGAAGCTGGATCCCTGCCCGCGAGCCTATGCCGATCATGTTGGCTGGGTCACGGTTGCTATCCTTAGGCTGGTTGCGGTGTACCTGCGTTTGTGATGCCCTGGCGCGTTCTGCTTGGACTCTGGGTGCTTTTTTTTGTCGCCACAGCTTGTAGCGAGTTCGACTACGGCCGCCTCTCCCTCCCGCCGCGTGCCAGCGGGCCGCCGCCAACCGTGTATACCGTGCGCCGTGGCGATACGCTGTTCTCCATCGCCTGGCGCTATAACCTGGATTATCGCCGCATCGCCCGTTGGAATGGCGTGGATCCACCCTATACGATCTATCCCACGCAGCGCCTGCGCTTGCGCCCGCCCGTGGCTGCAAGCCAGAGCACGGCAAGGGGCTCGCATCGGGTGACATCCGCGGCAAAGCCGCAACCTGCCACCAAGCCTCCCTTGCCGGAGCCCATTTCCCCGCCGGATTCCGAGATCGTCTGGCAGTGGCCTGCCGAGGGAGCCATTGCACGGCGCTTTCATCCCGATGGCGCGGGCATGCAGGGGATCATGCTCCAAGGTCGCCTCGGCGAGCCGATTCGGGCCGCGGCGGACGGTCGCGTTGTCTACAGCGGCAACGGGCTGCCGGGCTACGGTAACCTGATCATCGTCAAGCACAGCAGCGTTTATCTCACCGCCTACGGCTACAACCGCGAGCTGCTCGTGCACGAGGGCGAGCAGGTCCATGCGGGAGAGATCATCGCGCGCATGGGCTTTGGCCCCGCGCATCAGCCGGCGGCTCACTTCGAAATACGGCGTAACGGCGAACCCGTGGACCCATTGCGGTATTTGCCGCCACACTGAGCGCGAAGCTCAGGCATTGCGCGGGATATTTCGTGGGCATATATTGGCCGGACCAGAAAAAAGAACGCTGGTTCTTCCGGTGCTGCCTATGGAACGAGGCGGCGCTGAACGCCCGCGGTCCGCCGCGCTAGGCGGACCTGACGGAGGAGAAGCCATGGCGAAGGAGCAAGCGGTAGAGATCGACACCGAGGTTGCGCCAGAAAACCTCGATCGCACGGAAGATGAGTTTGTTCTCGACGAGCCGGACGAGACAGAACGCTCCGTAGCGAGGAAGGCAGAGCATCAAGAGACACTCGATCCCACCCAGATTTATCTCAATGAAATCGGCTACTCGCCGCTGTTAGCCGCCGAGGAGGAGGTCTATTACGCGCGCCGCGCCCAACGCGGCGACGAGCTGGCGCGCAAGCGCATGATCGAGAGTAATTTGCGTCTGGTGGTCAAGATTGCGCGTCGCTACATGAATCGCGGACTCGCCTTTCTTGACCTGATCGAAGAAGGCAATCTGGGCCTCATTCGAGCGGTGGAAAAGTTTGATCCTGAGCGTGGGTTTCGTTTTTCCACCTATGCCACGTGGTGGATACGCCAGACCATAGAGCGTGCGATCATGAATCAGACCCGCACGATCCGGTTGCCGATACACGTAATCAAGGAGATCAACCAGTGCCTGCGCATCGCACGGCAACTGGTGCAGAGGCTGGACCACGAGCCGACGCTTTCAGAGATCGCAAAGGCAATGGATCGCTCCATCGAGGATGTTCGGCATATGATGGGGCTCAACGAAGGGGTGACCTCGGTTGATATTCCGATCGGCAAAGATGCCGACCGGGTGCTACTGGATGCGATTCCGGATGAGGTGAACCTAGACCCCTTTGCCGCACTCCAGGATGAGGATGTCGTCTCCCATCTCGACGCTTGGCTCAATGAGCTCACGGAAAAGCAGCGAGCGGTGGTGGAGCGCCGTTTCGGACTGCATGGCTTTGAAAAGTCGACATTGGAGGAAGTGGGGGATGAAATCGGCGTGACGCGTGAACGTGTACGCCAGATTCAGATCGATGCGCTGAAGAAATTGCGTGAGGTGATGGAAGGCTCGGGCTTCTCGCTGGATAATATCTTCCGCTGAGAGCGCCGGCGGTCGGCCGCCGATGGTTGGTGAAGTAGCTATCGGGTGCCGCGCGCGGGGCGCTGAAACGGCTTTCGCGCGCCGCGATATGTCAGCCGATGATCAGGGCGGCGACTACCCGGCGGCCTTCGTGCGTGAGGATGTTATAGGTGCGGCAGGCCGAATGCGTGTCCATGACCTCGAGGCCGATATTGCGCTCGAGCAAGCTGAGCATGATGTCGCGGGAGGGGAAATGCTGCCGCTCCCCGGTACCGATTAGCGCGACATCGGGTCCGAGCTCGATTATTGGATCCATGTGCGCGCGCTCAAGATCCTCGAAGTGGCCGGGGCGCCAGTCACAAAGGAGCCTATCCGGGGTTACGATGACGCTGTTTTTGATCACCTGCCCGTTGATGGTGACCCGACCGGGCGCATAGTTTGTGATCCAATTGACCGCGGCGGCGGAGTTTTCAAGTATCATCTTCATCTTTAATCACAATAACCGCTTTGGCAGCCGTGTCGCGTTGACGGTGCTTCCACCGATAGAGCGCGTGCCATAACACTTCGCGTTTTATTGTAGCGCATTCAGATTCAGCCCACACGGCTGGTAAGTAATTGTATGTCTTAGAGATCAAGAACGGCGCCGATGGTCGAGCAACAACTGCAACTGAACGAGGAATTCCCGCGCATCAAACGCCTGCCGCCTTATGTATTCAATATAGTCAATGAGCTGAAGGCGAGCGCCCGCGCCCGTGGCGAGGACATAATCGACTTTGGCATGGGCAATCCCGACCGCCCGACTCCGGCGCACATCGTCGAGAAGTTGACCGAGGTGGTCCAACGCCCGGACACTCACCGTTATTCCATGTCACGAGGCATTCCGCGGCTGCGTAAGGCCATCACGGATTGGTATGCCCGGCGTTTTGACGTCGAGCTCGATCCGCGGAGCGAAACCATCGTCACCATTGGCTCGAAGGACGGATTGGCGCACCTGGCGCTCGCCACATTGGGACCAGGAGACAATGTCCTGGTGCCCAATCCCTCCTATCCCATCCATCCCTACGGGGTGGTGATCGCGGGTGCCGATATTCGCCACGTGCCGCTGGCTCCAGGCACCGACTTCTTCGCCGAATTGGAAAAGGCTGTCAAGGACACCTGGCCCAAGCCGAAGATGCTGATTCTCAACTTTCCGGCAAACCCGAGCACACAGTGCGTCGATCTGGAGTTTTTCGAGCGACTGGTCGCCGTCTGCCGTGAGCATGGCATCTGGATCGTCCATGACCTGGCCTATGCGGATATCGTCTTCGACGGCTACGTTGCGCCCTCGGTATTACAGGTTCCGGGAGCTAAGACATTAGCGGTGGAGTGCTTTTCGCTGTCGAAAAGCTATAACATGCCGGGTTGGCGTGTCGGTTTCGTAAGTGGCAACCCAAAGCTGGTCGCAGCGCTCGCGCGCATGAAGTCGTATCTCGACTACGGCGTGTTTACGCCCATCCAGGTCGCCGCCATCGCTGCCCTGGACGGCCCTCAAGACTGTGTCGCCGAGATCCGCGAAACCTATCACCGGCGCCGTGATGTGTTATGTGACGGCCTCGCCGCCGCGGGCTGGGAAGTGACGAAGCCAAAAGCGACGATGTTCGTATGGGCGCCCATACCAGCAGGGTATCGGGCCATGGGCTCGCTCGAGTTTACCAAGAAGCTGCTAAACGAGGCCAAGGTAGCCGTTTCTCCGGGAATCGGCTTTGGCGAGTACGGTGACGATCATGTGCGCTTCGGTCTGATCGAGAACGAGCACCGCACTCGGCAAGCTATCCGCGGAATCAAACAGATGTTGCGCAAGGGCGGCGGGTCCTAACGAAAACGCCGAGTCCTAGAGCTCCAAGAGGGTAAATGCATTGACATCGACGGCGGTGAAAGTCGGTCTGCTGGGACTTGGCACGGTCGGTGCCGGCACGATCAACTTATTGGCGCGCAACGGTGATGAAATTACCCGCCGCGCCGGCCGAGCTATCGAAATTGTGCACGCCGCCACGCGCCATCTCGACCGGCCGCGCACTTGCAGCACCGCGGATATCCGCCTGACAACCGATCCATTCGAGGTTGTCGATAATCCGGAGATCGAAATCATCCTCGAGCTGATCGGGGGTGAATCACCGGCCAAGGAGCTGACCTTGCGTGCCATCGATAATGGCAAGCATGTGGTGACGGCCAACAAGGCGTTGATTGCGTTGCACGGCAACGAGATCTTCCGGCGCGCACGCGACAAAGGCGCCACTATCGGCTTCGAGGCCGCCGTGGCCGGCGGTATACCCATCATCAAGGCCGTGCGCGAGGCCTTGGTGGGCAACCGGATTGAGTGGATCGCCGGTATTATCAACGGCACCGCCAACTTCATCCTCAGTGAGATGTTCCACGCGAGCCGGGAGTTCGGCGAGGTGCTGGCGGAGGCACAGCGCCTGGGCTATGCCGAGGCGGATCCCACTTTTGATGTAGAAGGAATCGATGCCGCCCATAAACTAACGATCCTGGCGTCGATCGCATTCGGTATCCCATTGCAGTTCGACAAGGTCCATATCGAGGGGATTACCCAGGTCAGCCGTGAGGACGTCGCCTATGCCGATGAGCTTGGGCTTCGAGTCAAGCATCTGGGAATCTGCCGGCGGGATGATTGGGGCATTAGCCTGCGCGTGCATCCGACCCTGCTGCCGGCACGACAGTTACTCTCGAATGTCGATGGGGTAATGAATGCGGTCATGGTCAAGAGTGATGCGCTTGGCCCGACCCTCTACTATGGAGCAGGGGCAGGGGCCGAGCCCACCGCATCGGCGGTGGTCGCCGATCTGGTGGACGTGGTGCGGGAATTCACGCTGGAGCCCGAGAACCGAGTGCCCTTCCTTGCCTTTCAGTCACATGCCTTGTCGCATGAGCCGCTGTTACCCATGACCGAGACCGAAACCGCTCACTACCTGCGCATGCAGGTAATGGATCAGCCCGGTGTATTGGCCGACGTCACCCGCATCCTTGGAGAGGCCGCGATCAGCATCGAGGCGATCATCCAGAAGCAGCCCGCGCCGGGTGCCGAGGAAGTGCCCGTGATTATACTCACCCATCGCGTGCGGGAGTGGCAGATCCAGCAGGCCTGCGAGCGCATCGAGCAACTCGACTCGATTCAGGGCTATATCACCCACATCCGTATGGAAGCGCTCGACTAGAGCCTGTTGCAGATATTTGCGTAATCATTGTTAGCGTAAGAGCTCACAGGAACCCGATCCATGCCATTTAGGTCTCGATACACCGGCCTTATCGCCAAGTACCACGACCGCCTGCCGCTTGCCGATGATGTGCGAATTATCAGTCTGGGAGAGGGAAATACTCCGCTGATCCGACTCGTTAACCTGCCACGGCGGCTGGGTCGGGAAGTAGACATCTACGTCAAGTACGAAGGGCTCAATCCAACCGGCTCGTTCAAGGATCGGGGCATGACGGTGGCAGTGACCCAAGCGGTCGCCGAAGGCAGCCGGGCGATCATTTGCGCCTCCACGGGGAATACCTCCGCCTCCGCGGCGGCCTACGCGGCTCGTTGTGGCCTGCGCGTCTTCGTGCTGATACCGGAGGGCAAAATTGCCCTTGGTAAGCTCGCTCAGGCCATCATGCATGGCGCCGAAGTCCTGCAGATCCGCGGCAACTTCGACGCGGGCATGCGCATCGTTCGGGAGTTGGCTGGCGAGGAAGCGATTACGCTCGTCAATTCCGTCAATCCCTATCGGCTGCAGGGGCAGAAGACGGCGGCCTTCGAGATCGTCGAAGAGCTGGGGCGCGTACCCGAGTTTCACTGCCTGCCGGTTGGCAATGCCGGCAATATCACGGCCCACTGGATCGGCTATAGCGAGCTTGCCCTTGGCCACGGCGATCCGGGGACGCAGGCCTGTTCCTTTTGCGCCGGGCACTGTCGCTACGCCTGCGCCATGGTTCGGGAGCGCCCGCGGATGATCGGATATCAGTCCGCGGGCGCCGCCCCATTTTTGCGCGGGGAGATGGTGGATCACCCGGAGACCGTGGCGAGCGCGATCCGCATCGGCCATCCACAATCTTGGGAACACGCTTGGGCGGCGAGCCGCGAATCCGGCGGTTGGTTCGCCGAGCTCACCGATGAGGAGATACTCTCGGCACAGCGGCTGCTCGCGGAACAGGAAGGCGTGTTCTGTGAACCGGCCTCGGCCGCGTCCGTGGCGGGGTCGATGCGGGATATCGAGAGTGGGAAAATCCCGCGGGGCAGCACCATTGTCTGCACCCTGACCGGCCATGGCCTCAAGGATCCGGATATCGCTAGCCGCTATGCGCAGGAGGCTGTTCACACGGTGGAAGCCAGCCTCGATGTCGTCAAACGCGCGATTATAGACAAGCTCGGCTGACGCACTTACTTTATGGCGGCGGCGCCGGAGCTTCATATCATCGCGCCCACCCTGCTGGGTCCCCTGCCTAGAGGCGCTCTCCCGGGCCACGCCGGGGTTGCTCGCCTCACGGCGCTCGAGACATTGCTTGCGCGCGGCCATCTCAGCCGCCACGCCAGCTACAACGAGCCGAACGCGGTAATGGCTGAGCTGCTTGGCCTAGAGACCCTACCCGTGGGCCCGGTTGCGCTATTGGGTGCCGGCGGCGAGCCCGGGGAGAGCTATTGGTTTCGCGCCGCGCCTATCCATTTGCGCCCGGATCGTGACCGTCTGCTCCTGCTCGCCGGCGCGCAGATACGCCCGCGCGCGGATGAAGCCAAGTCGCTACTAAGTGAATTCAACGCCTTTTTCCATGAGGATGGGCTGGAACTGGTGATGCATGGTGGCGCATGGTTCCTGCGCACTCCAAACGCGCCCGCGATTACGACTCAGCCCCTAGAGCGCGTCGCCGGTGGCAATATGGCCGAGTATCTGCCCACTGGCCCACAGGCCAGAGCCTGGATCGCCTTTCTCAACGAGGCCCAGATGCTGCTGCATGCTAGCGCGGTAAATCAGCGGCGTGAGGCGCGCGGTGAGCTGCCAATCAATGGCTTATGGATCTGGGGTGGCGGTTACCTGCCGCACCGGGTCGGGCGTTCCAGCATCGACGCGGTCTATGCCGATACCGCTGAGGCGCGCGGTGTGGCCATAATGCTCGGTATCGAGCCGCAACCGGCGGCTGGGCGCCTGTCACGGATCAGCGCCGTCGGCGGAGCAACGCTTGCCCTGTGGCCACAGGCACAAGAGGCGCTGGTGCAGCGCGACATCGACCAGTGGTGGCAGGCGCTCGCAAGCTTCGACGAGAGTTGGGCAGCGGAAGCGCAGTTGGCGCTGCGCACCGGGTCTTGGCGCGCCGTGCACCTGTATCCGGGAACCGGGCGCCGTTGGTGCATCAGCGCAGCCGCCTTGCGCCGCTTCTGGCGGCGACCACGACCACTCGCCCGCTGGATCCTACAAGAGGCCTGAACGTGCTCACTTGGACTATCCGTCGACGGTCTATCCCCTCGACGATCGAGGCTCTTCCGCGGAATCTCCATCCCGTGTTGCGTCGAGTCTATGCGGCGCGCAGCGTGTGCGGCCCGGCGGATCTCGAGCAGGGGTTAAGCGAGCTGCATCCGCCCCATCTACTGTCGAACATCGATGCCGCGGCGGAGCTGCTCGCCGGCAATCTCATGGCGGGCGGGCGAATGCTGATCGTCGGTGACTTCGACGCCGACGGTGCGACGAGCACGGCCTTGGCAATCCGGGCATTGCGCGCCATGGGGGCGGCTCAGGTCGACTATCTGGTGCCGAATCGCTTTGATTTCGGCTATGGCTTGAGTCCGGAGCTCGTCGAGGTGGCGCAAACGCGCCAGCCAGATGTCATTATTACCGTCGATAATGGTATATCGAGTATTGCGGGTGTTGCCGCGGCCAACGCCGCCGGCATACCGGTGCTGGTCACCGACCATCACCTGCCGGGCGCAGAGCTGCCGCAGGCCGCAGCCATCGTCAATCCCAACCTGCCGGATGATCCTTTCCCGAGCAAATCGCTTGCCGGGGTGGGAGTGATCTTCTACGTCATGTTGGCGCTGCGCTCGTATCTGCGCGCGGCGGGCTGGTTTACGGCACAAGCCATCGTCGAGCCAAGACTCGCGCAGCTACTGGACCTCGTCGCCTTGGGCACGGTGGCCGATGTGGCCGTGCTGGATCGCAATAATCGGATTTTGCTGGAACAGGGGCTTCGGCGCATGCGTGCCGGTCAGGCCTGTCCCGGTATTCTGGCGCTGCTCGAGGTGGCGGGGCGCGCGCGCCATCGGCTGATGGCGGCCGATCTCGGGTTTGCTCTGGGCCCGCGGTTGAATGCCGCCGGCCGCCTCAAGGATATGTCCCGAGGGATTGAATGTCTCCTCACTGATTGTCCGCAAACGGCGCTCGCCATCGCTCGGGAGCTTGATGCCCTCAACCGCCAGCGCCGGGAGATCGAGCAGGAAATGCATCAACAGGCCCTGGCAAGCCTGGAAACGCTGCAGACCGAGCTTGCCACGGCGAGCCTGCCGCATGGCTTGTGTTTGTTGGATGCAAGCTGGCATCAGGGCGTGGTTGGCATCCTGGCCTCCCGCATCAAGCAGCGCCTGCACCGGCCGGTGATCGCCTTTGCCCGGGCCGCCGACGGTAAGCTGCAGGGCTCGGCCCGCTCTGTCCCGGGGCTGCATATCCGTGATCTATTGGAGCGCATCAGCAGTCGCTACCCAGGCTTGGTAGTCAAATTCGGCGGCCACGCCATGGCCGCGGGGCTGACCTTGCGCGCGGCGGATTTCGATCGGTTCCGCATGGCCTTTGAAGCCGCCGTCTCGGATGTGGCCTCGGCGGAGGTATTGGAGCGAATTATCCTCACGGATGGCGAGCTCGAGCCAGAAAACCTAGACCTGGCACTGGCACAGGTACTGCGCGTCGCCGGACCCTGGGGACAGGGCTTCCCGGAGCCGCTGTTCGATGGGGTATTCATTGTGGTCGATCGGCGCATCGTGGGCGAGCAGCATATCCGTTTTCGACTGCGGGAGCCCCAGAACGAGGCAGTAGTGAATGCCATCGCTTTCAGCGCGGTGCAAT
>JAKDMQ010000225.1 GCA_030452265.1 Nitrococcus sp.
TGGTGCCCCGGGCAGGATTCGAACCTGCGACCTATCGCTTAGGAGGCGATCGCTCTATCCGACTGAGCTACCGGGGCAGACTAGCGTTCCCCGCAGTGTAACCCGGCCCTGGTTTGCGCCAAAAGTTCTATATCCTGAAGCTAACCGCTAGCGTAGCCTTTACGCGGACGCGCCGGGCCGGCGCGGCGGCGGGTAGGATGAGCTCGTACGGTCCGGTCACTAATAATCGCCAGGAGCATCACTTCCATGATCTATGTCGAGCTGACCTTTTTTCTGGTCCTGATCCTGATCGCGGCCTTAATCTTTACTAATGCCTTGGAGCACCTAGGCGCGCGGATAGGAATTTCGGAGGGAGTGACCGGCTCAGTCTTTGCGGCGGTGGGCACGGCGATGCCCGAGACGATGATCCCGATCCTGGCGCTGTTCTTTAGCTCCGGAGGAGACGCTGAAACGGGTCGCCAGGCGATTGGCGTCGGCGCCATACTGGGCGCGCCGCTGCTGCTCTCCACCTTGGCTATGTTCCTGATGGCTGTGGCGGTCTTTCCCGCCCGCAAGCCCACGGGGGCCTTCCAGCCGGAGACCTCCGGCCTGCGTCGGGATCTCAATTTCTTTCTCATCGCCTTCGGCTTCGCCACGGCGGCACTGTTCATGCCGCACTCGATGCGCTGGCTGGATTACGTCATCTGCGCGTTCCTAGTGGCACTCTACCCTGTCTATATCTGGCGCACGGTGCGCGCGTCCTCGGCGCTAGTTGAGGGGGGGCACGGCACCGAGGCGGATAATCCCCTATTGCTGAGCCGGCTTGCTCTGCCCACCAATATGTCGGTGGTCCTCATGCAGATTGCCATCGGGCTAGCGGTACTGATAGTCGGCGCCGAGGGCTTCATCCACAGCATCGAGTCCTTATCAGACCGGCTAGGCATCTCCGCGCTGATACTCTCGCTGCTGATTGCGCCGCTTGCATCCGAAATGCCGGAGAAAGTCAATAGCATCATCTGGGTACGGCGCCAGCGCGACACGCTGGCCTTCGGTAACGTCACCGGCGCCATGGTCTTCCAGGGCTCGCTGCTGCCGGCGCTTGGCATTCTTGCGACGTCCTGGCAGCCGACCCCGGCAATCCTCGGTAGTGTGATCGCGACCCTGATCGCGGCCGTCTGGCTGCGCCTGATGTTGATGAGGGGTTATCTAAGAGTCTGGCAGATGGGGCTCAACGGGGCGCTCTATGCCGGCTATATTGTCACGGCGCTGACGCTATCGAGCTGGAGTGGGTCGATGGGATAGATCTATAGATCTGTATGTGTCACATCAGCGGACGGCGGCTTTCGAGCGTCACTTTATCCGACCTTCACTTGCGCGCTCAGCCAACCCGTGCGGCAAGATCCGAGCTGCACCGTGGCATCCCCGGGCCCGCGCAGGGTCCAGGTCAGGCTGCCTCTGGGCGCCTCACCTTGACTGCGCGGGTAGGGTACCACGGTGGCGGAGCCGAAAAGCCCCCGACCCCAACCGCCGAGGTGTCCCACCGGCTGACGCCGTTCGTGCTCCTCGAGCAGCGTGCAGCCGCTGGTGGCAAGCTCGGCATAGAGCGGTTCATTCCAGGGCAGGCCGCGCGCGGAGGCGAGGATGTAGGTGGGGAGATAGCCGTGGTTGGCGATGGTCAAATGCACTCGATAGACGTCCCCGCCCAGTGATCTGGCCTCGAGCCGCTCGATGCTCAGCCGCGGCGCAAGGGCGGCGACACGCAGCCACAGCGCACTTAGCGCGCTGCATATCTCAGGGAGCATCTCGTAGGGAGGATTGGCGATGCCGACGCGCGGGTCGAGGCCGCCGACTTCCACGGCGCCGAGCTGCGGGTGGCTGGCCCGGGTCCATGGCTGGAGCGCGCGTGATGCGTTGTGGCGGGCATCCCAATGCGCCAGCTCGATAAGCTGCTCTCGGGTCAAGTGGGTGTAATGATCGATGAATGGAACCTTACGCTCGATCCCAAGGCGGGCGAAGAGATCCCACAGCTCGCAGACCACGGCCAGACAGCCGCGGTGATGATAGGCAAAATCCGTGAGATCACCGCGCAACGGTTTGCCCGGCTCATAGGTGAATTCCTGGTAGCCATTGACGGTGGGATAGCCCGTCAGCTCCTCGGCCCAGGCCGCCACCTGATGGAATAACAACAGATCGGACTGATCCATTTTGTCGTCGGTGGCATCGCTTAGCGGCCTGATGAAAACCCCGCCGAAGGTGTGCAAGTTCAACCAGGCGAACAGGTTGGGATGGCGCACAGCGAACCCGACCACGGCCCGGGACTCGGGCTCGCTGGCCGGATAAGGGCCGGCACCGCTTTGCTGATGCTCCGGCGCCCAGGCATGGGGAAAGTTGCGGTTGAGATCCGGCGCATTGTCGGAGAGTAATTCGGGAACGGGGATATGCTGGCCATCGAAGCCCTCGATAAACCCCTCCGGGTAGATCCGATAGAACGGCCCCTCATCGCCGAGCTCTCGGGGCAGCATCAGCCCGGGCGCGGCGGTGGATTCGACAAAATCCCCCGAGGGGTCCTCCTGGCGCATGGTCAGCGCCCGGCCGTCGCCATCCACATCGGCGGTTCTCCAATGGGCGGCGCTGCGCGGCTCACCAAGGCGCGGCACGGAGCGTACGTAGCGCCCGCCGACCAGTACCGCCTCGGCACCATCCGGTGAGATCCGCGGCATGATATGGAAATGCACGTTCGAGATGCTCTCGCGCACGGCCCGAGGCAGGTCGTGCAGTGCCTCCTCGGGGGCTAGATGCAGACGCAGCACGTCCTCGGCAATGGCAAGCGCTACGCTTGAGCCGGCGAGCTCTATGGCATGGAGATTGCCATCCACCCATACCGCCGGTCGCCTATTTGCCGGATCCGGTCCCAGCGTCAGCAACCAGAGCTCCCGGCCCTCCGGTGTTTGCCCGAGGCTTTCGAGCTGCGCGAGGTCGGGATAGTTGCGGGCCCAGCTCTGTAGCTGCCGTGAGAGCGCCGCGTAGTCGAGATAGCGCTGCCGAAACCCTTCGGAGAGCGCCTCCAGGTTGGTCAATGCTTTGTTTTCCGCCATGCTTGGCTCTCCGCGCCGAGGTATGCCCGCGCCGCCCGAGGCAAGTGAAACGGGCCGCCCAGCCTTACCGCGGCGCACCGGCGCCGCAAGTCCGGGTGCGAGCCATTCACGCAAGCGCAGCGCCAACAATGCGCGGGGTTTACTGATTGGGGCGGCGCTCGTCGGGATGCGGCTCGGCATACGGCAGCACGGGATCGTAGCCTTCCGCGCGCAGCGCCGCGAGCACCTCGCGCGTGTGCTCGCTGCCGCGCGTCTCGACGGTCACTTCTACTTCCACCGAGCGCAGTGATAAATCGGTAAAGGCGCGCTGATGGGCAATTTGGATGATATTGGTGCTGTGCTGCGCAAGCAGCCTGGTAAGATCCGCGAGGGCGCCCGGAACGTCGGGGATACCGACGCGCAGGCGCACGATTCTGCCCGTGCGGGCCAAGCCGCGTTGAATGATCGAGGCCAATGGCAGCAGATCGATGTTACCGCCGCTGATGACGAGGCCCACCTTGCGGCCACGGTAGCGATCCATGTCCGTCAATATTGCCGCCAGCCCCGCGGCACCGGCGCCTTCCACGACGGTTTTCTCGATCTCGAGCAGCATCAAAACCGCTTTTTCGATCTCGGGCTCATCGACCAGGGCGATGCGGCTCACATGTTCTCGGACCAGCGGCAAGGTGAGGTGTCCCGGTTGCTTGACGGCAATGCCCTCGGCGACGCTCGCCAGGCCAAAGCAGGCGGGCGCGCCGTTCAGAGCCTGTTGCATGGATGGGAACCGCTGGGACTGCACGCCGACGATCTCGATCGCCGGATTGAGAGCGCTGCACGCAACCGCATTGCCCGCAATCAGCCCGCCGCCGCCGACGGGCACCACCAGGACTTCGAGGTCCGGGTAATCATCGAGCATTTCGAGCGCAACGGTGCCTTGTCCGGCGATAATCGCCTCATCGTCATACGGGTGAACGAACACGTAATCGCTGTCTTTGGCAAGCTCGGCGGCGATTTCAGCCGCCTCGGCCACGCCTTCGCCCGCCAGGCGCACGTCGGCCCCAAAGGCGCGCGTATTGCCTACTTTCACATTCGGCGTATGGATCGGCATGACGATTGTCGCCTGGATGCCAAGGCGCTGTGCATGATAGGCGAGCGCTTGGGCATGATTCCCCGCCGACATGGAAATCACCCCGCGCCGGCGCTCCTCTGGCGAGAGACTGAGCAGCTTGTTCAGGGCGCCGCGCTCTTTGAACGAGGCCGTGAACTGCTGGTTCTCGAGCTTCAGATAAAGCTGAGCGCCGGTGATGGTGGACAAAGTACGCGAATGCGAGCAGGGCGTGCGCACGATGCTTGGCTCGATCGCCCGCGCCGCGCGCCGGACATCGTCGATGCTCACTGTTAATCCCCGCACGACCCTCTCTGCCTCTGTGGGAAGCGCGGCATCAGGCGGCCGCGACGCCGCGGCGAAGTTGAAAGCGTTCCTCGGCAATGTGGTCGGCGACCCGGTTGGTCGGGCTGCCGGTGCGATGTGCGCGCCGATAGATCTCGATTAACGTATCGGCAATGCGCGTGACACGGCTCCGAGCTTGGCTGGGATCGTAGCCGCCAAGCTCCTGGGCCAAATCGATGACTCCTCCGGCATTGATCACATAGTCGGGCGCGTAGAGAATTCCCCGCCGCCACATCATTTCGCCATGGCGATCCTCGGCTAGCTGATTGTTGGCTGAGCCTGCCACGACCCGTGCCTGCAGCCGGGCAATGGTCTGATCGTTCAACACGGCGCCGAGGGCGCAAGGGGCGAATACGTCCACCGGTTGAGTATAGATCGCCTCGGGCTCGACCACCCTCGCGTCGAGCTCGGCGGCCGCGCGCTCGCGCGTCTCGGCCAGGATGTCCGTGACCCAAAGCAGAGCACCGGCCTGGCGCAAATGCTCGGCCAGCCGCCAGCCGACATGGCCAAGACCCTGGATTGCGACGCGCACACCTTCGAGATCGCCTCGGCCCAGGTGCTGCTGTACGCTCGCCTCAATGCCTACCAGCACACCATACGCCGTGGCGGGCGATGGATCTGCGCTGTGCCAATTGCCGTCCGCGTCCTGCCTATCGGCAATCCCAGCCACGTGCTTGGTTTCCCTCGCAATTACTTTGAGATCCTCGACCCCCGTGCCGGAATCTTCAGCCGTGATATAACGCCCACCCAGGCTGTCGATAAAGCGCCCCACGGCGCGTAGCAGGGCTTGCGTTTTGTCACGCCATGGATCTGCGATGATCACGGCCTTGCCGCCGCCGAGCGGCAATTCGGCCAGTGCCGATTTGTAGGTCATGGCGCGGGACAGACGCAGCGCGTCGGTGAGCGCCTGCTCCTCACTCTCATAGGCCCACATGCGACAGCCGCCGAGCGCCGCACCGCGGCTGGTGTTGTG
>JAKDMQ010000039.1 GCA_030452265.1 Nitrococcus sp.
CGGCATCCGGAATTGACAAGCTTCAAAGCTCCTTTCATTAATTTCAAACAAACATGCAGGCCAATCTGGCCGTGCAGGCGGCATCGCTGGTCGGGCGCCAGGTCGTTGTCGACTCCGATCGGGGCTATTTGCCGAGCGATGGTGAATTGAGCGCTAGCGTGCATCTGCCCGCGGCCGTCGGAAATCTGACGGTTGCCGTGTTGGATGAGACGGGTCAGCTCGTGCGCAAGATCGCTCTCGGCCAACATCCCGCCGGCGATACGCCCTTGCATTGGGATGGGGAGGACGCCGAGGGCCAACGGATGCCGCCGGGAATCTACCACCTGCGGGCCCAATCGGAGATGGACGGACGGGCGGTTTCGATGCAAACCCGTGTGGCAGCCACTGTGGAGAGCGTAGTGCTTGGGAAGGATCAGGGTCTCGAGCTCAACCTCGAGGGCCTGGGCGCAGTCGGCCTCGATGCAGTTACTCAGGTGCAATAACAACGGAGGGGCAAATCATGTCTTTTGAAACGGCCTTGACCGGTCTCCACGCGGCTTCCGCCGAGTTGGACGTGGTCGGTAACAACGTGGCGAACAGCGCGACCACAGGATTCAAATACGCGCGCGCGGAGTTCGCCGATATCTATGCCTCGAGCAACTTGGGAACGGCACGGACCACCGTCGGCCAAGGTGTTCGGTTAGCGTCCGTGACGCAACAGTTCACCCAGGGACAGCTCGATTTCACCGGCAATACTCTGGATCTCGCCGTGAACGGTAGCGGGTTTTTCGCCTTGAGCGACGATGGCGCGATCTCCTATACGCGCAACGGCGCCTTTCAGCTCGATCGCGATGGTTATATCGTCGATGTAAACGGTCAGCGTCTTATGGGCTATCTGGCCGGATCAAACGGTACTATCGGCGGTGCGCGCGGGGAGCTCCAGGTCAACATCGGCAATGTTGCCCCCAAGGCAAGCGCCAATATGAGCCTGAGCGCGAACTTCGACTCCGGCGCCATAGCCATAACGGGCGCTTTCGATGCAACCGATCCGACGACCTATCACTTCACCACATCGACAACGGTCTACGACGCCCAGGGCAAGGATCACCTCGCAACACTCTACTTCCAGAAGAGAAGCGATAATGTCTGGGATATCTATGTCGACGGCGACGATGGAACCGGGGCGCAGGGCCCGGCAACGGTGACGTTCGATAGTGACGGCGAATTCCTCTCCGTCACCGGCACCACGACTTTCCCGTTCAATTACGCCGGCGCCGGTACCTCCAACATCAACGTAGATTTTTCCTCACTTACCCAGTACGGCTCGGTGTTCGAGGTCAACGAGCTCTCCCAGGACGGTTATGCGACCGGTCAGTTCGCAGGCCTAGGGGTCGAGAGCGACGGGCGTATCGTCGCGCGTTTTTCCAATGGCCAGTCGCAGACGCTCGGGCAGGTCGCACTCAGCCGCTTCCCCAGTCCGGCAAAGCTCCGGCCGATCGGCGACACCCAATGGGTCGAGACCTTCGAATCCGGCGCGCCGGTCACTTCGGCACCGGGCTCGTCCGGTCTGGGCTCGATACAGGGAGGGGCACTGGAGAGCTCCAACGTCAATCTGACCGAGCAACTGGTGCAGATGATTATTGCCCAGCGCAATTATCAGGCTAACTCGCAGATGATCAGCACCCAGGACCAGATCACTCAGGAGGTCCTGAACATCCGTTAATACGCGGCGCGCTCGCCTGACGGTGATCGCGCCGGACTCTCAGGAGCCAGCAGCATGGACCGCTACATCTATATCGCCATGACCGGTGCCAAGCACGCGCTGAAGGCCCAGCAGGTCATTAGTAACAACTTGGCGAATGCCAATACGCCGGGGTTCCGGGCAGATCTGCACGCGCTGCTGAGCCGGCCCGTCACGGGGCCGGGCTACCCGAGCCGGGTGTACTCCGTGGAGACCTCGTTAGGAAGCTCGCTCGCGCAGGGCCATCTCATGTCCACCGGACGGGAGCTCGACGTCGCGATCAACGGCGAGGGATGGCTCGCGGTGCAGGCCCGGGACGGCACTGAAGCCTACACCCGGCGCGGCGATCTGCGCATCACCGATGGCGGACTGCTGCAAACCGGATCCGGGCAGTTGGTGCTCGGCAACGCCGGACCGGTGGCGATCCCGCCGGCCAAGAAGGTGACTATCGGCCAGGACGGCACGATCACCGTTATCCCCCTCGGGCAGTCGGCCAACGCCCCGGTGGTCGTGGATCGTCTGCGGCTGGTGAATCCACCGCCCGAGGCGTTGCACAAGGGCGAAGATGGCTTGTTCCGCCTCGAGGGCGGCGCCGTCGCGACAGCCGATGCGGGGGTGAGCGTGGTCTCCGGGGCGTTGGAGGCCAGCAACGTCAATACCGTCGAGGCGCTGGTGAATATGATCGATAACGCGCGCCATTTCGAGACTTACGTGAAGCTCATAGAAATCGCCAAAGGCACTGACAAGGCCGGGCAAAGGCTACTGCGCACGTCGTAAGCGTTGGCGCACGAACGCCTTTGCTATTCCTGCCGAACATACATTCACGGGGGGTGAGTTCATGAATCCAGCACTCTGGGTCGCGAAGACCGGGCTCGAGGCCCAACAGATACGCATGTCGACCGTAGCCAACAACTTGGCCAATGTGAGCACCACGGGTTTCAAGAAGAGTCGCGCCAAGTTCGAGGATCTAATTTACCAGACGGTACGCCAGCCCGGTGGCCAGTCCTCGCAGAGCACGCGGCTGCCCAGCGGCCTGATGTTGGGCACGGGAGTCCGGGTGGCGGCCACGCAAAAGGCGTTCACCCAGGGCAATATCGTACAAACCGGCAATGCGCTGGATCTGGCGATCAACGGCCAGGGGTTTTTTAAGATTCTCCAGCCCAATGGCACGATGGCCTATACCCGCGATGGCTCGTTTCAGCTCAATCAGCAGGGGCAGATCGTGACCTCCGATGGTTTGGTGCTGCAGCCGGCAATCAACATTCCCACCAATGCCCAGAGCATAACCATCGGTATCGACGGCACGGTGAGCGTGCAAATTCCGGGCTCGGCGACACCGACGCAGATAGGCAGCCTGCGGCTGGCGAGCTTTATCAATCCCGCGGGGCTCAAGCCCATCGGCCGGAATCTGTTCGTCGAGACGGGCGCAAGCGGCGCGCCGCAGACCGGAACGCCGGGGCTCAACGGGCTCGGCTCGGTGCAGGCGGGGGCGCTGGAGAGCTCCAACGTCAATATTGCCGAGGCGCTCGTGAACATGATCGAGACCCAACGCGGGTTCGAGACCAACACGCGCGCGATCCAGACCGTGGATCAAATGCTGCAGTTTATTACCAACAATCTCTGACGCTCAGGATCGACCGGCGGGGGCGGACCATGCAAACGCGAATCGTCATCGTCGCCCTGGCGGGGCTGCTGCTCGGCGCTTGCGCCAGCGCCCCCCCGCGGCCGCCACAGGCGCTGCCGGAGCCGCAGCTTGAACAGCCACCGAGGGCGGTCAATGGGGCCATCTATCAATCCGGCTACGACGTGCGCCTCTACGAGGACCGTACCGCCCGCCGCGTGGGGGATATCGTCACCGTCATGCTGGATGAGAAAACGAATGCCAGCAAGGACGCCAGCACGGAGCTCGGGCGCAATTACACCTATGGCCTGCCCACCCCGACACTGCTCGGCCAGCCGCTTACCTTAAACGGCACCCCGATCGCCTTCGACGTCGAGAGCGACCAGGATTTTCAGGGCGGCGGCAGCACGAGTCAGAGCAATGCGCTCTCCGGTGTCATCACGGCAACGGTTGTCCGGGTCAAGCCGAACGGAAATATGGTCATCCAGGGCCAGAAGAAGCTCACGCTCAACCGCGGTGACCAGTACATCACCATAACCGGAGAGGTACGACCCTACGATATCGGACCGGGCAACACGGTGTCCTCGACCCGTGTCGCGAACGCCCGTATTAGCTATACCGGCGACGGCGCGTTGGCGGATAGCAGCACCATGGGCTGGCTGGCGCGGCTGTTCATGAGCGTCATATGGCCGTTCTAGAAGCGCTCCCGAATCTGTGCGAGGGCCATGGAAAATGATGCGTACAATCAATTTCTTAGTAGCTCTTTGGCTGCTATTGGCTACGGTCGCGGTGCATGCCGAGCGCATCAAGGATCTCGCCATGGTGGCTGGGGTACGGGCCAATCAGCTCGTGGGCTACGGGCTGGTGGTAGGCCTGGATGGCACGGGTGATCGAACGACGCAAACGCCTTTTACGGTGCAGAGCGTGCGGGCCATGCTGGCGGCGCAGGGCATCCAGATATCGGTGAACCGGGCCCGGAGCATGCAGCTCAAGAACGTGGCGGCCGTTATGGTCACCGCGGAGCTGCCGGCCTTCACCAAGCCGGGTCAGAAGATCGACGTGACCGTTTCCTCTCTGGGTAACGCCAAGAGCCTGCGTGGCGGTAACCTGCTGATGACGCCGCTCAAGGGTGCGGATGGTAATGTCTATGCGATGGCGCAAGGCAGTCTGCTCGTCAGCGGCTTTGGTGCCTCGGGCAAGGATGGCTCCAAGATCGTCGTCAACATACCGAGCACGGGGCGGATTCCCGACGGTGCGACGGTGGAGCGCAGCGTCCCTTCACCTTTCGCGATGGGTCAATCCATCGTGCTCAATCTGCACACGCCGGATTTCACCACCGCCAAACGTGTTGCCGAGCAAATCAACGACACCCTGGGGGCGGGCACCGCAAAGGCCCTGGATGCGGTTTCCATCAAAGTCAGGGCGCCGCGCGAGGCGAATCAGCGGGTGAGTTTCGTTGCCTTCCTGGAGAATCTGAAGGTGACTCCGGGCGAAGCACCGGCTCGGGTGATCGTCAATGCGCGCACGGGCACCATCGTCATCGGCAGCCATGTGCGGGTGCAGCCCGCGGCCATTACCCACGGCAGCCTCACGGTGACCATCAGTGAGAACCCGGCGGTGAGCCAGCCGCTGCCGTTCTCCAAAGGTCAGACCGTGATCAATGCGCAATCCGATGTGCAGATCACCGAGGAACAAAAGCCCATGTTCCTGTTCGCGCCGGGAACCGAGCTCTCGGCAATCGTCAAGGCCGTGAATCGAGTTGGCGCCTCGCCCAGCGATCTGGTGGCAATTCTGCAAGCGCTGAAACGTGCCGGGGCGCTGCGCGCGGAGCTCATCGTCATTTAATTGGCCGCAGCGTAACATGACCGTCCAAAACACCACCCTATACAACCATGCGCTCGATAGCCGCGGCCTGCGGAGGCTGCACCGCGAGCTGCGCAACCCCAGCCCCGAATCCCTGGGCGCCGTGGCCAGACAGTTCGAGGCAGTGTTCGTGGAGATGCTGATCGAGCGCATGCGCGCGACCACACCAGGCAATTCGCTGTTCGGCGGGCATGGAGTCAAACAATACCGCGCACTGCTCGACCGCCAGCTTGCGGCCCAACTCTCGCAGGGGCCGGGCATAGGGCTTGCCGCCGTGCTGGAGCGGGAGCTGCTGGCTCACAGCGGCCTCAGTAAGGACGCTCCGCCGAGCCCGGCTGCGCATTCCCTGGCGGCCTACCCGCGCCGGCTACCGGCAGCGCCCGCGCCTGCTGACTCGGCGGCGGCAGCACCCGCCACGCCGGCCAAGGCCGTATCCTGGGACTCGCCCGAGTCCTTTGTCCGCTCGATTTGGCCGGCGGCTCAACGCACCGCGGCATCACTTGGCGTGCCGCCCGAGGCCTTGGTCGCCCAGGCCGCGCTCGAGACCGGCTGGGGGGAGCACGTCCTGCGGTGCCCCGACGGTCGCACGAGCTTCAATCTATTCAATATCAAGGCCCATGGCGGCTGGAGCGGAGAAACGGTTCGGGTTCCGACGCTCGAGTACCGCGACGGCATTGCCGTGCGGGAATCCGCCGATTTTCGGGTCTATGACTCCCTCGCGCAGGCCTTCGCCGATTACGCCGAGCTCCTGCGCCAGCCGCGTTATGCCGAGGCGTTGAACGGCGCCGGCGATGCTGCAACCTTCCTCCAGGGCTTGCAGCGCGCCGGCTATGCGACGGACCCCGCTTACGCCGATAAGATCCTGCGCATCATGGATAGCGATGCGCTGCGCCTCGGCCGGGGTGAATTCAAGAAAACTGATCGCGGGACGAATACATAGTCAGAAGGCGCCGGCGCGGCAGCCGCCATGGCGGGGGAGCCCCTCTTATGGGTGATTTGTTCCACAACAGCATCTCTGGTCTGCTCGCCTTTCAGCGGGCGCTCAATACGACCGCGCACAACATCGCCAACGCCAATACCGAGGGCTACAGCCGCCAGCGCGTGGAGCTCGGCACGCTGCCCGCGCAGGGTACCGGCAGCGGCTTTATCGGCAGCGGCGTGCAGGTGGAGAGCGTGCGCCGCGTGTTCAGCCAGGCGCGGGAGAGTGCCGTGCAGCGCAACAGCGCCGAGCTGCGGCGGCTGTCGACGTTCAGCGAGCTCGCAACCCGCCTCGATAATCTACTCGCCGATCAGGCGGCGGGGCTGTCGCCGGCGCTGCAGGATTTTTTCGATGCCGTGCAGGATGTGGTGAACGACCCAATATCGTCCACCTCGCGGCAGATGCTGCTCAGCGCCGGTGAGAGTCTGGTAGCGAGACTGAACTTCCTCGATGAGCGTTTCAGCGCGCTACAGGGCGAAGTTGACTCGCAGATGCAGATTCAGGTCGGCGAAATCAACGAAATCGCCGCCACCATAGCCGAGCTGAACGAGGCCATCGTCACTGCGCAGGGGCGCTTCGGCCAGCCGCCCAATGACTTACTCGATCGGCGCGATGCGCTGATCCTCGACCTCTCCGAGCGCGTCAGCACGCGGGTCGTGGCGCAGGATGACGGCGCCGTCAACGTCTTTATCGGCAATGGCCAGACGCTGGTGGCGGGCTTCGAGTCCAATGAGCTGCGCCTCATCGACGGCGCCAACGACCCGGCTCGGTTGGATATCGCGATCGGTAATCCCAGCGCTACGGACATCAACATCACCGCCAGCATCCAGGGTGGCTCCCTGGGCGGGCTGTTGGACGCCCGCCGGGAGCTGATTGGCCCAGCACGCGATGAGTTGGGGCGCATAGCCGCCAGTGTCGCCGTGGCGTTCAACAACCAGCACAATCTTGGCATGGACTACGATGCCGGTCCCGGCGGTGCGCTCGGGGGGGATTTCTTCGACATCGGCGCTCCCCAGGTGATTTCCCATGCCGGCAATGCCGGAGCGCAGCCGAGCGTCAGCTTTAATACGGAGAAAATCGGGGCGCTCAAGGATTCCAATTACCGGCTGCGGCACGATGGAAGCAATTGGGAGCTAACGCGCCTGGCGGACGGTCAGGTAGTGGATTCGGGCACCGGCCTGCTCGAGGCAGACGGGCTTTCGGTGGACGTGAGTGGCCTGACCACCGCTGACAGCTTCCTCATTCGACCTACCCGCAACGCCGTTGACGGCATGTCGGTCCTGCTCGATCGGCCGTCCCAAGTGGCGGCGGCCAGTCCATTAATCGTGAGCGAGGCGAGTGAGGCCAGCGGGCAAGCCAGTAACGGCGGTACGGCGCAGATCAGCAACCTGAGTATAACCTCCACCGACAACCTACCGCCGGCGTCAACGGCAGTGCCGTTCACGCTGACCTATGACGCCTCCGCCAGCCCGCCCGAATTCAAGGTAACGGATGCCGGTGGCAACGCTATCGGCAGCATCGCATACGACCCGGCCACCGATGCCGAGGGCATCGTCGTCGAGGCCGGTAGCTCGGCCTGGACACCGGGCGGCTCGCCGTCGTTGTTGGAATACGGGGGCATGCGTTTTGAGATTTCGGGGGTGCCGGAGAACGGTGACCAGTTCATCATTGCGCGCAATGAAAACGGTCTCGGCGATAACCGTAACATGCTGGCCCTAGGGGAGCTGGCGGGCGATTCGATCATGGAGGGCGGCAGCGCCACTTTGCAGGAGGCCTATGCCGGACTGGTGGGAAAGATCGGCACGCTCACCCGGCGTTCCGAAATCAACCGCGATGCCCAGAAGGCCGTTCTCGACCAGGCCATCGCCGCGAACGAGGCCGTCTCCGGTGTCAATCTGGAGGAAGAGGCAGCCAATCTGCTCAAGTTCCAGAAAGCCTTCCAGGCCTCCGCCCAGGCCATCGCCATCGCCAATACCCTGTTCGACTCGTTGCTCTCGGCCGTGAGAAGTTGATATGCGTATCTCCACCAACCACTACCAGCAGATCAGCCTGAACGCGCTGCTCGAGCAGCAGGCGAAGCTCTCCCACGTGCAGCAACAGATTGCCAGCGGCCGGCGCATCCTCTCGCCCTCGGACGATCCGGCCGGTGCCGCGCGGGCGCTGGAGTTGGCCAAGGCCATCGACACCATTGAGCGCTACGGGCGCAACGCCGACTACGCCGAATCGCGCCTGCGCCTGGAGGGATCGGTCATCGCCCAGGTCGAGGACAGCGTGCTGCGCATCCGCGACCTGACGGTGCAGGCCAACAACGCGACCGTCACCGCCGAGGACCGTCAAAAAATTGGTGCCGAAGTGCGCGAGCGCCTACAGCAGATTATCCAGTTCGCCAATACCACCGACGGCGGCGGCGAATACCTGTTCGCCGGATTCAAGAGCCGTACCGAGCCCTTCATGCAGGTCGGCGATACGGTGAGCTACCGCGGTGACCAGAGCGCGCGCATGGTGCAGGTAGGCCCAAACCGGCAGCTTGCCACTACCCATTCCGGCTTCGACGTGTTTGTAAAGATCCCGACGGGTGATGGGCGCTATATGGCCGGCGCCGATGGTGCCAATAACGGCACCGGCGTCACCTCCGCGGTGCAGGTTACTGACGCGAGTGCCGCCGCCTCGGCCAGCGTTCCCTACGAGATCGTCTTCAGTGAGAATGCGGGGCAGCTCAGCTACGATGTGACCGATGCCGCCGGCAACACGGTGGTGAGTAATGAAGCCTTCGAGTCCGGCGATACCATCGCCGTCTCGGGCCTTAGCATCACCATCGACGGCGAGCCCGCCGTCGGCGATCGTTTCACCATCGCCGAAAGCGGCTACCAGTCCCTGTTCAAGACTGTGGACAAGCTCGTCGATGCCCTGGAACGTGCTACTGACACTGCGGCCGGCCGCGCGGAATTCCTGAACATCGGCAATCGCACCCTGACAGATCTGGACCAGGCGCTCAACCACCTCCTGGAGCGCCGCGCCGAGCTCGGCGGGCGGCTCAACGCCCTCGACAGCGAGCGCGAGGCCAACGAGGCGGCGGTGCTGGAGCTCAAGAAAGCCAAGAGCGGCATCGAGGATCTCAACTACGCCCAGGCCGTCACCGAGCTCAAGCAGCGCCTGGTCGGACTGAAGGCCGCTCAGCAGAGCTACGCCAAGGTTCAAGGACTGAGCTTGTTCAACTACCTGTGATGGCGTTGGCTGACCGTGGGGCCGGTAATGGCTGGGTGGCGTAGAGCCACGGAGCAGCGTTCATCTACGGCTAGCCATTGGGGGATTGCAGCGTCGTATGCGCAAGATCGAAGCGCTGATGTTTTGATTCGCAACGCCTCGCGCTAGCAGCTCTCAGTGCAAGGTGGCACGGCGAATGCGCGTATCCTTCAGTACGCTCACCACGTCCTGCTCCCAGGCCTTGGCAAGCTTGGACTGGGCAACGATGGCGGAGATTTCGTCGTCGGTCATCGGCGATCCCTGCTCCTCGTCGACGACGCGAACGGGATCGCTATACTCATCGCGCAGCTCATAGGCGCGCTCACCACTGGCTGTATCCCCCACCCGCAGAGTGATCTCGTCGGTTTCCACCACGGCCCGCCAATTGACCTGAGCCGTCCAGCCACGGGAATTGGAATAGAGGGATACGCCCGCAAGCTCGTGGCGCTTTGCGGTCGCGGTGTCAATGACGTGGACGCTGCTCGTCACGTGGCCGAACGGCACCTCGTTGAGCAGCCGCACTAGCTTTTCCTTTTCGATTCGATGGACCTGTTTCATGCCCCTTACCATGCCCCGCCGTCACCAGAAGGCTCAGCAAACGATGCAGCTTACAATACTATGCGTCCACCGAGTTTGCGACAAGTGCACTATCCCCCCTTTTGCAAGAGGCTGTCTGTATGCTTGGTCACGGCGTTGCGCTAGCATGAGAAGCGGGCTGCGACTGGCCAAGTTAGACTAGTGCCGGCAGCCGATCCGACTCCAAGGCATTATGATTTCGCTGTAGATGCATTTTCCGGTATACTTTAGGCTGCGCTAACGCAAAAAAACGCATAATCGTTTTTGTGATCTGCGCTGCCTTAGTGTGCCCATGTATTGTGCATGATCTGCCAGATAGGCGATGCCTGCCTGCTCATAGAAAAGCAAACAACAGTAAAAGTTGCCACAACGGCAAGCTGCTGTTGTGAGCGCAGTTTTCACGGCACGATCCGGATTGAGTAATGGAGAAGACGATAGATTCTAATCGCATCACGCGGGATTTCGACCTCCCATCCATGAGTCGGGAGGAGCTCGAGGCTTTGCTTGTCCAAATTGATGGGGAGCTCGATGCCCGTGCGTTCGAGAACAGTCTGCGACGCCAGCTGGATTACCATTTGCGCAAGCAAAGTTGGCCCAACCAGCGCAACGGCGGTGGTCGGTATAGATTCTGAGCTAGATTGGCTTCACTGCCACAATCGCCCCCCTTGGCGCCGAAAGAAAGGTGCCAGGGCTATGCCGGCAATGAAGCCGCCGATATGCGCGCGAAACCCGGTTCCAGACTCAGACCCCGCTACCAGCAGCAGTTGGAGAAAGAACCAAAGGCCGAGCACGAGCACGGCGGGTAGGCGTATTAGCTGCGTTAATCGGCCCAGCGGTATCAGCGCCAGCACATTGGCGCGGGGAAAGAGCATCATGTAGGCCCCTAGAACGCCGGAAATAGCCCCGCTAGCCCCAATCACCGGGTTAGTCGAGTACGGCTCCGGGAACGCCTGGGAAATTACCGCCACGATGCCTGCCGCGAAGTAGAACACAAGGTAGCGCAGGTGGCCCATGCTGTCCTCGACGTTCTCGCCAAATACCCACAGATAAAAGAGATTGCCGAGTAGGTGTAGCCAATCCTTGTGCAGAAACATAGACGTTAACGGGGTCAGAAGCGGTGGGATAACCGTGACCTCGGCCGGTAAGTGCCGACTGCCAATCAAGGTTGCTGGAATAGTGCCCAGGGCATAAATGGCGTGCTCGCGCGCCAGTGGATCCAGTGTCATCTGCCATAGGAATACGCCGAAGCAGGTGACAACCAGCCCCAAATTGACCAATGGCGGAATGGCGCTAGGCCGATCGGCGCCCAGCCGCAACATTTCGAGGGAAGTGAGCCTGTATTTCGGCCAGCGCATGGCAGTTCGCATGCCTTTCATCGGTCCGCCGCTTACCGTAGCGCCACCGCTACTCGCAGGCCCCGGCCACGGTACACCAATGCGATCCGCAATCACTAGCCTACCGCAGCACAGCGCGTAAGCCGATAACAATAGCCGGATATCATGTGTACCGCTACCCTTGGGTCCAGATCGGAAATGGGCGCGGTGACGGTCCAGGCCCTACAGCCGCAGGCGAGGCATGTGCCCGGTACGCGCGAACCGCCGATAGTCGGCAAGAATCGAGGCGTGATCGAAGACCAGCTCCAATGTGGTGTCTGCCGGATCCACGATCCGAATCCCGCCCGCATCGTCACCGGCCCGAGGCTCACCGTCGGCATCGGCGATAAACACGACACTTACAGTGTGCCCACGAGGATCCCGGTTGGGGTCGGAATACACGCCCAGCAATGTCTGAAGCTGCACCTTTAGGCCGGTTTCCTCCAGGGCCTCCCGCACAGCCGCCTGCTCGACGCGCTCACCCAGATCGACAAAACCACCTGGTAGGGCCAGACCGTGGGGCGGATTGCGGCGCTGCACCAGAACGAGCTGGTCGGGGCGGCTACGCGGACGGATGATGATGTCCGTGGCAACAGCAGGGGTGAGAGGGTGCGACATGAATCGATCCTTCGGTAACGTCAAATGTGCTTACTACGATAAAGAATATTCAAATACATATTTATGATTTTTGCGACTAGGCCGGGGGCGCTATCCTCAGATCTTTGCAGATCCGGGGACGCGGAGGAGCGCAATATGGCCCAGGGGCCCTTGCTGGATACCAACAGCCCGCTGAGCGCCGAACAGGCCGCGCAGCTCAATCAACTGTTGTCGACTTTGCATTGCGACCAGATGACCTGGATCAGCGGCTATCTCGCCGGACTTGCGGCCGGCGGTGGGGCCGCCAATGCCCTGGTTGCCGAAGCGAGCGCTACAGAGCAATTGCCCGAGATCACGATATTGTTCGGATCGGAAACGGGCAATGCCCAGGGTATTGCGCGGTTGGCGGCCGAGCGCGCCCAGGTTCTGGGTTTCCAGGCAAATGTCGCCGATATGGCGGATTTTCGCAAACCCGATCTGAAGAAAGTGGACAATCTGATGGTCGTAGTCAGTACTCATGGTGAGGGAGATCCGCCCGATCCCGCCGAGGAATTCTATGCGTTGGTCCATGGCCGCAAGGCACCGGCCCTGCAAGGCAAACGCTTCACCGTGCTTGCACTGGGTGACTCCAGCTACGAGAATTTCTGTCAGACCGGGCGTGATTTCGACTCCCGGCTGGAGGCGCTCGGTGCCGAGCGTATTCATCCTCGGATCGATTGCGACATCGACTTCGATGACCCCGCTTCGCAATGGGTCGACGGTGTGCTGGAGTGCTTCAGCAAAGTTACCGGAGCCGAGCCGCGCCCCTCCAACGTCGTTGCGTTCGCAAGTCGCAGCGTGGCCAAAGCGGACAAGGCGCCTTGGTCGCGCAAGAATCCCTATACCGCCACGGTGCTCGAAAACATCGTCCTTAACGGCCGCGGATCGGGCAAGGAGACACGGCACATCGAGCTCTCGATCGAGGACTCGGGCCTTACTTTCGAGCCCGGCGACTCCTTGGGTGTGGTAGCGCAAAACAACCCGCTCTACGTCGAGCGCTTGATCGAGACACTCGGAATGAAGGCCGATGCCGCGGTCGGCGACGGCGGCTCCTCGCTGCGCGAGGCACTCACTCGGAGCTATGAGATCACGACCATAACCCGGCCGTTTCTCGAGCGTTACGCGGCGCTGGCTGAATCCAGTGCTCTGCGGGGGCTTCTGAACGACGCGGGCAAAGCCGAGCTGCGTCAATATATCCACGGACGGCATATTCTGGATGTCATTCAGGACTACCCCCGCAACGGGCTCTCGGCGGAGGATTTCATCGGCACGTTGCGCAAACTGCCGCCGCGGCTCTATTCAATTGCTTCCAGCCACCGGGTTGCGCCGGACGAGGCGCACCTCACGGTAGCTACGGTGCGCTACCACAGCCATGGCTCGGATCGTGAAGGCGTCGCTTCGACCTTTTTGGCGGATCGCATTGCCGAGGGTGAAACCGTGCCGGTCTATATAGATCAGAACCCCAACTTCAGGCTGCCTACGGATCCGGAGGTACCAATCATCATGGTCGGACCCGGCACCGGAGTTGCGCCTTTTCGAGCCTTCCTCGCCGAGCGCGAAGAGTTGGCCGCCAGCGGGCGAAACTGGCTATTTTTCGGCGAACGCAACTTCCAGACCGACTTCCTCTATCAGGCGGAGTGGCTTAATTGGCGCAAGCGCGGCTTATTGACTCGGGTCGATGTCGCCTTCTCGCGTGATCAGGCGGAGAAGATTTACGTCCAGCACCGCCTGCGCGAGCAGGCCCGCGAGCTCTATGCCTGGATCGAGGAGGGCGCGAGCTTCTACGTCTGCGGCGATGGTGAGGGCATGGCCCATGACGTGCATCAGGCGCTGCTCGATATCGTGCGCGAGCAGGGTAGCCTAAGCGATGACCAAGCCCTCGACTACGTTCGTCGGTTGCAAAAGGAGAAACGCTACCTGAAGGATGTGTACTGATGAACGATCTCAGCCAGCCGCTCGAGGAGCTGCACCCTAACGAGCGGCTCAAGCACGATAGCGATCAGCTTCGAGGTACCCTGCGCGAGGGTCTGGCTGACCGCGTTACCGGTGCGGTGAGCGATGACGATACTCAGCTCACCAAGTTCCACGGCATTTATCAGCAGGATGACCGCGAGCTGCGCAGCGAGCGCCGCAAGCAGAAGCTGGAGCCGTTCTATCAGTTCATGGTGCGACTGCGCCTACCAGGCGGTGTGTGCACGACCAAGCAGTGGCTGGCGCTCGATGGCCTAGCGCACCAATACGCCAACGCCACCTTGCGCTTGACCACCCGCCAGACCTTTCAGTTCCATGGCGTGCTAAAGCGCAACCTCAAGGCGCATGTTCAGGGCATCAACGCGGCGTTGTTGGATACGATAGCGGCCTGCGGTGACGTCAACCGCAATGTTATTGCCACCGCCAACCCGCTGCGCTCCCCCGTGCATCGGCAAGTCTATGATCTCGCGAACCGACTCAGTCAGCATCTGCGGCCCCGTTCACGCGCCTACTTCGAGATCTTCCTGGATGAGGAGCGAGTCGCTGGTGGCGAGCCCGAAGAGCCGAATTACGGGCGCACATATTTGCCGCGGAAGTTCAAGATTGCCTTGGCCGTGCCGCCCGATAACGACGTCGATGTGTTCGCACACGACCTTGGCTTCATTGCCATCACCGAGGCAGATGAGCTGCTGGGCTTCAATGTCACGGCCGGCGGTGGCATGGGAATGACCCACGGCGAGCCGAAGACTTTCCCGAGACTCGCCGACGTCATTGGATTCTGCCGGGTCGAGCAGGTGATCGATGTGGCCGAGCAGATGATGTGCGTGCAGCGCGATTTTGGCGATCGCAAAGATCGCGGGCATGCGCGGTTCAAGTACACGATAGAAGATCGTGGCCTTGATTGGTTCCGCGCGGAGCTCGAGCGGCGGCTGGGCTATGCCTTGGCCGAGCCCCGTGCGTACCGCTTTGAGACCACGGGCGATCCCAATGGCTGGCAAATAGGCATCGATGGGAAGTGGCATTTTACGTTGTTCATTGAAAGTGGACGGGTTGCGGACCGCCCGGACTATGCATTGATGAGCGGACTGCGCGAGATTGCCAAGGCGCATAAAGGCGACTACGCGCTGACCACCAACCAAAATCTGATCATCGCCGGGGTCAGCAAGGCGCAGAAGCCAAAAATCCAATCGCTGCTGGAGCGCTACGACATGGTCGGCACCCGCCAGCACTCGGCATTGCGCCGGCATTCCATGGCCTGTGTCGCGTTGCCTACTTGCGGATTGGCCATGGCCGAGAGCGAACGCTATCTGCCGTCGCTGATCGATAAGCTCGATACGATTATGCGCGAGGCCGGTCTCGCGGACGACCCGATCGTGGTGCGAATGACGGGTTGCCCCAATGGCTGCGCCCGACCGTACTTGGCCGAGATCGGTTTCGTCGGCAAAGCGCTCGGCAAATACAATGTCTATCTTGGGGCCAGCTTCGAGGGGGATCGGATGAACCGTCTGTTCCGAGAGAATATCGGTGAGGCGGAGATCATCGATGCGATCGCGCCTTTGATTCGAGACTACGCCCGAGAGCGTCGCGAGGACGAGCGCTTCGGCGATTTTGTCATTCGCGTGGGCGCGGTCAAACCGATGCTTGCCGGGCGCGATTTTCAACTACCCGCCTAGCCTCTGTTGACATTCACCCACGGCGCGGCCTCATGTGTGGATGTCCACAGACCCTGCAATTATCTTGACCGCGGGGTTTGTTACACACGGGCTACGGTTGGTGGTATGCTGCATTGCAGCAGTGCAAGCAGCTCATATTCGTAGCGTGTCGTGGGGTAAGATCTGCGCGCCACGAAGCAGGGTGCTAAAGTGGGTCCACGACGAGCCGGATGGAGTTGAGGCGATCTCATGCCCATGCACAATCCTCTATCTATTGATTGTCTGCATCTTTCGAGCGGTGGGCGCATCGGTATGACGGCCTGTCCTGGGCGTTGGCGGCTGTTCGGCGCGGCGGGTATCGAGCGCAATGAGCTGAAGCAAGACCTGGCGGCCATACGCGCCTGGGGCGCCACGGCCCTAATCAGCCTAGTAGAACGCGATGAGCTCGAGTATCTCGGGATCCCGGCCATCGGCAGGGAGGCACAGCGGGTTGGTTTGGACTGGTACCATTTACCCATCGCCGATTTCCAGGCTCCCGGCCCCGCTTTCGAGCAGAGCTGGGACAACTACGGGGAAACCATCCTGGCGCGATTGCTCAAGGGGGAATGGATCGTGATCCACTGCTTTGCTGGTCTGGGGCGCACGGGTACGATCGCGGCACGCATTCTCATGGAGCTCGGGTCAGCGCCGCATGAGGCGATTGCCCGTGCGCGCGAGGCCCGCGCTGGTGCCATCCAGAATCGGGAGCAGGAGCACTACCTCTTGGAGAGGCGCTGGTCCAGTGCCGCCCCCCCCGGTCGCCGCGCGTTCGTGGAATGAAGGCCAGGCTCAAATCAGAGCGCCCGCGGCGCGCTTTTACGGTCGGTCACATCGGCCGTGGTTAGGCCTGTCTGCCGGCAGGCGATGGCGTGTCGCAAACCCCGTGTATCGGCCCCGATAAGCTGCTTGATCTCGCGAGACCTTCTTGGTGATGGTGATGGTGATGGTGGTGGCATAGCGCGTCTGGTCGGCCGTGTCCGTCTTATTCACACTCTGTGCATCCACGAGCCCCATGCCGGCGTTGTGTCCCTGTTCCATACGAGACCGGAATCTGTTGGTACAATGGGTGCTCACCCGCAATACGGCACAGGTTCTCTCATCATGAGCCAGGAAGCGAATACATACGACGACGCATCGGCGCAGACCGTGGAGCTAGGCAACCGGCTGGCGGATGATGAGACGGTCAACCCCGGGGAAATCGCCGATGGTCTGCTCGCCGGCGCCATCCAGTACTGGCTCTATTCGCGCCAGCCGTGCGGCGATCCAGGTTGTGAGGACTGCGCCACGCTGTGCACCGCGGATCGACGCCTGGACGAGTTGCTGACCATCGTTCGCGAGCTCGCCGAAACCAGCGAATACTATCACTCACCCCACGATCATGGTGTCGGCCGTGCCTGAAAATGTCGATGCTTGGATGAAACCCGTGGGTTCATCCGCAACGCGCATGTAGGCAAGAGCCCTCCGTGGCCGTGCCTGCCCCGTGCCACAGGTCGACGCTATGCGCAACGCCTCAAATATTCGGCTGATCCGCGCCTTGTAGGCGAGTTTACGTCAACAGGCCCTAGGGCATGGCAACCACGTCACTGGCCTGGAGGCCCTTGGGGCTTTCGACGATATCAAACTCCACCTGCTGCCCCTCCCGCAACGTGCGGAACCCTTCACCACGGATGGCACGGAAATGGACGAACACATCTGGACCTTCTTCCTGACTAATGAAACCGTATCCTTTCGAGTCGTCGAACCACTTGACGACGCCGGTATAACGCTCCGACATGGATGAACCTCTACGCTGCACACTGTGACAATTGCACTGCAAGATTAGTGCGCCTGCAAATTGAGTAGAATGCGTCCGCGCACCTCTCCTTTTAGCAGGCACTCGAGATGCTCGTCCACCTGATCCAGCGTGATTTCGGTGGCAATCGCATCGAGCCGCTCGGGTCGGCAGATCTCAGCGAGCTTCGCCCAGATGCGCTCGCGCAGCGCACGTGGCGTACTTTGTGAATCCACGCCCAATAAGCTTACTGCGCGCAGGATGAAGGGAAACACGGTGGCATGCAGCTCGCTCGAGGCTACCATGCCACAGCAGGCAACGGCTCCCCCGTAGCGCATTGTTTTGAGCACCGTGGCGAGAATGTTGCCCCCGACGGTGTCGACCGCAGCCGCCCAGCGTGCCTCGAGCAGGGGGCGAGCACTCTCATCGAGCAATGCCTCGCGCGGAAGGATCTCTTGGGCTCCCAAATTTCGTAGCCAGTCGGCTGCATCCCGCTTGCCCGTGGCCGCAACGACGCGATAACCCTGAGTGCTGAGCAGGCTCACGGCCATACTGCCGACACCACCGCTCGCTCCAGTAACGAGCACCTTGCCACGCTCAGGTCGAGCGTCACGAGCCTCGATCGCCTGTATGCATTGCGCCGCCGTGAATCCGGCTGTGCCGCAGATCATTGCCTCGCGCAGGGTCAGCGCCTTCGGACAGCGTAGAACCCATTTGGCCGGGACCCGAATGTAGCCGGCGAATCCACCGTCCGTGTCCATTCCCAGATCGTAGCTGGTGACGATAACCTCGTCTCCGGCCTGCCAGTCCGCACTGGTGCTCTCCTCTACGATGCCTGCGCAGTCGATACCCGGGGTATGCGGATAATTGCGGGTAACACCCTTGCTGGCGGTGGCCGATAACGCATCCTTGTAGTTCAAACTGGAGTAATGGACCCGCACCAGCACTTCGCCCTCTGGCAGGTCATCGGTGCTCAGAGTCTGAATGCGGCGAACAGCTTGGCCTTGGTCAGTTCGCTCGACGCGG
This sequence comes from Nitrococcus sp., assembly GCA_030452265.1. Taxonomy (GTDB): domain Bacteria; phylum Pseudomonadota; class Gammaproteobacteria; order Nitrococcales; family Nitrococcaceae; genus Nitrococcus. The sequence goes on from JAKDMQ010000039.1 coordinate 18,471, forward strand.
TAGGCGCGAAAACGTTTGCTGCTCATGCTCGCCTCCTTATCTTGGAGCTGGGCGCGCCGCTTGCGGTTGGGCCGCGCCAGAGACTTGCCAGCCAGCCACGCCCGTCCGCTCAGCTCAAAAACAGGGCGAAGGCCGGATGCCTGCTCTCATCCCGATAGGGATAGCCTAGCTTATCCAGCGACTGCCGGAATTTGTCCCGCTCCGTCGTGGGAACCTGAATACCGACCAGAACACGGCCATAATCGGCGCCATGGTTGCGGTAATGGAACAGGCTGATGTTCCATCGCCGGCTGAGCTGACGCAGAAACTTGAGCAGGGCGCCGGGGCGCTCCGGGAACTCAACGTGGTACATGATCTCATCGCGCACCTTGTGACCCCGGCCGCCGACCATATGCCGCAGATGAACCTTGGCCATCTCATCCTGCGTCAGGTCGAGCACCGGATAGCCGCGCTCGCGCAGCAGCCGAATCAACTCGTCCTTTTCCTCGAGCCCGTCATTGAGCGTGATTCCGGCAAACACATGCGCTTGGACGGGATCCGCGTAGCGGTAGTTAAATTCCGTGATCGAACGTGAGCCGATGGTTTCGCAGAATGCACGAAAGCTGCCGGGGCGCTCTGGAATCGTAACGGCGAGCACGGCCTCACGGTGCTCGCCCAATTCCGCGCGCTCAGCCACGTGCGACAGGCGTCCAAAGTTCATATTGGCCCCGGAATTGATGGCAATCAGCGTCTGATCACGCACGCCGGTCGTCTCAACGTATTTCTTCAAACCGGCCACCGCCAATGCGCCTGCCGGCTCCACCACGCAGCGCGTATCGTCAAATACATCCTTGATTGCGGCACATACCTCATCCGTGGAGACAAGCATGCACTCATCCACTAGTTGCTTGGCGATACGAAAGGTCTCCTTGCCGATCTGGCGCACGGCCACGCCGTCCACAAAGATGCCGACTTCATCGAGTACCACCCGGCGCCCGGCGGACATGGCCCGCTGCAAGGTCGGCGCATCCTCGGGCTCGACGCTGATGATTTTCACCTCGGGCCTGATCTGTTTTATGTAAACCGCGATACCTGCGATTAGGCCACCGCCACCCACCGGGACGAAAACAGCCCGCAGCGGATGCGCATGCTGGCTGAGAATCTCCATGCCGACGGTGCCTTGGCCGGCGATCACATCCGGGTCATCGTAGGGCGGGATGTAGGTCAGATTCCGCTCGAGCACCAGGCGTTCGGCGTGGGCTCGGGCCTGATCGTAGCTGTCGCCATGAAGGATAACCCGGCCACCGAGGTGGCGTACGGCGTCCACCTTGATACCCGGCGT
>JAKDMQ010000040.1 GCA_030452265.1 Nitrococcus sp.
TGCGAATGCCAGTCGCGTACCGGTGCGCGGCATCGAACACCTGTCCGGTCTTCTCCGCAGAAAATCGCCAGATCCCACCGTGCAACCGTAGCAGCGGGCAGGGGTCAATGCCCGGCGAGCCTGTCTGGCGATCCTGTTTTTGGCAGGAATTGGACGGCGCGCCGATATTGATGAACAAATCGCCTTGTGGGTTGATCACCAGAGAGCGGGCGGAATGCTGGTGCTGCACCGGCATGCCGCTGACCACGACTTGCGGGTCACCCACGGGTACCAGCGCGTCGCCGGCCAAGGACCAGCGCACCACCTTGGTGACGGTGCCAAAGTACAGATGCCCGTCATGGATGGCGATGCCGCTGCCCGCAACTTCGCCGAAATATCGAACCACGTCGGCATGGCCGTCGGCGTTGGTGTCGCGCAGGGCGGCGATGCCGCCCCCGTGTACCGGCTCTTGCAGGCCAAGCATGCCTTTAATGCCCGCGGTTACCCGGGAGACGATCCCGCTGGGTTGCACCGGCTCTCGCAGAGCCACGTAGACATCGCCGTGAGCGCTGACGGCCAAGTGCCGGGCACGGCCGATGTTATCGGCGAACACGGTGGCGCAGAAACCGTCCGGCAGCTTCAGCCCGGCGCTGTCGCAGCCACCCTGGGCCAAGGCAGTGCCCGAGAGCGCGAGTAGCAATACGGCGGCGAGTTGGATTCGATTCATCGTTATCATTGCAGCCAAGGCAGAATGTCGCGCCCCAGTCTACACGGCTTGCGAGCGCCGGTCAGCGCGGGTTTCCCCTAGATGGACCTGGGCCAATCCTTAAGAACGCCGCCGGCTGCCGCATTGATCGATGCCGGAACCTCCACGTAGCCCAGACTCGGATTCCTGTCCTTAATGTTCGTCTACACTCTGACCGTGCGAGAGCCGGTTCGGCACTTGAGCCTAACAACCGTAGCACTGCTGCTGCGTTCGTTCATAGGCGTCGCAGTGCTAAGCTTTCACAGAGTCGCGGCATCGTGACGAACTGCTGGAGGACTGGAACCTATGCGCCGAAATGCAGCATCCCAGCAAGGTCGATCCACTGCCGTAACGCCCACGGTGGCGCCCGCTGCACCCTGGCGGGTGCAAAGCGTTGAGGTGCGCGATCTACGCTGTGCACGTGTGCTTCAATGATGGCAGCGCCGCTACCGTCTACATGCGCGGCCTCATTGAGTCCGAGGGCGCGGGTAGTACTCGGAGCGGTCACTTGAATCCGCCGGAATATTGCTACTAGCCATGGCTCGGCACTACTTCATCCCGCATCGCTTTCAGGCTGCGCTGGCACGATTGGAGCCACTTACATGGCGAATCGAAGCCGGGGGCGTGGCGCTCATAATTGGTTTGCTGCGCCGGCTTTCGCCACACTTGGCGATGGTTGTGGCCGGCTACGTCTTCGCCGCCGTGGGAGTGCATACGCGCTGGGCGAAGAAGGTCCGTGCCAATCTTGCGGTCGCCTTTGCTGATCGCTCGGCGATGGAGCTAAATGCTCTGCTTAAGTCCAGTTTTCACAATTTGGGTGTGGCCCTGGTGGAACTGATTCACATGCCCTCGATCCGCCGCGCGCCTGACCGGCGCATCGAGTTTGTGCTCGCCGCTGGCGCCAATGCGCCGGTCGCGGGAAAACCCACCGTGTTCGTCACCGCCCACGTCGGTGCCTGGCACATGACACCGCTAATCGGGCCGCGCTACGGCGTAACATTGCCCATCATCCAGGCCTCGGAGAAAAACCCACACATTGGTCGCCAGTTGGCTCGTCTGCGCGGCGCGTTCGGCTGCCCGCTGGTGGCGAGCAAGGGGGGCGTGCGGACACTGGTGCAGGCGCTGAACCAAGGGCAATGTATCGGCGTGACCCTGGACACACGCTTGGATTCAGGTGAACCGTTGCCGTTTTTCGGTGAATCCGCCTGGACCAACACCATCGCTGCGCGCCTTGCGCTGCGCTACGCCTGCGATCTGGTGCCGGTACTGGCCGAGCGGCTGCCAGGAGCACGCTATCGGGTTAATGTTTTACCGCCAATCAAGCCGCGTGACGCAAAAGCCAATGCCGCCGCAAAGGCACGGGACATGACTATTCAGGTCAACCACCTGTTCGAAGGTTGGATTGCCGCACGCCCTGGCCAGTGGCTTTGCATGAAACGCCGCTGGCCCGAGGCCACCGCGGCGCGTTACCTAAAACGCATTAACGCGGCCTAACCGTGCCGACCCGATTCCAACGCACCCTCCTGCGCTCGCTCAGCGGTCTTCGAGCGCGCGGCTGGTTTCCCGGAACCAGGCGGCCAACCCCGGTTCGGCCAACTGATCCTCGGCGAGCGCCAGCATGGAGGCTACCACTTCCGACTGGGGAGGCTGATGTCGATAACCGTTGTTCTCCAGAAAAACGGCTGCAACAGCATGTGCGGAGCGCTTATTGCCATCGCAAAATGCGTGGCTCTTGCAAATCGCAAAGCAGTAAGCCGCCGCCAGATCAAAAACATCCGGCGCCGGGTCTGCATAGGCCCACTGATTCAGGGGTCTCGCCATGGCGGCATCCAACAGGCCGCGATCCCGAACCCCGCCCGCGAGCCCGCCGAATTGGGCTACTAGTTGGCAATTTATGAACTCGGTTTCGCGTGCGTCGATCCAAACGACGGCGTCCGTCATCGATCAGCCAGTTCCCGATAGGCTTCACGGAACCTGCGGATCACTGCATCGGTATTCGCCATCGTCTTGGCGAACTTCGGATCGGCGGGAGTGACCATCACTCCGCCGGGGATCTCAGTCACATATAGGGTTTCGCCCTCGCCCACCCGCAAGCGATTCAAAATCTCCTTGGGCCAGATCGTGCTCAGCGAATTGCCGGTCTTGCGTAGCTTGAGTTCCATAGCCGTCTCCTATTCGTAGTATCCAATATAACAAGTGTTACAACAATCGTACTAGGCCTTGGCGCTCCGTGTCTAATCCGCCTTCGCCGGCACCTCAAAGGCTCTCGCGGATGCGCTGATCGGCTGTCCTGCCCATTTGTCATCGCGCTCATTCCTGGGCCTGACAGCTTTATGCCTTGCTTGGCCTTCGTTACTTTGCGCCAGATGTGGCTGCTTCAGGCTCGGGATGGGTGGCAAACCATTTGTAGAGCGCGGGCAGCACCAGCAGGGTCAGTATGGTGGAGGTCACCAGACCACCCACGACGACAGCGGCCAGCGGTCGCTGGACGTTGCTGCCGGCGCCGGTGGCGAACAGCAGCGGGATCAGGCCGAGGATGGCCACGGACGCGGTCATGAGCACGGGCCGCAAACGCAAACAGGCTCCGCGCACCGACGCTTCTTCTATCGACAGGCCCTCGCGCAGCAGTTGGTTGAGGTAGCTGACCAGGACCACGCCGTTGAGCACGGCCACCCCGAACAGGGCGATGAAGCCCACCGAGGCGGGTACGGACAGCGCCTGACCGCTGATCCACAACGCCGCCACCCCGCCGACCATGGCCAGCGGAATATTGAGAATAATCAACAAGGCATTCCGGATCGAGTTGAAACTGAAAAACAGCAGCAGGAAAATCAGCGCGACCGTGATCGGCACGACCACCGCCAGGCGCGCAAAGGCCGCCTGCTGCAGCTCGAACTGGCCGCCCCAGTCGATGTAATAGCCGGACGGCAATTCCACCCGGCGCTCGATCGTCTTCTGCGCCGCCGCGACGAACGAGCCCATGTCCCGGCCCACCACGTTGGCCTGCACGGTAATATACCGCTGGGTGTTCTCGCGGCGGACCCGCCGCGGCCCGACTATGGTCTTGATCTCCGCGACCTGCGCCAGTTGGACCCGCGTACCATCGGGCGCCTCGATGAGGATATTGCCGATGGCCTCCGGCGTGGCGCGGGCCGCTTGCTTGTAGCGGACAAAAATGTCGAAGCGGCGGATACCCCGGTAGACCTGTCCGGCCTCGACACCGCCGACGGCGGCGCGGATCACCTGCTGCACGGTGCCCAGGTTCAGCCCATAGCGGGCGATCGCTTCGCGATCGGGCCTGATCAGCAACTGCGGCGTGCCGGTAATCTGCTCGGCCTGTACATCCTCGGCGCCGCGGACGTCCCGCAGCACCGCGGCGATTTGATCGGCCTTGCGCTTGAGCACGCCCAGGTCCTCGCCGAAGAGCTTGACGGCCAGCTCCGCCTTGACGCCGCTGACCAGCTCGTCGACGGTAAGCTCGATCGGCTGGGTCATGTTGACCAGCATGCCGGGTATGTCCTCGAGCTTGGCGCGGACCGCCGCCGCGATCTCGGTCTGGGTCTCGAAGCCGAGCCGCTGCCACTCGGACCTGGGTTTGAGCACAACCATCGCATGGAGCACGTTGATCGGGTCGGAGTGGGCGCCGACCTCGCCGCGGCCGACCCGGGTGACCACCGCTTCCACCACCGGCACCTTCAGCATCTGCCGCTCGGCGATCATGGCCATCTCCTTGCTCTTGGACAGCGCGATGGAGGGCGCCAGGGTTATGTTGACGGTCAGGGTGCCCTCCTTGAGCGTGGGCACGAACTGGGTGCCCAGCCGCGGCATGAGTGCGCCGCCGAAGGCGAGCAACACCACCGCCAGCAGCACCGCCAGCCAGCGGTGGCCGACAAAGAACCGGACCAGCGGCCGGTACCGCGCCAGGAGTACGCGGACCACCAGCGACTCCTTATGCTCGCCCCCGGTGTCGGTCGCGTGATCGGGATCGCCCGACACGCCCGCGGGTTGCGCGGCCGGCCGGCGAACCCAGGGCAACCGCGCCAGCACTCGCTGCGGCACGGTCGGCCTTTTGCCACGCAGCGCGCGGGGCCGGCGCATCAGCAGGTCGGCGAACACCGGCGCCTGCAGGATGGCGTAGATCAGCGAGCCGGTCATCGCCAGCGCCACGGTATAGGCCAGCGGGCGGAACAACTTGCCCGCTACGCCCTGCAGGGTGAACAGTGGCAGAAAAACCACGATGATGATCAACACAGCAAACACGATGGGCTGGCCTACCTCGCGGCACGCCCGCCCGACGACGTGGTGCCGTGGCTCGTCCGGGTTGGCCTCGTGCAGGTGGCGGTCCACGTTCTCGGTCATTACCACCGCGCCGTCGACCATCATGCCAATGGCGATGGCCAGCCCGCCCAACGACATCAAGTCCGCCGAGATGCCGAACCAGCCCATCGCAAGGATGGCGAATAGCACGGAGAACGGCAGCGCCAGCGCCACCACGCTGCTGGCGCGCAAGTTGCCCAGGAACACCAGCAGCACCAGCACCACCAGCACGACGGCCTGGATCAGCGCATCGGTGACGGTCTCGACCGCCGCCTCGATGAGGTCCGCCTGCTGGTAGTACGGCACGATCTTCACCCCCTCGGGCAGCGCGTTGGAGAGTTCGTCAATCTTGTCCTCGACCCGCTCGATGACCGCGGAGGTGTTTGCCCCGTAAAGCTTCACGACCATGCCCGCGACCACCTCCTTCTTGCCGTTCAGGGTCTGCAGGCCGCGGCGGATGGCCCCGCCGATTTCGATCTCGGCGACGTCGCGCAGATACACCGGCGAACCGTCCACGCTCTTGACCACGATCGACGCCAGGTCCTTGATCTTCTCGGCCAGGCCCACCGAGCGGACGATGAACTGCTCGCCGCCCTGCTCCAGAAAACTTGCGCCGACGGTGATGTTGTTGGCCTCGATGCGCTCGATCACCTCGCCCAGGGTCAAGTCGTAACGCAGCAGGGCCTGGGGATCGACACGGACCTGGTACTGCTTCTCGTAGCCGCCGATCCCCAACACCTCGGTAACACCGGGCACGGTGGCGAGCTGGCGCTTGAGGATCCAGTCCTGGAAGGTGCGCATTTCAATCAGGGAGTACTGGTCCTTGGTGTCGGCCAGGTAGTAATAGAGGATCAGGCCCATGCCGGTGGAGATCGGGCCCATTTGGGGATCGCCGAAGCCTTCCGGGATCTTCTCGCTGGCTTCCTCCAGGCGCTGACTGACGACCTGGCGGGCGAAATAAATGTCCATGCCCTCTTCGAAGTAAATGCTGACCACCGACAGGCCGAAGCCGGAGCTCGAGCGGATCTCCTCGACACCGGGCAGGCCGAGCATCGCCGTCTCCACCGGGTAGGTCACGTACTTTTCGACCGCGAGTGGGGCCAGCCCCTCCGTTACGGTGAACACCTGCACCAGCACCGGCGAGATATTCGGCATCGCGTTGACCGGCAGCCGGGTCCAGGTCCAGGCGCCGCCGACCGCAACCGCCACCGCCAGCAGGACCATGAGCAGGCGGTTGCGCAGGCTGAAATCAATCAGGCGTTCAATCATCGGTTACTCCATTGTTCCTTGGCTTGGACGGAAGGCAGCAGTGCCCGCTCGTCGCGAACCCGTTCCGTAAGTACCGTTCTCAACTCGGGAGAACGGGATCAGTGGCTGTGGCCCTGGAACGAGCCCTCGCGCAGCCCCGCCATCAGGATGAAGGCATTGGCCGCGTAGCGCTGGCCGGGCGCGAGCCCGGATACGATCTGGGCCGAGTTGGCGTCGGTGCGCCCGACCTTGACCGGCCGTGCTTCGAACCCCTCGGGGGTATGCACGAACACAACCGTTTGCCCCTCCATCGTTTGCAAGGCGGATTTGGGCACTACGACCTCCGCCGACAGTTCGTCGATGCGCACCCGGCCGGTGACGAACAGGCCCGGCTTCCAGCGGCCCTTGGCGTTGTCCAACACCACGCGCGCGGTGGCCGTGCGGGTGGCCTCACCGACAATGGGGCTGACGTAGGTGATGGTGCCAACGGCCTTCTGGCCGCCTTCCTTGGGGGTGATCACCACCTCTTGCCCCGGCCGGACGGCCGCCAAATCCTTGGGATACACCGTGAGTTGCACCCACACGTTGCTCAGGTCGGCGACGACGAAGGGCGGCTCGGCCGGGTTGTCCGGCACCACCTCGCCCTCGGTGATATGACGCTCGATGACCTCACCGCCGATGGGCGCGGTCAACTCGTAGCGCGCGAGGTTCTGCTCTAGCTGCTCGGTCAGGCTCGCTACCTGCTTCTCCGAGAGGCCCAGCGTATACAGCTCGCGCTCGGCCAGCCGGGCATTGACCCGCGTCTCCTCGAGTGCCTGCCGGGCAGCCAGGTAATCCGCCTCAGCCGTGATTTCCTGGCGCCATAGATCCTCGGCGCGGCGGAAATTGGCCTCGGCCAGATCGAGCCGGCTCAGGGCCGCCAGATACGCCGACTTGGCCTGGGCCAGCTCGCGGCTGACGAGCACCGCCATGACCTCGCCTTCCTTGACCTGATCACCGACGATGACCCGTACCCCGCTGGCTACGCCCGGCACGCGCGGGGTGACATGCGCGACGCGATCCGGGTTGAGGGTCACCTCGCCGGGCAAGCTGCGGCTGAGCTCGATGATTTCGGGGCCGGCAGTGCGCAGCTTGATGCCAAACTCGTCTATTTCCGCCGGTGTGAGGTTAACGAGCGCCTCCTCAGTGTGACCTTGTTCGCCGCGGCCGTCTTCGTGGCCGGCCTCGCCGCTATGCATGCGACCGGCAGGGCCATCCGGCGCCTCGGCGGCCGTCGTTTCGCCGGATTCCATGCAGCCACTCAGGGCCAGAGGCAGCACCAGCACGGTCACCCAGAGCGCGGCCGCGATCCGACTGTTGCTTGAAGTATTCATGGTGTGTCTTCCTCCTCGGCGGAATTGCCGTCTTCGGGGCGTGCGGTGCCATCCAGAGCCGCTGTGCTCAGGGGCCGGGCGATCAGCCGTTCGACCGCGGCCGCCGTGCGGTGGTATTCCGCCAAGACCTCGACGTATCGGGTCTTGAGCTCGAACAGCGTGCGCTGGGCGATCAGGACATCGAGAAAGCCGCGCTCGCCCCGCCGGTAGGCCGTGAGCACCGCCTCGTAGGCGGAGCGGGCGGCCGGCAGGGCCTGCTCGGCCAGCCCGGTTGCCGCGGCCAAGGCCGCTTGCAGCGTCTGATAGCGCTGTCCCAGCGCGGCGCGCACGCGCACGATCGCCGCCCGGCGTTGTTGGCGGGCCTGCATCAACTCGGCGCGAGCGGCCTGGATGTTGCCCTGATTGCGGTCGAAAAGCGGCAACGGCATCGAGAGCGAAACTACCCCCGCGGTAAAGTCGAATCCCGGCAAGTACAGGACGCCGATGCCGGGGGTCACGTCCGGAAGGCCTTCGGCCTCGGCCAGCTCGATCTCGGCCCGGCGCTCAGCGAGCACCGTCTCCCAGCGGGCGACGGCCGGGTTCTGAGAGAGAAAATCATCGAGTATTTCCAGCGGCGGGACGGGTTGCACCCTCGCCAGCTCTCCCACAACCTCCTCGAAAGTCGGCTCCGCCAGCCCCAGCGCTTTGGCCAGTGCCTGGCGAGCCGCCTCGAGCCTCCGCTTGGCGCGCTGTAGACCGATCCTATTGAGAGCCCGCTCGGCCTTGGCCCGGGTCTGCTCGATTGGTGAGACCGCACCCGCCGCGACCTGCCGGGAAACGGTCTGATAGACTTGGTTTGCCAACTCAAAGGTCCGCTCGGCCACGGCGAGGCGGCGCTGCCCGGCCAGGACGCCGACGAAGCGCTGTACCACTTCGGTGAACACGTCCAACCGTTTGGCTTCATAATCCCAAGCCGCCAGATCGCGCTCGAGTTGCGCCACCCGAGTCCGCTTGGCGATCTCGCCGCCCGTGAGAATCGGCTGGCTGATCATTGCCGTGATCGTGAGGGGGCTGAGGCCGCTGTGGAGGCCGGTGGCGGAGACACTCTGCCCTTGAGCTTGCAACTCCGGGTTAGGCCGCAGGCTCGCCTGCAGAATGCGCGCCTGCGCCGCGCGCACATTCCAACCGAATGCCGCGAGCTCGGGGTTGTGCATCAATGCGGTGGCCAGTGCCTCCTGGAGTCGCAGCGCACCGGTTGGCGCAGGGAATTCCGCTGCGTTGGCAGCACCTGCTCCTGGCAGTACCGCGTGCGAATCCTCCGGCACTTGAAACGAGGGCAGATCGCGGCCCAACGGCCGTGGCTCGATCCCACGCTGTGTTGGCAGCGAAGTCCCACAGGCAGACAGCGCAAGCACTCCGAGCAGTGCCGCACTGAGTCCTGCAAATGGAACCCGCCGGGGCAACAATGCAAAGCTGCGCCGCGGGCCGTTATCCCGGGCAGCACCGCCACGCGCTGGCAAGCCGGCGCGCGGAATTCTATCGTTCGACATGTAGCCAAATCCTCAAGACGCAAAACCACGTCGGCACGTGCGGCGGATGCACGGCACGCGAGCGGGGCGAGTCCAGGACTTAGCGGTTCGGGGGCGGTGTCGGCGGCGCCAGCGGCAGGTGGATCAGGTGAGGGTCATTCTGCAGAGGGAGATTGGTGCGAGACAGTGATACGAGGAGCCCTGCCTCGCTCAAAGGTAGCGCGATATAGTGTGAGGCACCGTGGCAACAGTGGCCACAAGGACCAACATGGCCCGGTAATGATTCACCGCCGGCGGCCATTTCGAGGCTCACATGCTCGCCGCACGGTGTCGCGACGTGGACATCGGAAGCCCACGCCGTACCGCTCAAGATGAGCATCGTGGCAAGAAGGGTGGCGAGAATGCGCTGCATAGCGCCAACGTATCTTGATCGGCACAGAAATGGCAAGGGGTATCCTCTCGGATTGTGATGCAACCCACCGCTCCGATCTGCGAGGCCGGAAGCCGAAAGTCAATCTACAGAGGAACTAACGCCGTATCGACGGGTTGCGGCTGCTACCGGTTAGTAGTAACCCCCCATGCCGTCACTATTGCCTGAGCTCTCAGTGGCTTTGCCATCGTTCTGAGTATCTTCGCTTGCTCCTCCCATCGTCTGGCAGCCAGTAAAGGCGACCAACAGGCCCGACAGTATCAGTACTGCGATTAGTGTTCTTATCATGATGTTCCTCCTACGATCTGGAAACTCCGGCGATGATCCGCGGACACACCGCCCAATATACGCGATGTCACCCTTGGCCGGGACGGTGATCGAGCCGCTCGCGTGCGGAATTCCTGATCACGAGGAGGTTGCCGTGGCGTTGGCCAATCGGGCTAGCTGAATCTCGTGCTCGTCGATCACATAGCCGCCTTCATCAACGATCCATAAATACCATCCGCCCGGCTCCTTTGCCACAGAACCCAGTTGCCCTCGCGACCATCGGTCCGCCCATCCCGGTGCGCTGCCAACAACGATCTCAAGCGGGATGCCTTGCGCGACAGCTTGCTGCTTGAGGTTGTGCAGGCGCGGCTCGTCCGGGTGGGCCCAGGGAACCGGGATCGTCTCATCGAGAAAGCCCCAGCGAAGGCGAACGGCACCGTGCAGGCGGCCGTATTGGTAGAGCGCAAAGAGTGACTTGGCGTCCGCCTCGAGCCGCTGGCGCAGCTTGCTGTACTGGCGTTCCCGCAGGTAGCGTTGCAGCACCTGCTCATCGCCGAAGGGCCGTGTGATGCCGCAAGAGCCCTGCACGAGAAGCTTCGTTGTGATCTTGAGGGTTCTTCCGCGCTTGTTGAGCCTGCGTGTCTTTTGGGGTGGGCGGAGATCAGCGAGGCGTCGCTCGCCCGGCTCGATGCCCAAGGTCCCCAGGAGTCCCCGCACATCAACGCCGACAATGATGTCGTACTCTGCCAGCCGGCGTGTTGCTTCAGCAGTCTCCTCGCCCAGGAACGTGGCAAGCTCGCGCCGCTGCACATCAAGGAGCACGAGTGCTTCAGGGTTTTTGGTGGGAAAGGGGTAAAGCAGCACGCGCCGCATTCGCGCAAGCGCTTCGCCGTGGGCCTGGCGCCGTCGCTCGATTCGCTTGCGGTTGGCTTCCATCAGCGCGGGATTAGGCTGCATGTGGGCCCACCTCCGGGTCTGCTCGATGCGCGCGCGAACGGCCTGCCTCGCTGACCGCACGGCATCGTGGTCAACGCCGAGCTCCCAGAAACCGCCCTCGTGCACCCGAATCGGGGTGCTACGACGCCAATAGCTGTCCGAACCCTCCGAGAGCATGCCCGGCAACTTGCGGCTGCGCACGAAACCGAGAACCTCATGGGATTTCATTGCCCTGCGGTGGGCATCGAGCACGCAGATCGCGATGCGCTGGGCTGACCAGGCGTTCGGTATGCCCTCGCGCCAGGCTTCGTCAAGATGTGCGATGGTCAGGGGTTTGTCAGGGGATGGCAGGGCACCGAGTTCCGGCCTCACAACCGGAAACGGCACGGCTTTGGGCGGCCGCAGATCCAGCCGGAATACCCACAAATCCGCCCAGTCGTCGTGGGGATCGAGGGCGTAGAGATCGCCGTCACGATAGACAGGTGGCCTGTCCGGCTTGCAGCGCTTGAGCGATGCCAACGATCGTTCTTGATCCGCGATGTCGGCGTCTTCGAAGCGCCGCGCCGCCTCCTCGAGGGTGATGGGTTCGCCCCGCTCGAGCAGGGCTACGATGAGCAGCGAATAGTAGTTGGCCTCACGGTGGTCCTTCACGACCTCCAGTCGTGGCACATCGATCCCGAGAACCGCGCAGTATGGATTCCGTTTGCTCATGGTTGAGGGGCGTCGCAGGATTCCGGGCGCCAATGCCGCTCGCTTGGTTAGCAAAGACACATCATAGACAAGCCCGCGGGCACGCAGATGTTACCGGGTAAGCCGTGCTTTTCTCACGTTCCTATCCTCCAGGCTTGGCTCGGTGCGATGACCCCATTTTCTCCAGGTGTTCCGCCAGTTGCCGACGGATGTCCAGGCTTTCGCGGTAGAGGGCCTCGGCTTGCGCCCGGTCGCCCTGCGCGCGCGCGACCGTTTCCGCGTCGCCGGGCCAGCGGCAGGAAGAGCCGGTCGCCGGAGGTGTTAGCCGCCCGCAAGCGTTGCCACTGGTCATAGGCACTTAACCGCGCGGGTGGCGAGGTTTCCGGCCGTTCGGCTATGTCGGCATCTGCCGGTATGCGAGGCCTGACGCGCAGTCCCTCGCTCAGATCGCGCCGGTGCCAGATATCGGGCGCGATGCGGCTTGCCGTGGGGCGGAAGTGGGCGGGCAATACCAGCACCAGTGGCCGTTGCAGGTCGCGCTCCAGCAGGAATCGCCGTTCGTTGAGCCGGGCAAGAAACAGTGTGCGGGCGTTATTCCAAGCCTCGTCGCGAGGGTGACGCGGCATAGCGTACCAGACGCCTCCGGGCTCGGCTGACAATTCAGCGAAGGAGGCCACCAGATGATCCACTTCATGCTCGGGTTCTTGCACGAAGCTGTCTTTGACCTCGCCCCTCTGCAGCCGCCGCCCTTGCAGAACAAGCCGCTGGTCGAGCCAGTTGGCAAGCTCCAGCGCGGCTCCGACATCGGCAAAGAGGAATACCAGCGAAAAACCGTCGTGTTGCCACTCCAGGTGGCGCAACAGATTGATAGCGACGCGTTCGGTCGCCGCGTCAAAAACCGGTGCCGTCATAGGCATCCACCACGTCGCGCACCAGGGGATGCACGTCGTACCAGTCTTCGCCGTTGCGGTAGTTCATGACCAACCGGTTGTCGAGAAAGTGCGCCAAGGTCGGCAGGTCCGCATCGGATTCCAGACAGGTTTCGTGCGTGCGTGCGATGCGCTGCAGCCAGCCAAGATGGTCGGCCGGAATGGGCAGCATCTCGCCGCGCGGCAATCTCGGCCGCCTTGACGAGCTCTGGTGTGAGCGGCAACTGTTGGTCATTCCATACCGCCGGCAGGCATTGCCGGACCAAGCGGAAGAGCTCGCGCAGATCCCCACCGGAGGCCAGCGCCAGTTGGTTAAGGGCGGACTCCTGGAACAGGTTCGGCCACTCGGGGTAGCGCCGGCTGATGACCTCGCGTAATACTCGTAGGCCATCCGGATCGGGTTCGCGGCTGCGGCGCTTGAAGACATGCGTGCTGACCAGACGCTCCGGGACGGCGCCCATCATTCCGCCGACTCCGGCGGTGAGTATGGACAGGTAGGGCGGAATCGTATAGAGGACATGCAGAGGCGGCATGCTCAAATTCATACCGTGGTTGAGGAACAGGTTGCGAACGCTTTCGTAGACCTTCATGGCCTCGCTGCCGGCACCGCGCATACGCTCCACCGAGTCGATGAGCAGCACCACTTTCACATCTGGGTCACCCTCTCGCTGGCGCACCAAAGCCACCGCATCTTGCACAAACCCGTGTGCTTCCTTGACCAGTTGCGCGAGATGCCCGCGTGCACTCTCCTGCACGCGGCTCTTGAAGTCCGGGTCGTTTTTCAGCGCCGCCTTGAATTCAAAGCCGGGCAGCTTGGGCACGGGACTTGTGACTGCGGATCGGGGATCGTGACTCGCGACTCGCGACTCGCGACTCGTGACTCGTGACTCGGGACTCGGGACTCGCGACTCGCGACTCGGCAGTATTCGCCTCACGCGTCACGCCTCACGCTACAGACGATTGTGCGCGAACTACGCGAACTACGCGAGCTACGCGGACGCCGCGAGAGGAAGCAAGAAAAGTCAGGGAGCAGAATGGCCAATTTTTGCCATGCCGCCTATTATCGACTTCATGAGCACCATGAACATTTCGCTGCCAGATGACCTGAGAGCGTTCGTCGACGAACAAGTCGCTGCACGAGGATATGCCTCCACTAGCGAATACCTGCGCGAGCTGATCCGCAAACAGAAGGATATAGAACAATTGCGCCAGAAGTTGCTGGAAGGGGCCAGCTCGCCAGTTGTGGGCGTGATGGATGAAGCCTGGTTTGAAAGCCTGCGCGAACGCGCCCGTCGCCGCCCGACCGAATGACGGTCGTCCACCGCCGCAGGCAAGCGCAGGACGATATCCAACGGGCCGCTGACTACTACTTCCGCGAGGGCGGCGCCAAGCTCGAATTGCGCTTCATCGACGCTGTCGAAGCAGCAATCCAGCATATCGCCGCGCACCCGGCAACCGGCTCGCCGCGCTATGCCGACGCGCTTCGTATACCGGGCCTGCGCTGCTGGCCCGTCAAATGCTTCCCTTATCTGGTTTTCTACATCGAACGCGCGGTACAGGCGGACGTTTGGCGCCTACTGCATAAGCAGCGCGATATACCAGCGTGGATGCAAAATGCAGAGCAGGCACAGTGAAGCGGCGCTGCGTGCATCCCTAGGGCCGTGCAGTCATGCGTCAAGCCGGAGTTGACGAGCAGCGTATACTGATCGCAGTGTGCCTTCGAGAAGCCGTTCAATGCGGGCGGCGTCGTGGGTGAGTGTCAACAGGCCCTTTTGATGGTCCAGATCAATCTTCGAGATCTTAGTTACTTGGTTGCCGTGGCGAACCATCGTCACTTCGGTCGCGCTGCCGCGGCGTGCTATGTATCGCAGCCGACCTTGAGCACCCAAATCAAAAAGCTGGAGCAGTACCTTGGTGTTCAGCTCATCGAGCGCAACAGCAAACAGGTCATGTTGACCGAGACCGGCAAGATCGTCGCGCAGCGCGCCCATCGCGTGCTCAACGAGGTGGCGGATATCGTCGATGTGGCACGCACGGCCGGCGATCCGCTGGCGGGCGAGCTGCGGCTCGGGCTGATCCCAACGATAGGCTCTTATCTGCTGCCGCACCTGATTCCGGTTTTGCACAGCGCTTATCCGCGGCTCAAACTGCTGCTCTACGAAGAGCAGACCCAGGTACTGGGGAATCGGCTGCGTCGGGGTGAGTTGGACGCCGGCATAATGGCCGTTCCGGTCAATGAGCCTGGATTGCGCTTGCTGCCGCTCTTCCAGGAACCCTTCTATCTCGCGCTGCCCGCGGGCCATCGGCTGGCGCGGCGCCAGCGTATCGAGCTCCGTGAGCTGGAGGCGGAGCGCATCCTCCTGCTGGAAGAGGGTCATTGCCTGCGCGACCAGGCGTTGGATGTCTGCGCTCTGGCAGGGGCCAGCGACATCGCGGAGTTCCGTGCGACCAGCTTGGAGACCCTGCGCCAGATGGTGGCCCTCGGCGCTGGGGTTACCCTGTTGCCGGCTCTGGCGGCCGAGGCCAATACAGCCATCCCGAATCATGCGGCGATCGAATTGCGGCCTTTTCAAGAACCGGCGCCGCGGCGGGAAATGGCGCTCCACTGGCGCAAAGGCTCGGCACGTGAACCGGTTCTGCGGGCAGTGGCCGATACCATCCAGAATCTGAGGGTTGTACGTACCTTGCGTGATCCGGCGCGGCCGAACGACAGCGCGGCATGACCGCCTCGTTCCGGGCAGGACGGCAGTCGCGGCGTCGGTCGGCGCTGTGGCAAGATTGGCGGTGCAAGAGGCAGGAACAACCGAGCGGCCGTGGATAGCTCCGACCTCCTTACTTCTCTCAATGCGGCGCAACGCGAGGCGGTCACTGTGGCGCGCGGCCAGGCATTGGTTCTCGCCGGCGCCGGCAGCGGAGTAGATGACGCCCATTGGACCCGCCCAGCGACGCTACCCATGCCGTGGCCGGGAGGGCAATCTCGCGAGCGAGCAAGGCGTGGCGGGATCCATGGCCAGCCGCAAGCGTTTCTCCGGAATCCCGGTAGGCGCCTCCGTTTGGCGTTTGTCGCCGCACGTGCAAATGGGTATCGAAGAACCTCAATGCGGCATTGCCGATGTGCTCGTGTAGCTTGGACCGATCGACGCCGGTCTCGGGGTAGTTATCCCGTCCCACCTGTCATTGACCCAATATTGCAACTGGATAACCAGGGTATCCCCTACCACGTCGCCGCCGAAGACCTGCATTGCAAGGTAACGCAGTCGTAATGGGCCGACCGATGAGTAAGCATCCCCGCCGATCCTCCTTCGCACGGCGAAGGAGGAAGCCGGCTCAGAGCGTCCTCCCAACCGGTGGGCGGTGCGCTGTCGCGCAGGGAACAGCTTGGTAGGCTCGGGTGGGAGCGGCCTGCCTGTGCGTATCTGCACGCAGACAGGCGCCCTCGCCGCAAACTGGCGCCGGCTTGGGGATTCGTGGCGAGCGCGCCGTGCTGGATCCTCCTTGCTCGCGTTGTGTCACGCATGCATTGTCGTATGGCTGATCAACGTCATGGCGGATGCGCTGCTGACCCTCGTCCACACAAGACCTGACCGTGGTCATCCCCTCACGGGATGGTGATTTCAGAATAGCTACCGGGGGGCACTGAATCGACAGCTTGAACGACCAAGTCAGCAGCGCGTTGGATTCTCGGCCAGCTCGTAGTCGTTAACACGATGACGGCGATGCGCCGTGCAGTGAAGTTCTGTTGATACCGAATATTGGCGTCAGTAGTAACCAACAGGTCGAAGCCGTCAGTCTCGGCGGCATCGAGCAAACGCCCATTTGAAAGTAGCGCCCAGCCACGCTCATATGCAGTGACAACCTCATGTTGCATCAGAAACCGACGCAACAGTGCTTGGAGTGCCTTGATCGAAAAGGATGCGCACTTACGCTGGTGCAAGGGCGCTCCGCGCGGCATGCTCTAGCACCGCGCGAACCTGCTCAATGGTGACGCCCGGAAACCATTCGATAAACTGCGACACCTGGGCACCGTCTTCAAGGTTCGCGAACAACGCCGCGACCGGAACGCGGGTCCCAGCGAACACCCACGCGCCACTCACCCTCTCGGGATCGTGTTCAACCGCAGGACACGAGGACCAATCGATCATTGGTAGATCGTACCACCGCTGTATCGAGACGGCTAATGCAGAGTTGGATCATCCATTAGGCGAGCCGTGTCAGGTCTTGCAACCCCGATCACGATGTATCTTCCACAGAAGGCGGAAACAGGATCAGCATGGACAGCGTGATGTTGAGCGCCAGCACCACCACGCCCGCCACTACATCCACACCACAGACGAAAGCTTGTCCGTACCCTTTAAAGAATTTCAAGGGATTAACGATTGGCGCCAGCGTCAGTGCGACGTTGCGGCCAAAGGCGACGCCACTCGTCGGGCTGACTCGGCGAGGGTTCGCCAAGATAAACCCTGTCGTGATGAACACCAGCCAAACGATGCCAAGAGCCATCCGCACAAAGGCCATCACTTTCCCCACAATCGCTTGCAAGGCGTCTTTAAGCGGCAGCGAGGAGACCAGCCCGGTCATCGCGATCGTTACCGCAACCGCCCAGATTGCCCAGCCCCACCACGGTGCCTTAGTAGGATCGGGATTCGAGATCAACGGGAAGAATGACACGGAGTACAGGATGCCCAAAGCCACTTGGAGCTTGAGCGACCACGGATTTTTCGTGAAAAATGACTTGGCCGCGTCCACGATGGCGCGGACGATGCCGAGCGCCATCGCGATGACTCCACCGGAAAATCCGCGAACCACCTGGGCGATCTGAAGAGCTGAGAGGTTGGCGGGCTGCGGGTATTGCGCATGCCCGCGGGCGCCGGGGTGCGCGCTACGCTTGCCTGCCGCGGGCAGGCCCATTGCCGGCGCCACTCGCGGCGTCGGTCGGCGCTGTGGCAAGATTGGCGGTGCGAGATACAGAAACAACTGAGCGGCCGTGGATAGCTCCGACCTCCTTACTTCTCTCAATGCGGCGCAACGCGAAGCAGTCACTTTGGCATGCGGCCAGGCATTGATTGTCGCCGGCGCCGGCAGCGGCAAGACCCGCGTGCTTACGCACCGGGCGGCCTGGCTACTGCAAGCCGAGGGTGCCGCGCCCCACTCTGTTCTTGCGGTGACTTTCACCAACAAGGCGGCCGCGGAAATGCGCGCTCGAATTGGCGAGCTTATAGGAATAGTCTCCGGGGGCATGTGGATCGGCACTTTCCACGGGCTCGCGCATCGACTACTTCGATTGCACTGGCGCGAGGCCGGGTTGACGCAGCACTTCCAGATCCTCGATGCCGAGGATCAGCGCCGTCTCATCCGCCGTACCCTGCGTAACCTTGGGATCGACGAGAGCCGTTGGCCGCCGCGTCAAATACAGGGGTTTATCAATTCGCGCAAGGACGAAGGCCAGCGGCCCGCTGATAGCGAGCCGCACGATGCCTATAGCAAGCAGATGCGCCAGCTCTATCAGGCCTACGAAGAGGCCTGCCGCGCGGGCGGGCTGGTGGACTTTGCCGAGTTGCTGCTGCGCTCCTATGAGCTGCTGCGTACCCAGCCCGCACTGCTCGAACACTATCGGCAGCGCTTTCGGCATATCCTGGTGGACGAGTTCCAGGACACCAACCGCATTCAGTACAAATGGTTGCGTTTGCTCATGGACAGCAAGACCGATGTCTTTATCGTCGGTGATGACGACCAGTCCATCTATGGTTGGCGCGGCGCTCGGGTGGAGAATATGCAGCGCCTGCGCGAGGACGAGCCGCGCACACGCGTGCTGCGCCTAGAGCAAAATTACCGCTCCACCCGAACGATATTGGAAGCCGCCAATGCGTTGATTGCGAGCAACAGCAGCCGACTCGGCAAGCGTTTGTGGACGGATGGGGCCATTGGTGAGCCCATCGCGATGTACGCCGCATTCAGCGAGCAGGACGAGGCGCGCTTCGTGGTTGAGCGCATCCACGGCCTGATCGAAGGCGATGGTTACGCGCGCAGAGATTGCGCTGTGCTCTACCGCTCAAACGCCCAATCGCGCGCCTTCGAAGAGGCCCTGCTCGCGCGGGGGATTCCGTATCGGGTCTACGGTGGGCTGCGATTTTTCGAGCGCGCCGAGATCAAGGATGCGCTGGCCTACCTGCGGTTGCTCGTGAACCGGGATGATGATGCCTCTTTCGAGCGGGTGATCAATACGCCGACGCGCGGTATCGGTGGCAAGACCCTCGACGCCCTTCGCGACCACGCCCGCCAGCGGCAAACGAGCCTTTGCCAGGCCGCCTACGATCTGCTGCGCGCCGGTGGTCTCTCCGGCCGGGCGGCGAGGGTCACCAGCGCCTTCCTCGACCTGCTCGAAAGTCTGAGCGGGCAGAGCGCTGGGGAGGCGCTGGCAGATCGGATCGAAACCGTGCTGGCACAATGCGGGTTGCGTGAGCACTACGCGAAGGAGCGCAGCGAGCGAGGTCTGGACCGAGTGGAGAATCTCGATGAGCTGATCACTGCCGCGCGCACCTTCGAACAGGTGCGCGAGGCCGCGGATGAGATGGACAGTCTAACCGAGTTTCTAGCGCATGCCGCGCTCGAGGCCGGGGATGCGCAGACCGGCGAGTGGGAAGACGGCGTCCAGCTCATGACCTTGCATTCCGCCAAAGGTCTGGAGTTCCAGGTCGTTTTTCTGGTGGGCCTGGAGGAGGGCCTGTTTCCGCACCGTATGGCCAAGGATGAGCCGGGACGCCTGGAGGAGGAGCGGCGGCTATGCTATGTCGGCATCACGCGCGCCCGCGAGCGGCTTTTCCTGACTTTTGCCGAACGCCGCCGCTTGCATGGGCAGGATCAGTACGGACTGCCCTCGCGGTTTCTCCGAGAGCTTCCCGCGGAGCGGATGCAGGAGGTACGCGCCCGGTTCAGCGTTACCCCGCCCATGGCGCGTTCTTTCGACCAGCCAATGGAGACGGGCGCAGAGCTCCGCCTCGGTCAGCGGGTTCGCCATGCAACCTTCGGCGAGGGCATTGTGCTTAGCTGCGAGGGCAGCGGCCCGAACACCCGCGTGCAGGTAAATTTCACGCAAAGCGGCAGCAAGTGGCTGGTGGCGGCTTACGCCAATCTCAAGCCGTGCCACTGACTAGCGTGGAGCCCGCTCGCCGGCTGAGTTGGCCACTTCGCCTGGTACTTACCAGGTCAGGATCTGCCACTGCACGGTCTGTGGTACCCCGTGCACGATGTCCCCGCGCCTCTCCAGAGTGCCGTCGCCATCGGAGTCATAGAGCCAGTAGGGCGGTCCCCAGTGCGGGATGACCTTGACCGCGTA
>JAKDMQ010000226.1 GCA_030452265.1 Nitrococcus sp.
CGGCCAAAACGGCCGGGGCGGGCCTTTTGGGGGCCTTAAACGCCCGCGCTTCCAGAATGCCAGGGACACCGTATCGAGCCCAGTGCGAAATCGCGTACTGTGGCTTGGGGTGAGTAGTTATCGCCGCCAAAGAAAAGGAAGGTCTTTAGCTGATGCCAAAACGTGTGCTGCTCTCCTGGAGCTCCGGTAAGGACAGCGCATGGTCCTTGCACATGCTCCGCAAAGATCCGGATGTCGAGGTCGTCGGCCTCTTGACGACCGTCAATGAGACCCACGCGCGCGTCGCGATGCACTCAACCCGCCTCGCCCTTGTCGAAGCGCAGGCACGCGCAGCCGGCCTACCGCTGCGCGTTATCCCATTGCCGTGGCCCTGTTCCAATGAAGTGTACGAACGCGAGATGCGCGGCGCAGTCGATGACGGGCTCAAAACCGGTGCAACGCATATCGCGTTTGGAGACCTTTTCCTAGATGATATCCGTGACTATCGCATTAAACAGCTCGAAGGTTCCGGTCTCGAGCCACTCTTCCCAATCTGGCACGAGCGCACCGAGCCGCTCGCGCGGCGCATGATTGATGCCGGCGTCGTCACTGTGCTCACATGCGTTGATCCGAGGAAAGTGCCGCCGTCGTTTGCCGGGCGCACCTTCGATCATGCTTTTCTCGACGAACTGCCGCGGGATGTCGATCCATGCGGGGAGAATGGAGAATTCCACACCTGTGTCCTCGCCGGGCCGATGTTTCACGATCCGCTGCACGCGGAAGTAGGCGACGTGGTGGAACGTGACGGGTTTTATTTCGCCGACCTGGTTCCGGTAGCGGCGATACTCGACACGCGACGTGCGGCTAACGTGTCAACGCAGCGCTCGCCGTATCGGCGCCGGTGATTTCGCTACGCAGTTGGGCCGCGTGAGATGTCATGAGAATTGCCATTAATGGGGCGGGCATCGCCGGTTCGGCACTCGCCTACTGGCTGCGCGAATTTGGGCACGAGGTGCTGCTCATTGAGCATGCGCCACACCTTCGCGAGGGTGGTTATGTCATCGACTTCTGGGGGCTCGGTTACGACATCACCGAGAAAATGGGCTTGCTCCCTCGAATCAGGGAATTGGGTTACCAGGTCAAGGAGGTGCGTTTCGTCGACCGGCACAGTTGCAAGAACGGTGGTTTCCCGGCCGATGTTTTTGGCCGCATGACCAACGGCCGCTTCACGAGCCTGCGGCGCTCCGACCTCGCGGCGACGATCTACCGTGCGCTGGACGGGAACGTCGAGACGCTGTTCGGTGACTCCGTCGCGAGCATCGCGGACGAGACGCACGGCGTGCGCCTTAACTTCGAGCGCGCCGCTGCGCGCGAGGTGGACCTGCTCATCGGTGCCGATGGGCTGCACTCTCGCGTTCGTCAACTTGCGTTTGGACCGGATGCAGAGTTCGAGGTCTCCCTCGGCTACCACGTGGCCGCATTCGAGCTCGAGGGTTACCGACCGCGCGATGAGCTCGTCTATGTAAGCTATGCAGTCCCTGGAAAGCAGGTTTCACGGTTCTCCATGCGCGATGACAAGACGCTATTTCTGTTCGTTTTTCGCGATGAGTACTTGGCCGCGGAGCATCCTTTGAACGATCAGGAGCGCAAGTCGGTGCTGGCAGCCGCTTTTTCCGAGGTCGGGTGGGAGTGCCCGCGGATTCTCGCGGCAATGGCAAGTGCCAGCGGTATTTATTTTGACCGTGTGAGCCAGATTCGAATGGATCGCTGGACTACCGGCCGCACCGCGCTCCTTGGTGACGCCGCGGCTTGCGTTTCCCTGCTCGCGGGCGAAGGCACGGGGCTCGCCATTGCCGAGGCGTATGTGCTCGCGGGCGAGCTTCACGGTTGCAGGAAGGGGGGTCACGCCGCGGCATACGCCCGCTATCAGGAGCGGATGATGCCATTTCTGAAGCGCAAGCAGGAGTCCGCAGCGAAATTTGCCCCCTCAATCTGCCCGAAAAGCGCTCCAGGCATTATCTTCCGAAACCTCGTGACCGGGCTATTGGGGCTCCCGATCGTCGCCGAATTCGTCATCGGCCGCGATCTGCGCGACGACATCGAGTTGCCCGACTACGGGCTCTAGGAGCCTGGAGGTGGGAATGAGACTGCTGGCGTTGGCGAGTCGCTGATGTACGCGTCACACCGGCGGAGCCTGCCTCGGACCGCGACCCGGGGGCCGGTGTCCAGTGCTTCGACATCCCGACGCGGGCCGCGGCCAAGTGCTTCGTCATCCCGGCGCAGGCCGGGATCCATCTCATTCTTCCTGGATCACGCAATCCGTCCCTAGTTCGCGCCCTTGCGGCCATTCTCCCGGGATGCAGCGGCTTTGGCCGCGCTGCGTGCGCGCCCCCATGCAGCCGAGACCCTTTGCCATCCAACTCTTGTAGGCGGTCACGGACAACTTCGGTGGCGTGTGGTCTGCGCCTCCGGTCGGGTTCGTCTGCTTCTGGCCGAAAGCGTACAAAGGTTGAGTTTTCCTCGGCAGGGGCGGCGCTTCTATCGCTGCGAAGATCCTCCCGCCTCGGCAGCGCAGCTCTCCGCCGGGGGCTTGTGATCCGCACCGTGCCGCCCCGCGCAACGAAGAGCGTAGGGCGAGACTCCACCATTAAGCCGGATTGCGCGATCATCGGAGGTAGGCTTGCGCTTGATGGCGATGGGCGTCGACGGCTGCAATGCCGGCTGGTTCTTCTTTCGCTTCGATGGTGTTGAGGTGCGCGTCTGAGTCTCAGCTCGGCTGGAGCAAATACTGACGTGCCAGCCTGAGGACGCGCGGGCGATGGTGAATATCCCCATCGGTTTGCCCGAGAAGGGGCCGAGCGAGCGCATGTGCGATGTAGAGGCCCGATGCCTGCTAGCGCCGGCGCGAGGTTCCAGTGTGTTCCCCGTCCCCTGTCGGCGGGCGGTACATGCCGTTGATTACCCGTCTGTGCTGACAGCCAACCGTAGCGCCCTCGCGCGCGGGATCTCTAACGGCAGACCTCTTGGGCATCGTGAGCGCGGCCATGTGGCCCTTACGTGGGGGCGCGTCCGGCGCGAATGCGAGTACAATCGAGGATCCCGGCACGGGAAAACCGCACGCCGCGAACTGTGCGGGCGACGCCCGGTAACGGGCGCTCTTGGCGCGAGAGACTTCACATAGGAGGCGATCGTGTTGCATCCAAACCAGTTTGAAGTTGACGAGGCTTGGATCGCCTTCAGGCTAAATGACGAACCCATTGAGACCGAGAAGGATGGCTCGTTTAATTGCATCTGCCTCATGGATGCGGCGAGCTGCTTCATCTTAGGCAACGCAATCGTCCCGGCGCATGAAACCGAGCCGTCGCAGTTGGAAGCGCGGCATCTCCTCGAGACGGGGTGGGCATATAAGAAGAAAATGCCGAGAACACTATTCATTCCAACCAGCCAGTTCCAAACGGGGCTCTCCGCGGAAGCGAAACGAGAAGGAATTGATGTTGTTTCCGTACCGGAAGACCAGCTATTCGCCTTCATAGGTGAAGCCAGGCAAGAGTTCAAAGAGCATCTTCAAGGAAGAAACGGTGAAATCTGATGAAAGCCAATGGCCTTCGGGCGGCGTGATGCTGATCCGACGGCCCTCGGTCCGTTCGAAGTTGAGACTGTTCCCCCGACACCGAGCCAGCCTATACTGTGGCGCGTACTCGGCACTGCAACCGCGTATCGCCGCGCGCGGCGCACAAGCGAGGAGGCCGGTTTATGGATACAAGAGATTTGACGCTGCGCTGCTTGGCCGAACGGGATGGCGATCTGTGGCTAGCGTACTGCGTGGACTTGTCTCTAGACGCCCGGGCTGATTCGGCGGATGAGGTTAAGGCCAAGCTCCACGACATGATCGAGGATTACCTGCTCGACGTTCAGCGGGCCGTTAATAATGGCGACCGTGAATTAGCTCATGAGATGCTTACGCGCAAGGCACCGCTTGCGGTCCAGCTCCGCTACCAGCGGGCGGTGATGCTCGGCTGGCTGCGCCGTAGTGATAAACCGGGGCGCAGTCAGCGGTACAACGAGCACAAGCAGGTACCAGTGACGGCCGGTTAGACTACGACGCTGATGGGTGGCTGCAAGCAAAGGCCGGTAGCGTGTGCCGAGCTCAAGCGGATAGTGAAGAACCTGGGTTTCTCGAAGAAGCCACCCAAAGCGGGGAGCCATGAGAAGCGGACACGTCCAGGTATTAAAGGACGCAAGCGCGTCGTGGACGTGAATTGCCGCCATGCGCCGATTGACGGCGAAGGATCCCTATGCTCGCCTGTATGATCGTTGGCATACAGCACAGTTGGCCAAGGAAATACGCTGCTCACGAGTGAGCCGTTTGCGCCACCTCCCACCGACCTGGCCGAGCCGTCTGCCGCAACGCAGGTACCGGGTTTTGCCGAAATACTGGCGGATGCCGGGATCAGCGAACGCTACGATATGGCAACTGTCCAAGCGTCTACCAGCGATACTGCGTTACCGGGCATTTTTCCCTAAGTGACCTTGCGGTCGACCTGCCGGCGTCGGGCGCGCATCTGTGTGGCTATACGACCGAGCCAGCGCTGCCGATCATTCCATTCAGCAGAAAATGGACCTGCATCCCATATGTGACGTCATCCGCAACGATGCGGATTCGGCGGGTACGGCAACCCAAATTTTGTGACGAGGGCGTCAGCACCTAGGTCTTGGGCACACGAGCATGAACGCATGGGGGAGAGATTTTACGCAGAGAATGAGCTGGTGCTTGTTTCATAGGAGCAGAGGGAGCCTTCTTTGCAGGGCGTGAACTTGGCAACAGCGGGAGGTATGCTTGGCGTGCGACCATCGCCATGCGGTTCATGGCGAGCAGGACATTCAAGGCGCACCGCGGCAACATGCGGCTCACAGAAGCGCCACAAATGGCGCCGCGGGACGGCCATAGAGGCTCTGTGCGCGGTGATTGCTGCTTTCCCGCCCACCTTATTACCTTGGCGCATTGTTCCGCCGAGAACCCCGATTTGGCGCGGCTATGGCCGAAGCAACCAGACGCTGCTACGGGTACCGTATTCAGTGGCGAAGGATCAGGGCGCGACTGAGAAGCTAATACACGCAAGTATTGCGGTTGCAGCAGCATTCTCAAAATTCGCTACGTCTGTAGAATCAATGCTCTTGAACAGGTCTGACAGCGGATCGAAGCACGCAGCTGAAAGCTGGTTGTGCGCTTCTGTTGTCGGGTCTGAAGATAAGGCCTCAATACACCTTCGTACGTCACACAGAATCTGATACACGCAGTAAACGCGCACCCGTTCGCGATCTGAAAGGCTCCACTCACGAGCGTGTAAATGCTCGTAGAGTACGCTCGATAGCTGCGTCACCTTGGCGTGGTACTAAGGAGTACGTTGAAAAAGCCTCATTCGGTTTCGGCGGCATAGCGGAAAT
>JAKDMQ010000003.1 GCA_030452265.1 Nitrococcus sp.
TGACCGATCGGCAATTGACGGGATGGTCGCGGGAAACCTTAGCGCCAACTTCGATAAACCTGTTGGACGGCGGCCATTTCTTTCTCCGCGAGAACGAGGCGGACTTTCTCGCAGCCATCACCGCCGCGCTTGCTGCCGTAACGCAGGTGCCGGCATGACGTTGGACGGACAACTTGCGCTAGTTTCGGGATGTCCTCTACGGTCGACTCGCCCGGGCGTGCCTGGCGTGGGCCTTTGGCTGGTCGATATTACACCCGCTGCTGCAGCGCGCACCTAAATGGGGTCGAACTCGATTGATCAACGCCCGCCCAGCGGCCGGGGCATAAATTGCGAGCCGGATAGATATCCGCACGCAAGTAAGGATCCATCGAGGCTGATCCGACTGATGCTCAGGCCCAGCCGCCTTCTCCGCCCGGATCTATTCGTCGCAGCACTATTCTGCGCGCTCATGGTGCTCTCGTTGTCGCTCGGGCGCTACCCGGTCAGCGTATCCGAGATCATAAACATCATATTGACCACCGGCTGGAACGAGGCCCGCCCCTACACGGATGCCCCCTGCGTGGTGGTGGAAATCGTGCGCATGCCGCGCATCCTCGCCGTGGTGCTCTGCGGCATGGGCCTGGCGATGGCCGGCGCGTCCATGCAGGGCGTGTTTCGCAACCCGCTGGTGGGCCCGGACATTATCGGAGTAACGGCTGGCGCTTCACTCGGCGGCGTGCTGGCGATCATGCTCGGCTGGCCCATCGAGGGAATAGTCGCACTCGCGTTCCTATTCGGCATGTTTGCTTTGCTGGTCGCGTTTGCGCTGGCCCAGGAGCTTCCAATCGGTCTCTTGACCGCGATGGTGGGTACGCCGGTATTCGCCGTCTTGCTTTGGAGATTCGGCAGCCGCGGTTGGGCCAATGACTGAAGTCGCCGTCACGATAAAGGATCTCGGCCATGCCTACCTGCCCGGCAAATGGGTCTTTCGCCATTATTCGGCCGGGGTCGAGCCTGGCCGCGTGTCCGCGCTGCTCGGCCCGAATGGCTGCGGCAAATCCACGCTCCTACGCCTGCTGCTAGGGGGCATAAAACCCGCTGAAGGGACGGTCGAAGTATCCGGTCGGATGGCTTTTGTCCCGCAGCTCTTCCACGCGAGCTTTGACTACACCGTGATCGATATGGTGCTCATGGGCCGTGCGCGACACATCGGCCTGTTCGGGCTACCCTCTCGCAAGGACAAGGCGGCCGTGCGCGCGGCGCTCAATCACTTCGGCCTGGCTCACTACGCGGAACGCCGCTTCCACGAGCTCTCCGGCGGTCAGCGCCAGATGGTCATCCTGGCGCGGGCGCTGGTAGCCGAGGCGGACATCCTGGTACTCGACGAGCCCACATCGGCGCTCGACCTCAAAAACCAGGCGCTCATTCTGGACTGGATCACGCGGCTCGCGCACGGCATGAATCTGACCGTGATCTTCACGACCCACCATCCGCACCATGTGCTTGCGGTCGCTGACCAGGCGCTGCTCATGTTGAGCGCGGAAACCTTCGTCTGCGGCGCAACCGCGACCGTGCTGACCGAGGACAATCTTGGCGCCCTATATGGCGTGCCGCTCAAACACCTCTCGTTCGAGCACGCGGGCCAGCGGGTCGAAACCCTGGCACCGGTGTTCCCTCGCGCGCGGGCAGGTGACACTGCCATCAAGTCTAAGTTGATGAGTAAGGAATGAAACGAATTGGTCCGGCCTCGGCAGAAGAACCGATGACGCAATCCATGCGTACCGACGTTCGATGCCGGCGTAGTTTGCCTCTCCGGAATCACATCCCTGTCCTGCAAACTCCGAGCACTCCAGAGTATCGACTATGAGACAGAGCCGCTCCCTTATCGTGGCCAAGAGCCAACAAATCGTCGGTGAACTCGGCGTGTTTGTGAAACGCCCACATCGCGCTGGCGAGATCCTGTGTATCGTGCGAGGCCCAGTGAGAGCTCGCCCATCGCGCTACTCCTTCTGTATCGGCCAGGGCCGTCACATTGAGCCAACGACAACGCCGTCACAACCAGACTTCGGCCGGTTCACCAATCATTCCTGTGATCCAACGGCATTCGCTCGTGTCGCAAAAGACACGCTCGGTGTGCCTTACGTGGAAGTTGTAGCGCGAAAAGATTTATTGGCGGGTGACGAAGTCACCTTTGACTATGCATCGCTTGAGTATGATGTCACGGTATCGGGAATGAAGTGCCAATGCGGCAAAGCCTCATGCCGCAGTATAATTCATGGATTTAAGGATCTCCCAGCAACCATCGTCCGGCGGTACACCATCGAGGGCATGATAGCGCAGCATCTTCTGGTGCGTCAGACCGACGCCAGTGGCAACAAGACCGCATCGTCAGCGAGAGACAGCCCAAGCACGAGCCGGCCCATTCCTTAACCATTGACCACTAACCCCGCTGCCGGCTGCTTTCTCGTCCTAATGTCGTGAGGGATCACCCGCAAGAGTGTCAGCGCAACAATGTATATCTACACGATAGAGATTCGTATGCTACGTTGCGTATCGTCAAGACCACGGCATGGGGGCCCCCAGCGGAGCACAGAGACTGCCGCAGATGAGCCGACAGCCGGAGTCAGATTCCCAACGCCTGGGCGCGAAACCATATATAGGCTGGTCAGCCGATAAGAGCTGAATACTGTCATGAGATTGGATGACCGAGAGATCCATGTGTGGCGGGTGAACCTGGACGATGACGGCTTGTGCGAGTCGCTCCTCAGTGCAGAAGAGCGCCGAAAAGCATCACGTTTCCACTTCGAGCAAAATCGCCGCGCCTACCGCGTTACGCACTCGGCGCTGCGCAGTATCCTCGGGTGCTACCTTGGCCGACCCGCTACTGCCATTTGCATTAAAACCAATCCCTATGGCAAGCCGATACTGCCCGCCACGAGGCGAGTCGAGTTCAATCTTTCTCACAGTGGTGCGGTGACATTGATCGCCCTGTCGCAACAGCCGGTAGGAATCGATTTGGAGCGCATCGATACCACGTTAGATTGGCAGTCGCTGGCCAACGTCTGCTGTCAACCATGGGAAAAAGTCTACATCGCACAAGGCGGTGCTGCGGGGGCAATTCGGCGTTTCTATGAGATCTGGACCCGAAAAGAGGCTTATCTAAAGGCCCTCGGCCTTGGCCTCACGCTGCCGCCCGAGTCGGTTGACGTTCGACCATATGGGACACCGATCAGGCAAATCGGCTCCGGGGACTATGCGCCCCTACTCCACGTGCATCCAGGCCCCGCAATCCCCGGCTACGTCACCGCGGTAGGCACCCCACTCCAAGCGCCCGACTGGCGGCTGCAATGCTTCCCGCGCGATGTGTCTTGAGGATCAGCGCAGTCGTATTCTACTCATGATGATTTAGAATTGGTCGCTGGAGGCCAGAAACTCTCGATCTACACGTATGAATGCGGCAGCGAATGTCCAGCGGATCAATGATTTGGATGAGAATTGCCCCACATGCCGAGGTATGGCGTCGTGGAACCCAGGCAGTCTACTATGGAGCGCACACGTTCAGGAGTGAGCATGAAGCACATCATTAGACAAACGCTAAACATCGCCTCAACCGCCACTCGCGTTGGCTTCGATCTGCTGCGTAGTGGCGCCGCGCTACTCGCCGGAGCGCCAGATCCCACACCGCGGGAAGATGCCTTGAACAGCGCGATACGGGGTGGCGATCTGAACCACCGTACGGGGCAATTCGACGACGGTACCGACCCAGCAGGCTGGTACGAGCGCGACTAATTCACGTGCGCAGGCCTTTTGAGGCGATCGCTTTTGCGATGGAACCGCCGCGCTGACCGGCATCCTGCGCGGGGTTGCGGAGAGGATTCGTAGCCACCTCGATCGATCGCCCGATGTGCAAACCCGCCCACGCCATCATCCCGCTCCAGAGCAACGGCAGCCCCAGGTAGAGGCTGGTCGTGATCATGTTGAGCAGCATGCGCTTGGTATCGTGCTCGCCGGGGTTGGCGAAGATCTGCAGAAAGACGTTCACGTCCGGGTACATGGACAGGATCAAGTTCTGGTCCACCCACATGGCGAGATACCAGAGCACGCTCCAGAACTTGACCGTGAAGATCGCCATTGCGCCGACCACCATCATCGACAGCGAGTAGCGCGACAGCACGACGATCATCGGCAACAGCGCATAGATACCGAGCAACATCAGCGCCTGAACCATCGGCAGCGCCTGAAGCACGGCGGTCATGGTCACCGAGAAAAGCGCCGAGGCGGTGATCACGCCTCCCGTAGCAAGCCCACCCTTGATGAAGTTCTCGGCCGTGGCGAGCCAGCCGGTGTTGACAGTGTTACCGGCGACAAGCTCGTTGCTGGACCAGGACGGCGGCGCGTTGTTGAGCACGGTGCGGACCACTGCGTCTTGCTGCTGCTCGCTCGCAAGGGCCGGCGCCACCGCGACGACCAGGCCAGAGAAGCCGGCGGAGGTCGCATCCGCCTCGTTGATCAGCTTCTTGCGCAGGCCCTGGGCGCCGTCTTCCCACCACTCCTTACACGTGGGCTTGCCCCAGGTCGGCGGCGAGGCTGGGTCGTACTCGGTATCGCGCACCGGGTTGTAGGCCCAGCCCGGGATCTGCTTCGATGGCCGCAGAGTGTCGTAGTAGTCGGGCGTGTCGCGGTAGACGTGCGAGCCCATCCAGTCCGGGTCGTCCTCGCCGTAGGTCGCGAGGATCGCGCTGACCGCGGCCGTCGCTGGCCGCTGCGCCTGGTACTTCGAGCGCGCCGGCACGTAGCATTCGCTGAAGAAGTCGCTCGCCTCCTGGCGCAGGCGCGCATCGGCGATGGTGGCAAGCCGCGCCTGTTGCACGTAGGTCCGCAGGTCGCTCGCAGTGGGCAGCCCCTCGACCACTGCGTGATTGAAGCCGGAGCTCATCGCCATCACGGCGTACCACCACACTGGGATGTTCACGGTGGCGGGTGAGCCGGTGAACCCAACCGCGCCATAGGTGCTCTGCGGCGCCGCCACGGTGGCGGTCGCCGGAGTTGGGTCGGTGAGCGTTGGCTGAGGCTCGTAGCGCAGGGTCCCGGCGTTCAGTGGGGTCAGTGCCGCCGGCTGGCCGGCCAGTACGACGACGAGCAAGGCGAGGAACAGCTCGATCTCCATGCGTCGCAACGAGAGCCCGGTGACCGTACCGAATTCACCGCCTTGGGCAGGCTCGCGCCAGTTGTCGATCAGGATTCCGAGGAATGGCAGGTACACGATGCCGGTGGCGACCAGGACGTCCCACAGCACGCCGTAGAAGGCCCAGCCGTACAGCGTCGTGAAGAGTTCGAGGTAGCTGTCGACGCTCATGCGAGGGCTCCCACCATCGCATCCAGAAAGCGCCCGATGAGGTTCTGCCCGAGCACCAGCTCGATCACGAGCAACCAGCCGACGACCCGCCAGCGCAGCGCCATCCAGCGCGCGGTGGCTTGGCCGTCGTCATCGGCGGCTGCGGTCCAGAGCACCGGTAACCGTGGCCAGGCAATCGCCAGCAGGCTGATCAGCGCGAAGCGCAGGATGCCAAGACATGGTTTCACCTCCGCGACTCGCTCGGAGACGATCGAGAGCGAGCTCAGCCCCACCGCCTGCCAGAGCAACGCGCCGAGGGTGACCACGCCGATCGCCGCCACCAGCGACAGCGTGAAAAACCAACGCCGGCGCAAAGCGGCCCCGTTACTGAACGCGGCCATTGCGCAGCGGCCTGGGATCGATCGGCTCGCCTTGCGGGACGTTAAGCGATGCCCGCCGGCGTGCCGCCGCGCGCTGGAGCAGCACCGTAATCGTGTCGGAGACCACCTCGCGGCGCACACGTGTCTCGAACAGCAGGCTCTCGATCTCCTTGTCAAGCTCGGCGATCGCCGTATCGGCATGCTCGCGCGCGACCTCGGTGGCGTACACCTCCGGCACCTGGCGCCCCGAGAGTAGGAGCCGGCGAGCATAGAGCGCCTTCTCCACGGTGCGCGCGGTGCTGATCTCGGAGGCCAGCCGGCCGACGATGAGCCCTTGTTCGGTCGCCGGCATCTCGCGGATGGCCTCGATGACCTGGCGTGTGACGGCCACGCCTGGTGCGGTGACGAGATCGAGGTTGGCGAGCGTCGGTGGCGTCGCACCGCTTACGAGGTTTGAAAGCTCGGCCGTCACCGTCGCCGACTCGCTGTAGAGCTTTGGCAGCAGACCGGTGCCCGGGATGCTGTCCTTGCGGCAGGTATCGCAAGTGGTGACGATGTTCTCGCCAACCACGTCGACCACCCAAGCCCGTGCCGCGGCCGGGCTCGGCCAGATCTCGGAGAGTCGCGTGGCGGACGCCGCCGGCACCGGAGCCGACGAGGTGATCGGCCGGTTCATGTTGATGTTGTAGCCCGCCTGCACGAGGTCTCCGGTAAAGCGCAGCACGGGCTGCCCGGCGCCGCCGGCATGGCCGCCGATCCACGGCACGCCGTTGGCGCCGTTCGAGGCCTCGACCGATTGCTTCGCGGTCACCGCATCGTTGCCGCCTATCCCCATCTGCACCTTCCAATCGTTGCCCTTGGAGAGCGTGATGAGATCCGCGTACGGGTTCTTGCCCCTGGCAATCTCGGCCTCCATCTGCTCGCAGCTCTTGGTTGCAAGCTGCATGGTCTCTTCGGCTCTCAGCAGCGCGTTCTGAAAGAGATCGTAGAGGCCCGGGTTTGCCCGCTGCAGAATCAGCGCCGGCAGTGCGGCGATGGCCGAGGAGGCGGCGGCGGTCATCGCGTTCATCATGTTGTCGACGCCGGATTTGATGTCGTTCAAGGTGTGGGTGACCGCCAGCACCGGATCGAACTGGCCGCAGCTATAGCCGGCCCCGAGCTGGGCGGAACCGCCGAGGGTCACCGACACCACCGACGGGTTGGCCGGCGCTGAGACCGGCTTCGCGCCGCCGATCTCGTAGTACCAGAGACTGTCCTCGGTCGGCCCAACGGCTGCGTGCGCAGTAGGGACAGTCAGGAGCGCGATCAAGATCGTGATCGCGGCATGCCGGGAGCTTCCGTGGCGCGGGTATGTCATGGCGGGTATGAGATCCAGTTGATGGCGAACAGAAACGACTGCCCGCGGCGGCGACAGCACTGGTAGGGCCGCCACAAGTTCCAGACATAGTCGCCGGCCGCATCGACCCGACCGCCGCCCCAGCCAGAGAGGCCCACCAGGTCGTTGGTGCCAAATACGTCGCAGCTCGCGTCCGGGTGCGGCGCCAGCATCTGCCAAATACCGGTACGGGCGTCCTTCTCGATCAGTGGGCCCGGCGGCCACACGCGTTGGCCGCCTGAGCCGGCTCCGGTGAGCGGCACGTAGACGTGCGGTTGCCCGCTACGGGTGACGATGTCACCGGCGCGCTGGGCGTTCACGGCGGCGGCCTTCGGCTCCTCCGCCTGGGTGGTCCACCCAGTGCGAGGATGCACACTGCCCCAGGTCTGCAGCGGCCAGGTGCCGATCTCACGCAGGCCCGGCACCCAGCTCGCGGGGTAGAAGATCTCCGGAACCTCCTGCCGCCACGAGAGCGCGTCGAGCCCCGACAGGAAGTACGGGAAGAAGGACGTCGCCTGGGATTCGCAGACGTAACCGACCCAGGCCATGAGACCGAACAAGCTGCTCAGCGGATGGCCGATGGCATCGGTCTCGCGGAAGACGAGGTTGCGATGGTCCTGTCGCTCGCCGCTCCCCTCGGTGCGGTTGCCGGAGCTCTCGATCGGGACCGGCAGCAGCGAGCCCAACAGTCCCGTCGCGGCCGCTCGCTGCGCGAGACCGAGTGTTGCTCGGATTGCCACCCACGGGTTACCGCCGAGCTCGTTGTAGACGCTCACGACCAGGTCCGGGTTGTAATGACCGACCTTGAGTGAGGTGCGCACGCTACAGCTGACCCAGGAACAGCGCAACCAGAAGCACACGCCGACCGGCATCCAGCGCATGCAGGCGAACGTCGCCGCCATGGTCTGGGCGATGATGCCGGGCGTTGTTACCGTTGCGGCTTGGCTCGCGGCCGATACGCGGAGCAGCGCAACCAGGACCACGCCCGCTAGGCAATAGCGTCTCATCGCGCCGACTCCCGTTGCCAGGTTTCGTAGCGCTCGAGCGCCTCGACCAGATCCGTCACGCCGTAAATCACTGCGCGTCCGTCGAAGACAATGGCCGGATAGCGATCGATGCCGTACTGAACCGCCTTGGCCAAGCCGATCGCCGCGTTCTTGGCCGGCGCCATACGCGCGTCATCGAGCTGCTCGATCCGATGCAGCGCCTCCGCCTTCGCGGCTTCTGGATCAGCCGGGAGCCCTTCGGACAGTCCCGCTTCGAATCGCTTGAGGCCGTCAACCGTGTATTTCGTGACAATCACTGATCGGAGTCGCTGCTGGTCCGCGCCGATGATCGGGCGCTCGCCTGCGGTGAAGACCTCGACCTTGAGCGCCTCACCCGCCCAGACGGGGACGCCGAAGACCAGGGGCCCAAAGAGCGTCAGTCCAACCAGCGCGTGGGATAAGGCAAGCATGTCTCTGTCGTAGGTCGCGGAACGATGAATGCCATCGTCGGGGTGGACAGAGCACCGGGAAAGGGAAAACCGGCTCAACTGCGGGCGCGGTTTTTACTCTGCTAAGGCACGCGATCGTCAGCGGTGGGTGGCTCCTTTTGCGTTGCGTTGCCCGGTTTTTCCCCGGGAGCAATTCGGATCCTCCTCACCCGCCATATTCCATAGGTGGGTAAGATACCCAGAGTCGTATACACAGAGTGGATACTCCCACGCACGATGCTTCGGGCTGCCCAGGCACACAATATTGATCGAGGTTGGCCAGGCAGGAAACAAGGAAACAACCCCGAGTTGACGTTCCGCATTTGGGAATGATTGGGAATAGTGCGGAGCAGAAGCAAGACAGGAGGTGTAAAACAATCTTACACAGTCCCGCAGTGGAGCGCTTCGATGAGGGGCGCCGAGGCGTATCTCCTGGCGGTCACTGGCTTCTTCCGACCCCTTTCGGCCATAGCTCAAAGGGCCAATTTTGATGTGGCGTCGATTCCACATGCTCTAGTTCGACTAGAGCAGGAGTCTAGAGAAATAGCGGTATCTGCAAATCGGTGGAGCTGAGAATGATCAAATTATACGGAACACCCCCGACCCGCGCCCTGCGCGTTATCTGGTTGCTCAACGAACTAGGCATCGAGTACGAAATGCTTCCAGTGGGCCTCTTGCAAGGTGAGAACAAACAACAAGCCTTTCTCACCCTCAACCCGGCAGCCAAGGTCCCAGTATTGGTAGACGGAAGCCTCGTGGTAACCGAATCGGCCGCGATCCAACTCTACCTGGCCGAAAAGCATCCCCAGGCGGGATTCATACCAGAGGCAGTGGAGGGTAGGGCCCAAATGTATCGTTGGATTTTCTTCCTGGTGACCGAGATCGAGCAGCCTCTATGGCGCATCGCGCGTCACACGTTCGTTTATCCGAAAGAGAAGCGGTTGCCTCAGGATATCGACCTTGCACGGCAGGAGTGCCTGGACATGGTGGCCGTGCTCGATCGACACATGGAGGAACGTGAGTTTATGGTTGCCAACCGACTCAGCGTGGCCGACTTCACTGCCGCGTATACACTGGACTGGGCGAACGAAGAGAAGATGCTCGACGGCACGCCGAGGTTGAGAGAGTACCTGAGGTCGATGTACGCCCGCCCCACGGCTCCGCCAACGATCGCAGAGGCGCGCGCGGCGCTGTAAAGCTAGGTCGTCCCGGTGATACGGTAGTGGCCGGGTAGATCAAGGGTTAGAGACGCTTGACCGGCGCTGGCTGTAATGAGCCATTTACCACCAGGTCAAGATCCGCCCCGCGAAGACAACGTCAGGCCATCTGGACGCAGTTAGGTAAGTCGATGAAGGACCGCGGATCCTACAAACTGGAGTTCCACCCTGTCCTGGATGGCCGCCCTTGCCCTTACGTAGTTGTGGAAGGGCCACTGGCGAAGCAGGTGGCTGGACTTGCCCTGATTCGAGAAGATTTGCAGGCCGTAAAGGCGGTCCTCGCTCGCATCGATCCTCATACTGAGGATTTCGTGGGAAACAAGGCGCTCCTCTTCGGCGCCGTCTCGCTCTACGGAAAATGCTTTACCCAGGCCGACGGTAGAGGCGTCAAGCTGGACCCAAAGCACGTTTTTGCAAACAGCGATGAGCGCGAAAGCCATGATCGGCTGATACAGTTGCGTCACGAGTACGTCTCTCACGGCGGCAAGGCCAGAGAAGAACAATTAAAGATTATCCTTCTCCTTGATCCGGACGACACGAACAAGCGTTTCCGTGGCCTAGTTGGGCACGGAGCCTCAGCGCACGGTCTTGACCAGCAGGCGCGTGACGAGTGCCTTGCGACAGTGAGCCATGTAGAGGCATATGTGGATCGAGCCTTGAAGAGGGCAACTGAAACTTTGTCGACCAAGTTGGTCGCTGCTGGCGAAAACTGGGCGTATGAGCATGCAATCTGGCCAGGTGCCTGACTGGCCGCCCCGTTTCCTGCCGTTGCGCGGCCGCGGTGCAGCGGTGACCCCGGCGCCGTCCGCCACGGGCAATGGTCCGCTTCAGATCGCCGCAGAACATTACCCCCTTCGAGCCCGAATGATCTCTCAATGTTTGCAGGTAACCGGATCGTCCTACAGACCGGACCCGTTCACTCGCTCGGCCCGGCCGCGATCCGCTGCGCCACGATGTGAACCGCGTCGAGCTCCGTGCAGCCGCGCTCGCGCATGATCTCGGCGCGTTCGGCCTTCTCGTGCTTCTCGGTCATCGCCAGGGCCAGTGACAGGGGCGGCGGGACGCTGCGGAACAACGCTTCGATGTTATCTGCGAGCACGACTCCCTCGACGTACTTGCCGGGCTCTTTCCGGGCCGAGAGCAGGAGGCTTCGCTGCTCTTCGTTCAGATCCTTGAAGCGGGCGATTTGCTCGACCTCTTCCTTCGGCATGACGAGGCAGAGCCACCACTCCATCATGTTGAGCATCTTACGGCTCGCGTCCGGGAAGTCTTCGAGGTTCTGCGTCGCGATCCAGAACCAGGCGCCGAGCTTGCGCCACATCTTGGTGATCTTGACGACGTAGCGCGCGAGCAGCGGATTGGTCGTGATGATGTGCCCCTCGTCGGTGACGACGAGCGTTGGGCGCGCATCGCTCTGATGGCGCTCCACCAGATCGTTGATGTGGCTCATCATAGAGATGTAGGCCACGGTCAACTGATCCTCGTAGCCTTCGCGGGCGAGCAGGCCCATCTCGAGTATGGTCACGTCGGCGGCTGGCCAGGGCTTGCCGGGCCGGTCGAAGAACTCTCCCGCCAGTCCCGAACAGAAAAGCGCCATGGCGTCACCCATCTCGAGTGCGCGGTTGCGCCGATGCTCCGGCAGACCCATGTCACGGCCGATGCTGTTGAGCGCCGCGACGACGTCCCGGGTGAGCACCTGGTCACGCGCTTGGTCAGCGACGCTCTTCGCGGCGAGCAGAATGGCGTTTCGGATCAGCAAGCGGTCGGCGCGGGTCATGCGAGCGTCCTCGCGCTCATCACCGCCGGTGATCATGATGCGCGCGGCGATCTCCATCTCGCCGAGGATGTCGCGCCCTCGGCCCTCGGCGTCTTCGTCCTCATCCTCGTTCTGCCCCAGTGCTTCGGGATCGGTGACGAGCTTCACCTGCCGGTCTTTGTCCCGCAGCCGCAGCGCATCGGCAAACGGCGGCAGGCTCACGTCGGCGCACGGATTGAGCGTGACCTGGTTGACCTCGAGCCCATGGCTTGCGAAGTGCTGTCCGAGCAGCGAGAAGGAACCGCCGGCCTCGATGATGAAGATCCGTGGCCGATGGATCGCCGCCATCTGCTGCAGCAGGTAGACCAGCAACGCCGATTTGCCGGCGCCGGTCGGGCCGAGGATCAGCATGTGCGCGTTCTTCTTGCGATCTGCCCGGTGCAAGGGGTCGAATACCAGAGGCTCCGCGCCCCGGTTGAAGAACACCAACCCCGGATTGCCGGTGCCGCGTGAGCGGCCATAGAGCGGCAAGAGGTTTGCGATGTGCCGTGAGAACACCAAGCGCGAGCGGCGACTCACCCGATCGAGGCGCGCATCGTAGGCCATCGGCAGATTGCGCAGATAGCTGTCGAGCGCGAGCAAGTCCGCCTCGCGGGCGATCGGCTGCAGGCCATTGGGCAGCAGCAAGGCGTTCAACTGGTTGACGTTGGTTCGCAGCGCCGCGAGGTCATCGCCGCGGACGTAGAAGGCCAGTTGTAAGGGATAGAGCTTGTTGCCGCTCGCCATCTCGCGTTCTACTGCTGTGGCGTCCTCGCGCGTCAGTTCGGCTTGCGCGGAGTCGCCCACCGCGGCCCGTTTGATCAGGCCGATGTGATTGCGCACGAGGTCCTGGGGCTTCACGGTAAGGGTGAGCACCATCACGGTATGCTCGGGCAGCCGATCGAAGAGCGAGAACACGTGATCGCCCGACGCCCGTTCCGCAGTCATGTGACCGATATCGGGTGCGCGTCGCAGGCCCTGTACCGTGACGAGCGTGTGCGGAAGGCCATCGAGCCACCAGGTGGCTGATCCGTTATCGGAGCGAGGCATCGAGAGTGTGAGCGCCTCCCCGAGGTCCGCGCCGAACGGCAGATCCTTATCGCCCGGGTACGGTGCGGCAGTGAGGAGTTGCTCGACATCGCCCTGCGCGCAACCGGGACGTGGGTTGAACCAAGGCAGCAGCCAGCGGTAGAGATCTTCTCCCGAACCGCGCCGGCAGCGGATGCCGGCCGCGGCAAGCGCCGCCGTGCACTTGGTGGCGACGTCGTTGAGATCGGCTTCCACCTCGAGCGCGCTCGGCAGACGGCCTCGCGCGTTCAGCCGCCGATAGAGCGCCGCTCGGACGCGCCTCACCTGGCCGCGCCAGAGCGTGCCAGTCAGG
This sequence comes from Nitrococcus sp., assembly GCA_030452265.1. Taxonomy (GTDB): domain Bacteria; phylum Pseudomonadota; class Gammaproteobacteria; order Nitrococcales; family Nitrococcaceae; genus Nitrococcus. The sequence goes on from JAKDMQ010000003.1 coordinate 12,937, forward strand.
GCGGAGTCCTCGAACAGACCGCCTGGCCGGCTGATGCGCTCGCAATGCGCCTTAAGCAACGACAAGTAATGGCGCGTGTACGCACTCGCTTTTGCTTGCACCGGCACATAGGCCTCGACCTCACGCAGCAGGTCAGAGAGGCTCGGCTCGTCCTGCACATAGAGCTGTAGGATCCAGGGTGCATCGTCGAGCTCGGGGATCGCTTCGGTGATCGCGGTCTCAATCGCATCGCGCAGCTCCGCCATAAAGGCCGGCGTGCGTGCCTCGGTGCCGGCCGGTGTCAGCTCGAACAGCGCGCCTGCGCTCACGCCGTCCTCGAGCAGGAAGCAACGGCTATCCGGCAGATACTCGACCCAGGGCAGGAAGTCGGTGAACGACGGCGGCCGGGCGTACAGCGCCTTCACCTCACGCGTCGTGAGTGGGCGCGCCTCAGTCGTGGACGCCGTTGATGCCGGCATCGCGGCTGGCTTCGACGCGGTGATGGAGTACCAGGCCATACTCAGCGCCGCCCGCTTGGGACTTCGCCCGGCAACGCGTACTCGACCCGTTCGTAGAGCGTGAAGGTCGTGGCATAGCCCGGCACCGGCACGCGCTCGGTTCCGGCAAGGTGCGGGAAGACGTACATCACCAATGTCGGATTGGGAAGCCGCGGGAAGATGGTCTCGATCTCGGTGTACGCGCTACGTGAGTAGCCAGCGAGGTCCGCATCGCCATGGCGGAGTGGCCGCACCCCGAGTTCCCGGCGCACGGCCAGTGGATCGTCAGCGCCCATGCCCGCAAAGTGCGCCTCATAGATCGCTTTCATGGACGGACCGTCCTGCGGCAGCACGGACTCCTTGGTGCTGGCGCAGCCGCCGAGCACGAGGCTAATCCAGACGATGATGGCGATCGGGCGCAGATGAGCGTGCATGGTTTAATTTCCTGCCTTGGGGATCGTAGTCGATGGCGAGCTCGCGATCGACGTGGATGGCCACTTCGGTGCCGGCCGGCACGAACACCGCATCGAAGCTCTGGGCCTGGCGTTCGAGCAGCCAACTGGCGAGCTCCTCGCTGCCACCGGCCACGGTCTTGCCGAGTACGTAGTTGCCGATATTGCCGGTGACGCGGCCCGTCACGTTACCGAGGCTGCCCACCACCGAGGTGGTCTGGGCGGCCGCTGCCGCATCCGCCGCGGCCTGGATGGCCTGCACGCCGATACGCTGGGTGAGGAACGAAGCGGCATTGGTCTTGCGCTCGCCGCTGATGCACGGAATGCCCTGGGCATCGGAGATCCAGCCAAGCGGTTCGTCACGACCGCCCTGCCCGCTGGCCCCGGCGCTGCGATCATCGCTTGAGATCGTGCGGATGGTGCCATCATCGAAGACGAACGTGACGGACTCGAGTCGGCCTGTGACGCAGGAGAGCGTCCAGTCGCCGACCGCGGTGCCGCTCCAGATCATGCCCTGCACGCCGGGAATCGTCAGGCCGTTGGCGGCGAGGTTATCCGCACCGGTAATCACTTTGAACGGCATTGGGTCACGCACCTGACCCTGGATCGGGACGCGGCCGACCAGTGCAGTCATCGCCGTCGAGTCAATGAGCGTCGCATTGCGCGGCACGGTGTAGGCCGGGCGGCTCTTGAACGCCTCGACTTGATCCTGCACGTCGCTCACGGCCTGACCGGCGCGCGTGCGGGCCCCGTCGAGATAGCCGCCCGCGGTCTGCCCCGCCCGATCTAGCAGACCCGGCTCTGATCGGGCCGCGCTCAGCGCATCGAGCGGCTCCACCCAGATCAGGCTGGGTGTCGCGCCTGCGGGGCCGCCGACACCGTCGAGACCGAGGCCGACCGGGATGTCGCTGCCGCTGCCGGTCTCAACCCGAGCCAGCGACTGCGCCAGGCGATCGACCCGATCGGACAGCGAGGCGAGCAGTGCCGAGTCGATGCGATCCTGGTTCTCCGCGCCGTGCTCGCTGGAGAGGAGCTCCCGGCGCAGCCGTGTAGCGACGTTCTTCTCGATCTGCGTGCGGTTGGTGATGAGGGTCTTATTCTCGCTCGCAATTGTCGCATTTTCCCGGCGCAGCGCCTCGACCTGCGCCCTCATCGCGGCGACATTGGCGGTGAGCGTCCTGATGGTGTCGGCCGGTGTATCGGCGTCCGGAGAAGGCGCCTTGGGGACGCTCTCCAAGACGACGGCTCCGTCCTCGTCTTCTGAGCAGGATTTGAGCGTCACGAACACCAGCATCAGCACCACGGCGCCAGCGAGGATGGGCAACAGAGGGTTGGACTTCGCGGCGGGCATGATCGGTTAACGCAGCGAGGCCGCAAACGGCCGCTCGGAAATCAGGTAGACCACCGTGCGATCGGCCTCACTGCCCGCCGCGTGCAGGCGGTTGTGCTGGAACGTCGCGGCGAGCCAGCGCCCGCGCAGGGTGCGCGGATCAAGAGTCTGTGGCTGATCTGTCTTGTTCGTGAGCTTGGCTGCGGTGACATAGAGATCACCCGCGCGCCAGGCGATGAGCGGCAGCGCTTCGACGGCGTCCCCACGCAGGAGCGCCACCGGTTTACGCTTGATCGGCACGCGCACGATGCCAGGAAGGTCTTTGAGCAGCCGCGCCGGTGCGTAGAGCTGCTGAGCGGCAAAGCGCGTCAATGTCACATAACTGTATTCTGGTAGGGCTGATGCTTCTGCCGCCGACTTAGTGCCATCCGCAGGACCCTCGTCCGGAAGATGGATTTCCAGCGGAGTATTCCCACCGCCCTCGGCCACCGCGGAGAGGTCGAGCAGGTAGACCTGAGCGTTGTCGATACCGCGCACGATCACGCGCGTCGCGGCGAACGGTTGGTGGGCGAGCAGATAGAGCGTGCCGGCGATGCTCTGCACGCGAAGCGATCCCTGAAGCTGCGGCGGCATACCGAGCTTGACCGGTTCCGGAAAGTGGACGAGCCGCTCAGTACCGACCGGCAGCTCGACGGCGATCGGCGTCTTGCGCCAGACGATACGCTCAGGAGAGTCGGAAGCTGCGTATGCCCCCACCGCCTGGAGCAGAAGGAGAACGGCAAGGAAGCCGAAGCGCCATCCCTGGGTGTTCTGCGTGCCGGCCTCAAACGCGCTATGCGCCACTATCGCTATCTCCGCTCTGCTCGAGCTCGACCGCGCTCAGCCGCCGCGGCCCCTTGGCACCGAATCCGTCCAGAGCCAGGCCCCAGGGGTTGGCCTCGAGGTCTACGGCGTAGCGCACCACGCGCAGCGGATATCGGATGGCGGTGCGCTTGACGGTCATGCCCTTCACCGACTCCACGAGATCAAGGTCCAGCCAGACAATCCAGGCATCCTCACTCAGCAGGTCGACACGGCGTTCCTCATAGCCGTGGCCGGGTATCTCCTGGATACCGCGTACGCGATAGGCGAGCTCGCCGCGGCGACCTTTCTGCTCGAGCTCGGCAATCAGAGCGGCGCGATAGCGCGGCGTCAGGTAGGCCGAGACGCGAAAGATCGCGCGGCCGTAGTCCTTGGCGCCGTCTTGCGGCCAGCGATTGAGCTGCTGAAAGATATAGAGCGCGAACGCATAGACGTTGGGCGGCGATACTTCGCCCACCGCCAGCACGGCGCCGGAGCGCAGATCCGGCGGGATATGCACAGTGAGCCGCTCGGGTGCTCGGCTCCAACCGAACCAGAGCGCGGCGATGATGGCCACCTGGATCGCGATCACGGCCCACAGCGAGCGCAGATGCGCGCGCACGTTATCGATTTCGTGCCGATAACGCCGCATGCGCCGTCCTGCCGATGTCCCATGCACCGCTTCGACGAACGAAGGGCGAGCGCCGCAAACCGCGCTCATCGAGCCAGAGCACGATGCGCTGTTGGTAATAGCCGTCCGGGCGGTTCCTCTTCAGCCGCTGGAAGAGGCTCGCCGTCACCAGCACGGTGGCGACGATGCCCACACCCGCGATCCCGAAGCCCATCGTGACCGCACCGGCAAGCCCCGCCAGAATCAGACTGACGGGTAGCCAGATGAGCGCGGCGACGCCGACGATGACCCCAAGCTCGCTCGACGAGCAGCCCTTGAAGATCGCGGGCTCGGCGTTTAGCCGATCGGCGAGGATGTCGTGGCGCTGCGCCATAACCGATCAGATGACGCCGGCCGCTTCGGTGAGCAGGTAGCTTGCGAAGATCAGCACCACCGCGCCGACGATGCCGAGCACGCCGACTTCGGCCCACTCCGCCTTGCCCAGGCGTGCCTCGTTGAACTTCGCGAACGCCAGATACGCCACCCAGAGGAAGCCCAGCACCGCGATCGCAAGCCCCAGCACCAGGCCGCCGTCCTTGATGTAGCCCTGGATCAACCCGATCCAGTCGCCGGCCGCCGGTGCCGTGCTCGGCGCGACGGGGGTCGGAAGTGCCGCCCAGACAGGCGGGTTCAGCGCGAGACCGAGGAGGCCCAGCAGGGCCAACGGCCGTTTCTTCAAATGTGCGTACATCATCGTTTCTCCGAAGTTGCGGGGCGGACCCCTGGTCACCACACGCCGGACTGAGCACCCGGACCAACACGGCTGCGGTTACCCTGTCACCGCAGATAGAAACCGAGCACGAGCACCACGATGCTCGCCCGAAGCGCTGCCCACACGAGGTCGAGCAGCGCAACCTGCCCGTCCTGCCAGGCCCGAAATGTCCCCACGGTCACCCACATCACCCAGACGAGGGCCAGCACGAGCACCACGCTCGCGATGGCCGTGAGCAGCGTCCCGGGTGTGGCGCCCGAACCGGCCTGGAAGGCAGCGTTCTGTGCGGGGGTCATGGTTGGATTTCATCGCCGGTAGTCGCCACGCAGCGGCGGAAACGTCCGCGGCTCGGTGCGGGGCGCCTCGATGTGTGCTTTGATGCCGGTGCGGATCCGCGCGAGGTCCTGGCGCAGCCAGTCGTAGCGAAAGCGGATGCGGGCATCGGGGCTCGCCTGGGACTGAGCCTTGGCGATGAGCGGCTCGAGGGCCTCGATCTCGTGGATCAGATGCGCGAGCGCTTCGCGTTCGGCGTCGGGGTCGGCGAGCGCTGTGTTGCCCAGGAGTATGACGACCACAAGCGATGCCAGCACTTTGGCGTGCCGGAGGTAGGGTTTGCACTGTGCGCGTTCCATGCGGCACATCGTGCGCAGCCGGCGCGCTCCGCAATAGCGGAAACGGCATCTAGGGATGTCGCGGTTTGCGGCCCGCAATCACGACGGCTTGGCGCGGATCGCCCGCAAGCCGATCGCCGGGTGCTCAGTCCGCGCTGGAAAGGCCGAGGAGATCCGCGAAGGCACGCGCCGTAACAATTTGCACGCTCTCGACCTTTCCCAGAAACAGCAGGCCACGTCTATCGCCTGTCACCAGATAGGCGGCTCCGCCGGCAATCGCGGTGGCCAAAATGGGGTTGTCGTCAGGATCCGGAGACAGCTCCAGCTTCGGTAATTCCTGCAGTAGGGTTGCCTGGTGTCGCAATCCGTTTACCAGCGCACCCGCCTCAGCGGGTTTCAGGTACTTACGCAGTTTCGGATATCGAGAGACACGGCGGAACTCCTCGAGCTGCCACTCGGAGGTGACCAGTTCGAAGGCCTTCTTGCGCCAAGCGCGATAGATCAAATCGGGCGGTGTACCAGACGTGATCAACGCGCCGAGCAGGATCCCGGTGTCAAGAACAACCCGCAAGGTCGTTATTCCCGGGTCAACGCATCATCGATCGCTTCAAGGATCTCCTCTTGAGAGCAATCCCGGTTGCGCTGCTTGACGTCCTGCACCATCAGTTCGAACAGGCGCGTCTGGACCGCCTCTTCCACGAACTGGGAGAGGTCGCCCTTTTTGGTGCCACGCCGACCCAAGTAGGCCCGCAGAGCCTTGTCCACGTCATCCCGCACCACGATAGACCATCGCACGTTGCTCATCGGCATACCCCAGTGAGGTAATTTTCGATTTTATACGCTTATACCCATAAGCGCACAACGCCCGCCTCGGAAACAGTCGAGACATCGGTTCGTTTAGAGGTACTTCTTGAACGTACTCGCCGTGACCGCCACGCTGAGCGCAAACAGCGCCGCAAACGGCAGCACGACAAAGCTCGGGTGCAGGCTAATCGGCAGCGCCAGATAGATCACCCAGGTGAGCACCAGTAGCGGCAACGCCGAGCGCTTCGCCCAGTGGTAGACGAAAGAGCTCTCGCGTCCCCCGCCCCATCGGCGAAGATCCCGCTTTACCAGGCCGTCGACGATGGCGACCAGAGTGAACATCACAAACACCGGCATGGCGAGTACCAGCACAGCGAGCCGCACCGAGAAGACCTGCGTCACCTGCACCGCGGCCAGCACGTATTCGGCAACGGGCTTAAATACGGCATAAAGTCGCGGGCGCAGCCCCGACTCGCCGGCGGCCGGCGCCCGGCCGACCCATTCGATGAAATCGGCGATCCGGGTGAGTTCGAACAGGACGTAGTAGGTTCGATCGACGACGGTCTTGGTGAACCGGGCGGGATCCGAACTGACCAGGCTGCGACCGAAGTCGGCCTGCAGATAGCCGAGCTCGGCGGCGAGCATCTCCCGGCTGTGGTCAAGCCCCTGATCCGGCCACCAGAAGGTCATTCCCACCCATTCGGTGAGCACCGAGAACACCAGCGAGAGCAGGAGCCACTTGATCCCATGGGCGAGCGTCGTGAGAGACCATGAGATGAGTCCTTGCCGGAAATCCCGGCGTCTGGGGTCGGTGCTTGCCTCAGCCACCATGGTCGGGCTCGCGCGGCACCGGAATATCCGTATCGGCGATGGCCTGCCACCAGGTCTCCCGGGCCCGGTACCAGTGGTCGTTGGTGATGTAGCTGCGCTCCATCTCGTTGGCGATGGCCGCGAGGTCTGCCGGCATCGCCCGGTCGGCGCTGTCATCGGGTAGCGGCATGCGCACTTTCCACAGACGCCCGCCCTCGAGCAGGGCGAAGGCCTGACCCTTGGGCAACCGCACGAGCTCCGCTGGTGTCAACATCGCCACCTCGGAGACGCTGATGCGATCCTCGTTGCGCGATTGGAAGTCGACGCCCGATAGGGGTTCCGATGAGTCATTGACACCAGAAACGTTCATGAGCGTGAACACCTCGACGCGTGGCAACTGGTCGGTCAGCATCTCCGCCGTCGCAAGCTCTTTCACCCGCAGCATGATCAGGGTGTTGAAGTTGCCGGCCACTTGGCCTGCCTTGGCACGGCTGCCGATCCTCGCCTCCACGTCCGACCAGGTCTGAGTGTAGGCGGTCACTTGAAAGCCCGCGCCGCCGGCCTTGTTCAGGAGCGGCACGAACTCCTCGCCGATCAGCTCGTTGAACTCATCGGCGTGCATCGAGATCGTCGGCACGCGGTTCGGCCTCGGTGCCGATGCGTCATCCGTCGGGTCGGCGACCCCGTGCTTGTAGATGTGGCCGGCCACGGAGACCAGGTCCGCGAACATGGAGTTGCCCACCGCGCTCGCCACGGTCGTGTCGGTCAGGGCATCGAGCCCGACATAGACGATGGCGTTGCGGCGGATCACCTCCAGCCACTCGAAGATCGGGCGGTTGTCGTCAGCGTTGAGATAATCCGGTGAGATGAGCTCGGCGATCTTGCCGGTGGTGAGCTTTTCCATCAGCGGGCCGACCGAGCTTACGATCTTGTCGAAGTAGGTCTTGTCGTACCGGAACGCGGAGACGAGCCCGTCAAGCACCGGGTCGTAGAGGTCCTGCGCCTGCAGGTAGCGCATCAGGGCGATCGCCGCGCGATCTCGGCCCTTGAGCGCCGAGGAGAGATTGCGCTCGCTGACCTTGCCGGCGATGGCCTCGACCTCGGTTTTCCAGTTTGCCTCACCGAAGCGGCGCAGGTGCGCACGCGCGTACTCGACGAACAGCGGTTCGATGTCGTTGATGTAGCGGCGGATCTGCTGATAGTCCGGCCGGCGCTCCAACGCCACCAGCGCCCGGGCGATGATGTTCACGAAGCGCCAGGCGAACTCCTTGAAGGCGGCCGAGTTGCCCTCGCTCGGCAACTGATTGGCGATACGGGTCGCGACTTCGGTGATGCGGGAGAAGCGGCCGATGGCGTTGTAGCGGGCCGACACCTCGGGGAAGCCGAGATGGAAGAGATAAAAGTCCTCGGCGCGGCCCGAGCGCTTCGCCTCGGCGTAGACGCGGCGAAGGAGGTCGGCATCGCCCTTGGGATCGAAGACGATGACGACATCGCCACGGCGAATGTCTTGGGTAATGAGAATCTCGGCGAGCCGGGTCTTGCCGACCCGGGTGGTACCGAGCACCAGGGTGTGGCCGACGCGCTCGCCAAGATCCATCCAGACGTCCTGCTCGTTGGGTTCGACGGCATGCAGCGCCGGCGTGCCGCCGAGCGCCGGCAGGGGCTTCAGTGGATTCCACCAGCGGGGTTGGCGCAGCAGCCAGGCGAGGACACTGAGCCCCGCTACCGATTCCCAGGCGAGCTCTTTGCGCCGCGCCCACCGATAGAGCGGACCCGGCTGCACATAGTGCTGCACTTCGGGGCGGAGTGTGTCGCGCAGGCGTTGGGTGTGGCGCTGAGTCCAGCGAAAGCCGCGCCCGAGAAAGAGCTTGTGACGGCTGAGCGGAATACGGTCCGCGCGCAGCTTATAAGTTGACAGGTGGCGCAGGTTGCGCTGGTAGCACAGCACTCGCAGGGCCTGCCGCGCGCGCACGAGCGCGACCGCAAACAACGCTCCCGCAGCCGCATTGGCGATGCCGGGGGGCATCATCAGCGCCCAGGGCGCAAGCAGCGCCATCGTGCCCGTCGCGGCCGCGACCAGCGCCGAGTAGAGTTCCACCGGCGGGCGCAGCAGCGCCTCGATGGGATGCGGGCTCATTGCTCAATACCGCGCCGGGAGATCAAGACCGGAAGGTGCTCAAGACCCAGAGCCTGCGCGATGTCGGTGGCGCAGGCCGGCAGTATGGGCAGGCCGCGCGCGATCGCGGCGATCGCCTCGATGTCCGCCACCGACTGCGCGTTGACCAACATGCCGACGGCGTGGATCTGCGCGAGACGCTCCCGGTGCGTCTTGAGCCATTGTCGTGACTTGGGGTCGGCGCCAACCAGGAAGAACGCTCGCGAGAGCACCGCCCCATTCGGTAAATTCAGAGGACGGGATGAGACCGTCCCCGGTGTCAGCGCCGGTGTGCGGATCGGCAACAGCTGGGTCAGATCGGCAGCGCCAAGGCGGTTGCCGGGCTGTGGCTCGATCGGAGCTGCCGGCGGGAGCTCCCCGAAGGCCTCGAGATACGGTGCCAGGGGCTCGGTGGCGCCGCTGTCAAAGATGAGGGCGACCTGCCCGAATGCCACACCGGAGCACAGGCCGAGGGTCGCGAGGAGGAACCTTGCAGATCGCGGCAAACGCATGCGGGCGCTACCCGATCGCCGTGATTCGGGACCAGATGCGCTGCACCCGGTCGCGATAGCGCGCCGCCCGATCGGCATCGCCCGGGGCGTGATAGCAACCGACGGCCGCCCACCAGTCGCCTCGCGAGCTGTAGCACTCGGCCAGGATCTCCGCCGCTACATCGAGGTTGTGATACGGATCGATGGCCGAGTCGACCGTGCGTAGTGCGGCTGCGTGGTACTGCCAGTTGACCTGCATGAGCCCGATATCGACGGACAGGCGCCCGTTCCCGAGCGCCCGATGCACGGCTTCGAGCGCCTTCTCGCGGCTCGGGTAGTAGCGGCCCTCACCGTGGATATTGAGCGTCCAGGGCCAAGGCCGCGCGGCGTGCAGGCGCTCGATGTGCTTACCGGACTCGGCGAGCGCAATGGCGTAGAAGAGCGCGCTCGGTATCCCATGCGCGGCGGCGACGCGGCGATAGCCGTAAGGTACGCCTGCAACCGGGACCGGGCAGGCGGCGTGGGCCGGGGGCAGAGTGATCATTACCGCCACCAGCGCGAGCAGGCCACGCTGTAACCGCCTCATAGCGCGGATCCCGACAACGGCGTTACCGAATCACCCCGGCGCCGCATGAGCACGGGGAGATCCTCTCGTCCTGGGGCCAGGCGCTCGAGCGTGCCGGCGTCGAAGTTCAATGTCACGCGGCGCGACTGGACCCACTCGGGGCGGATGCCGCGTTCGCGCGCCCAGTCCCGAATGGCGCCTTCGTCTCCCGCGGCAATGCCGGTGAAAAAGACATCGACACCGTCGAGGCGATCGAGGCTTGCCAGCACGCGCGCGAGCAGCGCATCGCAGACGGCACAGTCCGGACGCGCAAACAGCAGCAGCCGATCAGTGCGCCTTAACGCCTCATCAGCGGCTCTGCGACTCAGCAGGCGGGAGACGTCTATCAGCGGCTCGTTCGGATAGAGCAGTCGATGCGCTTGGTCGTAGGCGCGCTGGAAGGCGAGGATGCGCTCAGCGTCCTTGCGCATCATCCCAGCCCAGCGCTTGGCGTACTTGCGCCGCTCGGCCTCGCTACGGGCATGGATGCCTAACACCTCGATCGGAGAAATGCTCGCGGGGCTGATGCTGCCTCGGATCCCTTCCATGAGCGTGCGGTAGCGCCCCCACTCCTCTTCGGAGAGACCCCAGAGCCCGGCGCGGGCGCGCTCATGCTCGGTAAGCGGGCTGCGTTGCAAGACACTGGCGCTTGTCGTCGTGTGCTCCGATTGGACGTCGAGCGGATCGGCGGCCCAGCTTGTGCTCGTGAACAGCAATAGCACCGTTGCGGTAGCGCCAACGACTAAGGACTTAATCATCGCAGCGGCCCTCAGTGTTCGCCGCCGCATCCAGGCTTATCAGGTTCTGGTAGGGAGCGGTGAGATCGCGATATACCGGCTCGCGGGGACCACAACCCAGGCGGACTTTGGGCCTTGAAATCGCAAGCGGTTGCGCTTGGACCTTCTCGACGGCGCTCGGCTGCGACTTCTCGGGCAGTACGCCGGTTACGGATAACACGCCGATCAGAACGAGAATGGCGATCACGGCTTCCATACCTACCGTCCTCCCGCGGACTGCACGCAGCGCTCGAACGAGATCAGCCGATGCACGGGGTCCTCGACCAGCGTGAACGCCGGCCCGGCGAGGGTCTTCAATGCCATCCGCAGCGGCAGCGGAGCGAGCGCGCGCTGGGTCTGCGGCAGCGGCAGATTCAGGAGCTCGGCTTGCTCGGGAGCGGCCACAAGCGATGGCGCGAGGCGATATCCGGATGGCGCCAACAGCGTCTCGATCGCCTCTCCGATGCGAGTCACGGAAGCCGGCAGTACCGTGACCACCGCCGCCGCGAGGGGGTCGCGTTGCGAGAGACTCGGTGCAGGTTGCACCGTCGAGTAGCGCGTGACGGTGATCTCGGCCGCATCCGCCTCGAGGAAGATGAGAAAAACCCCCAGTGCGCAGGCGGCAGCGGCAGTGAGGTGACGATGGTAGGAGTGCGTTCGTTTCATGGGCGCCCGGAGCAATGTAGAGCCTGCGCAGAGGTCTGCTGAGCGCACGATCGTCGCGGAAGGCGAAACTCTCGCAGAGCGCGCGCTTCTTTTCAACGGACGAGATAGACCAAATGTGCAGCTGCGCATAACCACTTACTTTCCTAAATAAACCGTAGTGATCTGCTCGCGCTCATGACCGAGATCGCGGCTTATGAGAAGCCGTGCCTCACGATCGATAGCGCGCTGGTCTCGGCTCAACGAGGCCGAGGCCGGTCCGCCGGCGGCCGGCGCCTTCCAGCCCGTGAGCTCCTCGTAGCGTCCCTGTGCATAGGCGTGGCGCAGCCCGTGCAATTTCGAGAGCCCGGCGTTCGCCGTGTGTCGCTCGTAGACGCGCAGCTGCTGTCGGTAGTTGCGCTCGGCCGGGATCAGCGATCCGCGCCCTGCGAGACTATGGGCGCGATCGAGGATGGCGCGCTGCGCCGGGGTGCGAACGGGGATCTCGCGCGCCTTGCCGCCCTTGGTCCAGCTCTCCTTCAGCACCAGGTGATCGCCCCGGTCGGCATAGCTCGGCTGGAACTTGATGGCCTCCTCCCGTCTGAGCCCAAAGGCCTGCTGCAGCTCGAGACTCATCCGAACATGCACGTCCTTGATGCGATCGAGCGCCGCGCCATCGACCCGCCTTGCCTTCGACTGCGTACCGACGAAGCTCCGCTCGGGGATACCGTAGTGGTCATTCTGCCGGGCGATGACATTCGACCGGCCCACCTTCTGTGCCCACCAGCGCAACGCCGCCATGCGGTTTTTGATGGTCCCAACGGAAAGCGCCTCGACCTGCCAGCGCTTCACCAGAGCCTCCACGTGTTTGGGCTTCAGCGACTGTGCGCCCATGCTCCGAAAGCCCAATCTGTGGAGTTGGTCCGCGATCAGTGAGAGCAGACGCTCGCGGTTGCGCTGGGTCGCGTAGCCGCCGTCGCGGTTGCGACGAGAAAGCTGCTTGAGTTGGTAGTTCAGGTCTCGCACGGTGTCAGGATGCTCTGGTAAGTGTTTCTGACCACCCGGCAGGCCGTAGCCGACCAGGTCCGGAATCCGGCACGGGTCACGGGACACCACTCCCGATCAACCTGAAGATGCCTGATTGCAGGCAACACCGGTTTTCCCCTGTGGAGGATAGGTCCGGTGCGAACCAACGGGCCCGTTGCGGGCCGAGCTTTGAGTACGCATCACCTCCTATTCGATGTGCTTGGGTTGAAGAAATGGATTGGCTTGACTCAGCAACACCTCGGTTGAGTGGGGCGAAAGGGACTTTCGCGGGGTTGTAAGAACGCTCGCCGCTGCCTTGCGGCAGTCGGTTCGAGCGGATCTGAAACGACGGGCAAAAGCCTGTCGATCGAGTCGACCGAACGGTCGATGACTTGGACGATGGACCGACGGCCGCTCGGCCGGCGCGCTGGATCCGGTCCTTGGCGCGCATGCCCGATTCGACGAGACGTCGAGGGTGGGCGACCCTTTGCCACTGAGCCGCAGTGGCCACGGATAAATCGGTCGTGGGCGGCAGTCTACGAACGCGTCATTCGCGCGTCATCGGGAAAGTCGGCTCTGGCGAGGCGTCGATTACGGCAGCGCCACCCGCGTCACTACCCCGCTGCGCTCGCTAGTGACACGGGCGGCGTCGCGGCGTGGCAGCCCTGGCGCCAGGCGTTCGCCTGTCACGGGGCTGCAGCAAGACAATCTCGCGGGTCATTGGCGCGGCTTCACCTGCCCACAGGGGTCCACAGGCCGCGCGCAGCGCGCGCCCGCCCTTGGCTGCGCGAGTGAGAGGACTCGCTTTGCCGTGGCAGGCAGGGCCTGTGGACTCTGTGGACAGCTGATTTGCAAGTGCGTGCCGGCTTCGAGCGGCCCATGGGCGATTATTACAGTGTAATAATCGCCCGCGGCTGGATCTCAGTGGATCACCCGACAGATTCGGGGCGCTTGAAAAGATGGGCGCCACTTTTACCCAAGTGGCCAGGGAGAAGATGCCGGTACCGGCCGAGGTGGTCAGTCCTCGTTCGGCAGCAGGATGGTCATGACCGACTCGCCGCCATCGCCGGGGCCAATCACCAGCTTCAACGTGGTGAGCTCAGCCTCGGTTGAGCGGCCGTCGCGGGGCACGCGGTAGAGCTCGAACAGAAGCTCGTAGCCCGCCTTGGCATTCGCCCGTGCAGCGTAGGCGGCCATGAAGAGCACGTCCCACAAGCGACCCGACTGATCCTGATGGGTCTGCTGTCGGTCGCTGTCGGCATCGCACCAGGCCACGCAGTCTGCCCAGGCGTGCTCCGTGATGGCTACCGGCAAGCGGAAACCGGCCTCCCGAGCCATGGCTCCTGCATCGATCAAGACGCCCTCGGCCAAAGCCTGGGCGCGAGTGTAGATGCATATGACCCTCCCGAATATCGGGTGATCATTGGGTTGATCGCTCATCGTGATTCTCCTTGGGATTGCGACCTCGGAGACGTACCTCCTGCCTGCCGGGAGGCGCACGCCTTCCCGGCAGGTCGGTGGGTGATGACAAATGGGCTCAGAGGAGCCCGCGTTCGGAAAAGGACACGCTCTCGCCGGCGGCAACGACGAAGTGATCGAGCACTCGTATATCCACCAGCGCCAACGCATCCCGCAACCGCCGGGTGATCGCCTCGTCGGCATGGCTTGGCTCGGCGACCCCCGAGGGGTGGTTATGGAAGAAGACGACCGCGGCCGCATTGGCCTCAAGGGCCCGCTGCACCACGGGCCGCGGATAAACCGAGGCGCCGTCGATGGTGCCTTGGAACATCTCCGCCAGCTGGATGACCCGGTGGCGGTTGTCGAGGAAGATCGTGCCGAAGACTTCGTGCTTGCGATCGGCGAGCTTCAATCGAAGAAAAGCCCGCGTCTGCTCCGGACTGCCGAGTGTGCGACCCGCACGATGGCGATCCGTAAGAACGGACAGCGCCAGGTTGATCACGGAGTCCTTCTCCTTGCGGTTGAGCGCGCTCGGCTGCAACGTATCGAATCGATTTGCGTGCAGCGACGCTGTGGTCTCGATGTTCATTGGGGTCTCCTCAGGTAAAGCTGGGGAGCCCGATCCCGCGGGGATGGCTCCCCGAGGGGTTGAAGGTGGCCGGGCGATGAAATCACCCGGTCGTTGGTGGCGGATTAGGCGGCCTGCTCGCTCTCGAACGGTTGGCCGTCGACCTTGGCCCAGCCGACTCGCAACAGGCGAGCCTTCAGGCTGACCCCGGTCTCACCGGCCTTGTCACCGTTTTTGTAGGTGTAGGCTGCAGCGAGGAGATCGCTGAGCGTGAACCCAACGAGCACCTTGAGCTTGCCCTCGACGGCCGGCTTGAGCTGACGCACGATCTGCTGCGCCTGCTTGCCGGAGACGCGACACTCGAAATAGGTGTACTGGGCGTCATCGACGCTGCCCCTAAGAGCGGCGATGGTGACACTGAAGAAGGGCGAGCCTTCCTTCGGCGTCACCTCCCGGATACGGTTGAGATAACCGATACCGGTGGTGTAGAGGTCGAAATACTTCGTAGCGTCGTTGGACATGGCCGTTCTCCTGCAAACGCAGTGGAATCCGGAGAACGCGCCAACCCTCTCGGGCGCACATCCCCGGCAGGGTGGGAGTAGAGGCGAGATCGCAAACGAACTCTGCTGGGCTGGCACCGTTGCCTCGCGGCGCAGGTGTGCGCATCGGTTTCACAGCCCGACGATGCATCGGCTGTCACTGAGACCGCAGTGACCACGGATAAAACCGCTCTCAGGCCGGCTCCTGACAGACATAGCGCAGGTACTTGAGCATGCCGCGCGCGTTGGCGAAGGCGGGATGGGGCGCGATGGCCTGATTGGAAAACCAGTCCTGGATGTCGTCGGCGAGCGCGAGGGCGCCGCCACCGACGAACAGGATCCGCTCGAGCTCGGCGCCACGCCCGAGCTGGCGCTCCGTCTCGGCATGCAGGCGCTCTACGAGCTCTCGGCGCGCAGCGCGGACTTGATCCGCCACATCGTGGCTCTTGCCGAACAGGCGGACCACGCCGGTACGCACGGCCTCCTCGGTCGCCTGTTCGGAGAGCTCCTCGAGGTCGAACCTTGCGCGGATTGCGGCCGCCACCTGGCGCTTGAGATCGAGCAACCCACAGCGAAGCGATCCGGAACTGTCGTGGCGCACGGCCTCCCCGGCGACCACGACGAAATCCGTGGTCCGGCCACCGATATCGATCACCGCGACGGGCGCGCCGAGTCGCTCGGCCTCGAGCTGCACGCCGCCATTCGCCTCGCAGATGACGTGGTCGTACCAGGCCGCAAGCGCTTCGGGGATGACCTCGTGGAAGGCGATCGCGGCCGGCAGGCGGCCGTCGCTGGGCTGCACGGTCTGCTTGAGACTCGCCCGCTTGCGCTCAATGAGCTCCAATCGCTGAGCGCCGTCCTCGAGGTAGTAGCTGCTCACGGGCAAGCCGGAGACTGCATGAACCGATTGGCCGGCGAGGCCAGCCTCATGCAGGGCGTGCTGGACGATGGCGCGATTGAGGCCGGAGAAGGGATAGCCGTCGAAGTGCGTCGGCTCGCCGTCCACCTCGCCGACCGCAAAGCGCGTGTCATCCGTCTCGTACTCGAACACCCGCGGCGCGCTGGCGTTCAGCCAGGTGATGTTCGAGCGACCGATCCGTGCCCACGATGGGATCGCGATCAATCGTCCATCGGGCAAAGCGATCTTGGTGAACGCATAGCCATCATCGAGGCCGATGCTGATGGGATTCAGGGTCTCGTTGTCGGCCACGTTCACCTCCGGCTGTTCAACATGGGGTTCAGCCGATCACCTTGCGCAGATGGGCAAAGGGCTTGGAGCCGGCGCTTGTTTGCAGAGCGGCCATCGGCGCCTCAGCGGGTTGCGAGCGCAGTTCATGGTCGGTCCGGTCATTCGCGCGCGAGCCTTCCAGCCAACCGGCGTAAGGCGTCTTCGGAATCGCCGGCACGTGAGGCTCACGGCTTTTTCCGCCGTCGGACTCAGCGCTGCGAAGCCAGCGGCCCTCGGCCAGAAAGCCCTGCACCAGCAGCGAGCGCAGCCAGTCCTGGCCGCGCTTGCGCTGGAGCACAGCGAGCCGCTTCAAGATCAGTCGCTCGAGCACCAACCCCGGGTCGAGGGTGACGCTGAGACGTTTCGGGGAACTGATTTCAGATACCGACATGGCGGTGCTCACGTGAATGATCGCTGCCGTGATTATTCGCTGTGGGGAGGCACAGGTCAGAACAAACGTGTTCTGCCTGCGTGGGGGTTACGCTCCGCCAAGCTCGGGGTTCAGGCGCTATTCGGTAGCGCCCGGAGACGGATCGGATCGGTGACGGGGTTCGCGCGCGGCTCATTCACGATTGCGGGGGCATGAGCTGCCCGGCGGGTACCGGCAAGAACCTCGCCCGGCACTTCGCCCATAGACTCCATGGCCTGCACCGCCTTCGCCGTAGCCTGTTCGAGATCACGGCGCGTCACACCCATGAATCGATAGCCGATGGGGCTCTGCAAGGCGCGCCGCAGGACCCGACCGCCTTGTTGCAAGCTGCGCTCGGCCTCCTCGCGCGTGAGAAGCCCGACATGACGCGCGCTCAGGACCTTGCAGGCCAGAGCGTCGAACACGCCGACCAAGCGGGCCGCGCGGAAGGCATAGGGGTTGCTGAAGTTGAGGGTCACGCGTACCGGCTTGACCGATACCGGTGAGGCGACCTCGAGTGCGCCCATGGCTTCGTAGCGGGGCGCGAGCGCTCGCTCCATGCTCGAGAGTTCCTGCTCAGCGTGGTCCAGCGCATCATGGATCCTCAGCATCCACCAGTCGGCGTATGGATCGTCGGCGCGGGCGCCGTGCCAGACGGAGCGAACCAGATTGGCGAAGCCGATGAGTCCGATGATGGCGGGCTTCTCGGCGCTGTAGCCGCGGCCCTTCACCAGCCGCTGCGCCAGATGGGTCTGCAAGGTGAGCACCGCGCCACCGCGCAGTACCCCAGGGCGATCTTCGGGTTGCGCCGGGTTCGTCCCGGATGACGGCGATGCGGATTCGGTGGACAGTGACTGGATCATGGCAATGCGCACTCGCTGTCCGCTGAACTTGGGCCACCATCAACGCATGGATGGGAGACGAGTTGGAGCGGGAATGCCCGCACGCGGCGTCGTGCTTCCGGGGGAGAATTATTACAGTGTAATAATCGCAACGCGGGTCAGCGGGACTATCGCTGCGGCGCCTTCGGCATGCCAAGGCGCTTGCGGATCTCGGCGAGCGGGCTCTCGCCGGGTGCTCGTGCCGCGCGCTCCTTGCGCTCACGCTGCGCCGCCTCCTCGCGCAGGCGCTCCGCCTCACGCCGGCGCCGATCACGTTCGGCCTGGATCTTGAGGCCAAGATTCGGCACGAAACCGCCACGGTTCACCTGCACGCACAGGTGGTGGAGATAGCGGAGCTCGTCGTAGACCGGCTTGGCACCGCGTTGTTCGGCCAGAAGGCGACCAGCGAGCTCATCCAGCACCGGTTGCCGATCTTCCACTGGGATCGTCGCGAGATACCGCGCCGCGAGTGCGCGCTGGTTGTCCTTGAGGCGCGCTGGAACGATCAACGTCTCGATCGAGACGGCCTCGCGCGCGGATTCTGAGTAATTCTTCGGGGTTGTTGTTGTTGTAGTTGTATTTATATATTTACTACTACTACGGAGCACCGCCTTTGAATTTTGAGGGTCCGGCTTCACCACCTTCGATTTTTGGTCCTGGTCGGCCCGATCCCGTCGCGCGCCCGAGCTCGACAGCCTCGCGAGTACCTCGGCGTTGAAGCTGAAGTAGCGCCGGTCACCTCCGCGCTCAATGGCATGAATCGCATCCAGACGCCGCTCGATCGGGTTCACCGGCGCCAGCACATCCTTACCGGAGCGAATGTCATCATCCAGTGTCGCGGATACAGCCGCCACCACGCAGCGCACTCTGGCATGATGGTGGTTTGCGGCATCCTGTAGGAACGCCATGTATCCGGGATCCAGGTGCAGCGCATCGGCCAGAGGCAGCGGTTCGTCGTGCAGCGCATAGACGTTGCCACCGAATCGCCCGTTTGCTTCGCGGCTTCGTGCACACAGCGACAGCCACCGCGTCGCGCGCAGGATGGCGATGGCACGGGAGACGGTGGAGGTCGATGAGATGTTCGCAAGCCGCGCGATATCGGCGTAGCTCGGGAACTCGGCCTTGGCGCCGGTGCCCCGGCCGCTCTGGCAGATGACCATCCAGACCAGCTTGTCGACGGGTTCCAGGATCGGGTCCTGCACGACGACCACGGGGAAGGCGTGGTGGGAGTTGCCGAGAAAGAGCAGCGCGTCCGCGTTGGCAGCGTGGCCTGCGCGGCGCCCGCGCGCGAGCGTCTCGCGAATCAGGGCATCGAGGGCGTAGGTCTGCGGTCGGATTTCCGGGTCATCTTGCGCCATGCCGTCGTTCGCTCACCAGTCTCACCTGCTGGCGGCGCGTCGTTCTTGGCTCGGTGCTGCTTGTGATCCTGTTACAGGCTGGTCAGCGGGTGCGTAGACGTCACCGTACTCAAGCCAACGCTGCACCAGGTTCCAGATCGCACGCATCGATGCGCCCGATTCTTGCTGAATCGCGAGGTACTCTCTGGGGTCCAGTTCCTCGTTCGCGGCCGATTCGAGACGCGTGGAAAGCGCCCGCCAAAGCCGGTGACCGGTTTCCTCGTCCGGCTCCGGCGGTCGACCGACGGCGGGCTCCAGCGCGAGCATGCGACGCAGCCGGGTGTACTCTCTGGAGCCGACACCGAAGAGACTGCGCATCATCTCAAGCGGTGCGTCGGCCTGGAGCAGATCGCGCTGCAGCTCCTCGGTCTCTCGGCTGGCACGCAGGTTCGCGATCATCGGCCAGAACACTCCGCGATCGAGCGCGATCTTAAGACAGTGCGCTTGCAGCGCGCCCACTCGATAGAGGTCTGCAAGGTTCAGCTCGCGCAAGGCTTCGATCTCCCTTGGCCCGAACTGCATCGCACGCAGTGCGTGCTGATCACCCTCGGCGAGGCTGCGCATCGCGTAGAGCAACACGGCGGTGACGAGATCGGCTTCCTTGGTGCCGATCATGCGCGACTCCAGAGGTTCTTATCGTCGGCCGCCGCGTTCCGACGCAGTGCCCGATAGGTGTCCATGAGGCCCAGAAGATCCTGCCAGTCGCGGTCATCCAGCCGGCACCAGAGTCGGTAGCCCATGTGCCCGGGATCGAGCGTCCAGACGCTGGCGAAGAGCAACCCGGCGTCCTGGTCGACCAGTGCGCGGCGCAGAACGGATTCCTCCGGCAGGCAGGGTAGCAGTGCTTCGAGCGGCGCAACGGTGAGCTCGGCACACGCGGCAAGGTGCCACCAGACCATTGACACTTGCGCCAGGGCATCCTCGTCGAGCTGCTCGATTAGCGCCGGATCGGGAACGTCGTGCAGCACGAAGCCGAGACCGTGACCGGAGAGTGGGTGTACGAGATCACCGAGGCCGTTGCGCTGGGCGAGTCGGCTCGCGAGGACCCAAAGGCGTGCACGCAGCGACTTCACGTCTGCTTGGGCTCGCGAACCGATGGAGACGAGTGGTTTTTCGCCTGCGCTATCGTTCTCAGGTTCCTGGTCGCCAACAGGCTCCTGATGTCCAGCGCCAGTCGTGGCCTCGGCAACCAATCTGCCTGCGTCGGCAGCGGGCGACCCGGTTCCAACGCTTGGCACGGGAGACGCTTGGGTATTCCCAGCGGAGCCTTCTTGCCCGGGCTCTGTAGATTCCTCGATTGGCGAGTCAACTTGGGCGATCGCCTCTCGCGCAGGGGGCTCGAACTCGCGTCCTGACAACCGCGCCTCGATCTCAAGGCTGACCGCATGGATGTTGATGTCCGCCCGCTCGGCAATCTCCGCCTCGAGCGCCCGGCGCAGGTTCGCGATGTCCCATTCCGGCGTGTCGTAGCGCCGGCACAAGGTCTCGAATGCCTGGTCGTATTCCTCTTGCGTAGCGACGGTACGCTTCAGCCAGATGGTTCGGGCCGCGCGATCGAGCGAGCGGATCTTGGCCACTTGCGGGCGGCCGAGACCGCCCTCCAAGGCCTGCGAGAGAGCAGGATGAAGCCGCTCCACCGCGTACGCCATCTGTGAGATGAGACCCTGGCTCAGAGCGTAGCCGCATCGGCGCAGCGCTTCGGCGAGCTGCGCCTGCGTGAAGGATTCTCCCGCAGCCTCCTCGAGAAACCGCTTGGCATCTGCAACGGCCCGCGCCTTGTCGAGAAAGGTGAGCTCAGCGCGCAGGTCGTTCTCTTTGAGGTGGGCGAGCAGGACGTCGGCCTCGCGGGTCCATGGCCGAATCACACAGGGGATGGCGGCAAAACGCTTCTCGCCGGTTTCTTCGAACAGTTCCTTCAGAATCCGCAGCCGGGTATTTCCGCCGGCATGGACGATGTAGTGGGCTTCGCCGGGTCGCTGGGTGACCACGAGCGGCTGGGTGAGGCCGTCAACCCGAATCGAGTCCTTGATGCGGTGGTATTCCACATTGGGCACACGCCGGGGATCGTGCTCGTACGGGTTGATTCGGGCGACATCGAGCGTCATGAGCTCCAGGGGCGCGCCGCACGCCTCTCCGGCGCCGGCATCACGTCGGTCCGCCTTGTTGGTCATGGCCGATCTTCCGCGACCATGAGGTAGGGCTCGGCGCGCTCGTAGATTTCCGGGTAGCGCACCAGGCTCTCGCTGGGCACGGTTTCGAGCCGGCCGCCGGAGCGTGCCGCGACTTCCCGGGTTTGCGCCTCGATACGCGCCGCCATCAGGGCGCTGGCGTAGCGATGCTTGCCGGCCAACTGGTAGAGGTAGGACACCGAGTCATTGCAGACGACCGCAACGTCTGCACGCTCCCGCTTACTCGCTTCCCTGAGAAATTGTATTAGCTCCATGCGCAAGACATTAGCGCTATGCCGATCCTCTTGCCAAGACGCAGTTAGCAGATTTATCTTTACCACTGTGCTAAACACGAACCCGGCGTATGCGATGAAGCGAAGGCATGAGGCGATGCGGCTGAGCAATCTCGAGCTCCTGGTTGCCGAGGCCGGATCGGCTGCCGCGCTTGCCCGCCTCGCCAATACGAGCGAGTCCTACTTGAGTCAGATTCGCAACCAGCTCACCACGCCGAAGGGAACGCCACGCGGCGTCGGTGACGATCTGGCGACGAAGCTCGAGCGGGCCATGAGCAAGCCAAACGGATGGATGGATGAATCTCATGAACTGGTCACGGAAGATCAGGCCATATTCAACGCCGAACCCGGTCCTGAGGTCCGCGGCTTGCACCCGCTGATCTCATGGGTGCAGGCCGGAGGATGGGTGGAAATCGCGGGCAACTTCGAACTTGGTGATGCCGAGGACCTGTTGCCGTGTCCGGTCCGGTGTAGCCGCGAAACGTTCGTGCTAAGGGTGCGCGGGGAAAGCATGGAGCCGAAATTCCACGATGGCGACCTGATCTTCGTTGATCCCCAGGTCACCACGGTCAGCGGCCGCTACGTCGTGGTTCGCTTAGAGGACTCCCACGAGGCGACCTTCAAGCAGTTGATCATCGAAGAAGGGCGTCAGTACCTGAAAGCCCTTAACCCCGACTGGCCTCACCGCATCATCGAGGTGAACACCGATGCCACGATATGCGGCGTCGTCGTGTTCAAGGGCGAGGTGGTGTGAACGTACTCGCTTACTGCGTGAACCGAGGTAGGAAGACCTTAGGCGGGTACCGGTGTCGTGAATGCATCGCTCACGGCGCGTCTCGCTAATCAAGTCCGGCAATCCTGATTGACATTTGCTGGCCCAGCAAAGTGCTTATCATTTTGCTAAACATTCCACCTTTGTCAAAAAAGTTCGCACCGTGCTAATGTCGATGGCATTGCACAGTCTGAACCCCGGGGTCTGCATTGTGCAGGGACAGGAGAGAATCGATGGACGAAGGATACCGAACCCTGGCGAGAAAGACACTCATCAATCGGAAGACTCTGCTGGCTATGATCCCGCTGTCGGAACGCTCCATTTTCAACATGGAGAAGCGCGGAGACTTTCCATGCCGCATCGCACTCACAAGCCGTAACGTCGCCTGGGACCTGGCCGAAGTGGAGGAATGGATCGAGTCGAGAAAGGAATCCGGAGCACAGGCGGCGCGGCCTGGCGCTAGTGACGTCGCCCGATAGTCCACTCGTCGATCATGTCAGCCCAGTCCTGCAACATCGCCGTACGCTGTTCCCGGTACTCGGCCTTATTGTAGACAGCTCTCACGCCCCTCTGCTCATGGGCAAGGCACTTCTCAATCCAATCTGTATTGTAGCCTGCCTCGTGCAGCAGTGTGCTGGCCGTGCGGCGAAGATCGTGAGGACCGAACTTGCCGAGCGGCTCACCAGCCTTCTGGGCAGCTTGGTACACCAGACTCAGGACCCGATTCAAGGTTGCGCTGCTCAGGGGCAGATCCGTGTCATACCGCGATGGGAGTACATATTCAGAGCCGCCGGCAAAAGTTTTGAGTGCAATGAAGATATCGAGCGCCTGACGAGACAGGAATACTAGATGCGGGTTCCTCCGTTTCATCCGCTCTTTTGGGATAGTCCAAAGTGCCTCGCTGAAATTTACCTCCGACCATGTGGCATTGGACAGCTCCGATTTTCGAACCATCGTTAGCAATAGCAGCTTGACCGCCGCCCTAAACTGCAGTGACGTCCCCACCCGCTCCACGTACCGATACATCAAACCAATCTCGGCTGGTGTCAACGCGCGGTCGCGCGGCTCGAATCTGGCGATGCTTGTCGGGCGCACCATCTCGGCCGGGTTCTCTACCTTCTGCCCGCGTTCGATCGCCCAACGATAGACCTGCAACACCACTTCACGGGCATGCACCGCCGTGGCTGGGGCTCCCCTGTCAACGATGGCATCGGTCAATGCCCGCAAATCCTCATGCGTGACTTCGCTTAACTTTTGATTACCAAACCGCGTCTTCAGCTCGCGTATATACACCGACTTGCGCATATCGCGCGTCGAGTCAGCCATTTGATAGCCACGCAGCCACTTTTCGGCCCATGCGCCGAAGGTCTTGGCATCCTTCACGCGCGTCTTGTCACGTGACTTTTCCCTTGCCGGTGATTTGCCGGCAGAAACCATCTTCTTCGCCTCGTTCAGTCGTTCTCGCGCTTCCGACAATGTGATGCCACCTGATCCATACAGGCCTATGGTCAGCGTCTCCTGTCGGCCGCTGATCGCATAGTTGTACCGGAAGGAGATGGACCCTGCTGGCGTCACCGCTACGTAGAGTCCGTCCCGGTCGTTCACCTTGTAGAGCTTGTCTCTAGGCTTCAGGTTTCGCAGTTTGGTATCGGTCAGCATGACTACTTCTTCTTTCTTGCGGCAATACCATGACTCAAATCATAGCTATTATTACTATTTTATATGTACTAATCAATATGTTATGTAATTATAATACCATGTTTACCCGATCCAAACTGTTATGGTATTCAGTCGCGATTGAGGCAGCGAGTCTGATGATACCATCAACAATACCATGGAAAAAAGCTGCTTGGGCGTGCGTGTCGTTGCTAGTCAGTGCCCGACAAAAACGACGCGAATGCAGCTATGATGCGGGATTACGGTTGATTTGATGCTTGGTGGTGCCGGTGGGTGCCAGACGGGGGATCATTCCCACTCGATCGTGGCTGGTGGTTTGCCGGATATGTCATAGACAACCCGGGATATTCCCTCGGTTTCGTTGATGATCCGGCGCGAGACCTTTCCCAGTAGCTCATAAGGCAGATGGGCCCATTTCGCGGTCATATAATCGGTAGTCTCCACCGCTCGCAGCGCGATTACGTATTCATAGCGCCGCCCGTCTCCGGTGACACCCACGGACTTCACTGGCAGAAAGACCGCAAACGCCTGGCTGACTCGATCGTAGAGCTCGCAACGGCGCAACTCCTCGATAAAGATGGCATCCGCTTGGCGCAGCGCCTGCGCGTGTTCCTTGCGCACCTCACCCAGAATCCGCACGCCGAGACCCGGCCCTGGAAACGGATGGCGATAAACTACGTCGGCGGGTAATCCGAGCTCCAGCCCGATGCTGCGGACCTCGTCTTTGAACAGTGTCTGCAGCGGCTCTAGCAATCGCAGGTTCATTTGCTCTGGGAGGCCACCGACATTGTGGTGCGACTTGATGAGCTGTGCCTTGCCAGTCTTAGCGCCGGCGGATTCGATCACATCGGGATAAATAGTGCCCTGGGCGAGCCAGGTAACGTCAAGCTTACTGGCTTCTTCCTCGAAGACCTCAATGAAGGTACGCCCGATGAGCTTGCGCTTATCCTCAGGGTCAACCACCCCCGCCAAGCGCGCGAGGAAGCGATCCTCGGCATTGACGTAGATCACCCGCGCGCCCATATGACGGACGAACGTCGCCATGACCTGCTTGCCCTCGTCGAGCCGCAGCAAGCCATTGTCCACGAAGACACATGTGAGCTGATCGCCGATCGCCTGCTGCAGCAAGGCGGCCAGCACCGAGGAATCAACGCCGCCAGATAGACCAAGCAGCACGCTATCTCGACCCACCTGCTCCCGGATACGGCGGATACTGTGCTCGATGATGTTGCCGGCGGTCCATCGCCCCGAGCAGCCACAAATCTCACCAACGAAGCGCTGCAGTATTCGCTGTCCCTGGGGCGTGTGGGTCACCTCCGGATGAAACTGCAACCCATAAAAACGCCGCTCATCATCCCCAATGCCGGCAATGGGAGTGCTCTCGGTGCCGGCAATCACCTTGAAGCCGTCGGGCAGCACGCTGACCCGGTCGCCGTGGCTCATCCAGACATCCAGCAGGCCGTGCCCTTCGGCATTAGTGTGGTCCTCGATACCGAGCAGCAGCCAAGAATGACCGCGCGCACGCACCTGCGCATAGCCAAATTCCTTTTGCGTGCTGGGCTCGACTCGTCCGCCAAGCTGCGTTGCCATCGCCTGCATGCCGTAACAAATACCAAGCACCGGCACCCCCAGTCGAAAGACGCTATCGGGGATGCGCGGCGCATTATCGATGTGCACCGATTCCGGGCCGCCGGTGAGGATGATTCCCATGGGGGCAAACGCCTCGATCTCGCGCGCCGGCCAGTCGCAGGGGTGAATCTCGCAGTAGACGTTGGCTTGGCGAATGCGCCGGGCGATGAGCTGCGTGTACTGGGAGCCGAAGTCGAGGATGAGGATGCGATGGGCGTGGATGTCCTGGGGCATGGGGTTCCTGATGTGTAATGGAGCGCCGCGGGAGCTCGCGGCGGTGGCGCCGCTCTCGCGCTTCCGTGGACTATTGTGTGGGAGCGGCGCCCTCGCCGCGAATGCGTGCGCTCAGTCCACCCGATAATTCGGGGCTTCCTTGACGATATTCACGTCATGCACATGACTCTCGCGCACGCTCGCCTGGGTGATCCGGGTAAACCGGGTCCGAGTCCGAAACGCCTCGATATTGGCGCAACCGCAGTAGCCCATACTGGCGCGTAAGCCCCCCATGAGCTGCTGAACGATGGCCGCCAGATTGCCCTTGTAAGGCACCCGGCCCTCGATACCCTCCGGCACCAGCTTTTCAACCTCGTCGATACCTTCCTGAAAATAACGGTCCGAGGAGCCCGAGACTTGCGCCATGGCGCCGATGGAGCCCATGCCGCGATAGGATTTATAAGAGCGTCCCTGATAGAGCTCCACCTCCCCCGGCGCCTCTTCCGTACCGGCAAACATTCCGCCCATCATGACGGCATGTGCGCCGGCCGCGATGGCCTTGGCGACATCACCGGAGAAACGAATGCCGCCGTCGGCAATAATGGGCAGCCCGGAGCGTTTCACCTCCTCGGCGACATTGACAATCGCCGAGATTTGCGGCACGCCGACCCCTGAGACGACTCGGGTGGTGCAGATCGAGCCGGGCCCGATACCCACCTTGACCGCATCCGCACCAGCCTCGTCGAGCGCCCGCGCCGCCTCCGCCGTGGCGATGTTGCCGGCGACCACCTGGACTTCGGGATAGTGCGCCTTGATCCATCTGACCCGTTCGATCACGCCGCGGCTATGGCCGTGGGCGGTATCCACCGCGATGACGTCGACACCGGCCTCCACTAGTGCGCCGACCCGCTCTTGGGTTCCCTGCCCCGTGCCCACGGCGGCGCCGACCCGCAGCCTGCCGTGCTCGTCCTTACATGCGCTCGGATAATCCTGCGCTTTCTGGATATCCTTCACGGTGATCATCCCGCGCAGCTGGAAGTGCTCGTTGACTACGAGCAGCTTCTCGATGCGATATTGATGCAGGAGCTGCTGGATCTCGTCACGCTCCGCCCCTTCCCGTACCGTGACCAGGCGCTCTTTTGGCGTCATCGCCATGGTCACCGGCGCATCGTGCCGGGTTTCAAAACGCAGGTCGCGGCTGGTGACGATACCGACCAGACTCTCGCCCTCCACGACCGGCACCCCCGAGATGCAGTGCACGCCCATGAGATCCAGCACCTCGCGGATGCTGGTCTGGGGTCCTACGGTAATCGGCTCCTTGATCACCCCGCTTTCAAATTTCTTGACCCGCAGCACCTCCATAGCCTGCTGCTCGATGGCCATGTTCTTATGAATGATCCCAATACCGCCTTGCGCGGCTAGCGCAATGGCAAGGCGCGCCTCGGTCACGGTATCCATGGCCGCCGAGGCCAATGGGATATTGAGCTCGATCCCGCGCGTGAAGTAGCTGCGCAGCTCCACGTCCCGAGGCAAAACCTCCGAGTAGTCTGGAATCAATAGGATGTCATC